>JBBIQU010000128.1:11528-12224 GCA_037442185.1 Chthonomonadales bacterium | reverse complement strand
CGCTGCGGTTGGCTCGCCCTCGTGTCACCCGACGGTTCGACGCCGTGGTCATACAGGACGCGTCTGCGCGTCCGATGCAGTGCGCGATCGTGATCCGAACGCAGGCGCGAACGGTCACACGATGCGACACGCGCGCGTCGCTGGCGCCTAACTGGGCCGCCCGGGCTCATCTTGGGATATACTGGGTCCATCACATCTCCCGGACGGGTTGCGCCGTCCTTTCCTCAGCGCTCTTGCGCGACCACCTCAGGAGGCATGCCATGACCAACCTCAATGATGGGCATTCAGCTCCCGTGTTCTGCGTGATCGGCGCAGGCAACGGCGGCCTGGCCATGGCGGGACACCTTGCGTTGATGGGTTTCCGAGTGCGTCTCTTCAACCGGAGCGAGGATCGCCTGAATCCCATTCGGCAGCGCGGCGGTGTTGAGTTGATCACGCGGCAAGGCTGCCATATGCCCAGCGGAGAGGCCGAGTTCGAGCTGGTGACCACGGACATCGGCGCGGCTCTCGATGGCGCGGACGTGGTCATGGTAGTCGTTCCAGCCACGGGTCACCGCTGGGTGGCCGAGGTCTGCGCGCCCCATGTGAGGCCGGGCCAGGCGTTCATCCTGCACCCGGGCCGGACCGGCGGCGCACTCGAGTTCCACAACGTCCTGAAGCAGCGCGGCATGCCCGACGACGTCGTGGTCGCAGAAG
>JBBIQU010000128.1:10022-11511 GCA_037442185.1 Chthonomonadales bacterium | reverse complement strand
ACGCTTGCCGGGTATCCAACCTTGCTCAAGTGCAGGTCTTCGGCTTCAAGAACACGGTGCCCGTCGCAGCCATCCCTGCCCATCGGACGCCGGAGGTAATCGCCCGGATACGGCCTGCCTACCGCGAGTTTGTGCCCGGCGACAATGTCATGAAGACCAGCCTCGACAACATCGGGGCGATCTTCCATCCGGCCGTGACCGTGCTGAACTGCAGCCGGATCGAGAGCACTCGGGGCGACTTCGAGTACTACATTGACGGGATCAGCAGATCGGCCGCAAAGGTCCTCGAGGCGCTGGATGCCGAGCGCGTCGCTGTCGGAGCCGCAGTCGGCTTCAACTGCATGTCCGCCCGCGAATGGCTCTACATCGCCTACGGCGCCGCAGGCAAGACCCTCTTCGATGCGATCAGGGCCAACGAGGGATACTACGGCATCAAAGCGCCGAGCCAGGTTGACCATCGCTACATCTGGGAGGATGTGCCCATGAGCATGGTCCCAATCGCGTCGCTTGGCGAGCTGCTTGGTGTGCCATGCCCCACCATCCGCTCCATCATCACGCTTGCCGAACTGATGCACGAGAAGGACTTCTGGGCAGAGGGACGCACCGCCGAGAGCATGGGACTGGCAGGCATGGGCGTCAAGGAGATCAGGGGCCTCGTGCTCGAAGGCTGACGCCGGCGCTATACGCAAGACCGTAGCGCAGGCGTCCCGCCTGCAGCGCCGAGCGTAGCGCCGGAGTCCCGCCTGCAGTTCGGTTGCGCCTACCGTGGAACCAGCGTCACAGTCCGCCGCTCGCCGAACGGCGTTCGGCCGGCAGCCTCCATGCGCAACGATAGCGTTACCGCCTCGTTCAGCCCGGCGACAATGTCGAACTCACGTACGCTCGTGGTCCCGAGGTACGGCGTGTCGGCGGCTATGGGCGCGCGCACCCCGTTCGACACGGTCAGATACACGGCGCCGGACCCTGGCCGGCGTTCCGGGCTGAGCCACTCAGCTTCCCCCGTATTGCCGACCGTAGCCCGGCAGCGAACGACCGAGCCCCGTGGCGCCTCGATGGTGTCGCCCGAACGAACAGAACGCCAGGTACCGCCCACGCTGACTTCCAGCGTGTCGAACTCGGCATTCAGGAACTGCGGAGGGTTCTTGCCGTTGCATGCGTTGCCGCCAACCGCCACCATCGGGCAGTCGGCCGAGGTAGTGCCGGTGCCGGCGGTTGTCAGCGCAACGACCTTGCCTGACTTCACCATCTCCAGATATCGCGGCGAGTACAGCTCCCAGGCATGGTACCGCTCGGTGTCCAGGTCAATGGCGAGGGTTGCATCAGCGGGGAGATGGCGCACGCCGGCGAATCGCGGGTTGTATGCCGCCATCACATGCGCCGACGGCCGCGGGGTTCCGTCCGGCTCCACCAACCCGAAGTCGCTGTTCTCACCCAGCCGAAAGCCTCCTGGCAACGACCACGGCGCAGCTCCTCGGGACCCGGACTCGAG
>JBBIQU010000128.1:0-10008 GCA_037442185.1 Chthonomonadales bacterium | reverse complement strand
TCATAGAAGCGGCGGATCTCGTCGCGCTGCACGAGCAGTTCGGCCGGTTTCAGGCGGGCGCGCTCGGGGGACCATGCTCCGCCAAACCCGTTGGCCGTGTATCCGAACTCCATCCAGACAACCGGCTTCTCGCGCGAAACAAACCGGTAGTACAGCGTGACCAGACCACCCTTGCGGATGTCATCGGGCGGCGTCGGATTGGCCCACCCGCCTGTCTGCAGGTTGTAGCCCTCCGGACACAGGAAGTCCATATGCCGCGCGACGCCGACGCTGTGGATATGGGCAAACGCCGCGCTGCTGGGGATACCGCACGCCCCACCTCTGAAGGTGATCAGGTGATTCGGGTCCCATGCGCGCAACGGCCGGACCACCTCGCCATATGCGCGACCGATGAGGTCGCTGTGGGCTCGCGCAAACGCCGCGACATACCGCTTCCAGGGTCCGTCCGTCGTGCATTGCGGAATGCTCGGCGCGGGTACGGGGTCGGCAGGCGTCTGCCGCGGGTCGAAGCCCCAATCGGCGACGGCGGTCGCAACATCGCCGTACTGCTCGACGATCCATCGGTTCCAGTCGCCGACAATGTAGTCGAGGCGACCTCCCCATGGCCCGTCTATCGGCTCCCATGCCAGCTCCCAGGACATGATCGCAGGGTGATCCCGAAGTCCGGCTTTCTCGATGTACTCCTTAACGCGGGCAAACGAGGCTCCGGCATAGGCGCGCGCTGCATGGAGTGTCACATAGCATCGGATTCCGTGCCTCAGGCACCGATCGAGGAAGTCCAGTTGGTCGCGATAGCCCCTTGGATCGTCGGGATCCGAAGGGACGATCGCCTGTATGGCGCTGAGCACGTTGACGCCCGCCTTCTTCAGCCAGGCGAGGTCACGTTCGATGATCTCGGGATCGTAGCACTCGCGAGATCGCTGATTCAGGCTCGGGTATCCCGCCATCCACGTCGGCCAGTAGTTAATGCCCTGGAAATGCCAGGGCTTGTCGCCCAGCCGGAACTCGCTTCCGACCACTCGGACGAACTCCTCGGGCCGCGCTGGGGCCGTCCGGAGAGCCTCGATCCGATGCTCGATCCGATCAACAACCCGGCCTTCATGCAAGAGCTCGACGGCAACCAGGCATCCGCCTGAGCCGATGGTCTGAGGCCGCCAGGTCCACTCGGCGGCGCCGACGGATCCGGGCTCGATCCGAATCATTCGGCTGCCTTCGAACACGCTGCGCTTCGATGCATCCTTCACGGTGGCGCGGACCGATAAGCCGGTCGGACGGCCGCCTGCATTGAGCGCTCTCGCACCCAGCCGAACCGCCTCTCCCGGGCGATACGCGAACTGCTCGGCTCCGCCTTCGAGAAGGAATGCGCCCCGCACCATCGCCTTCGCCGTCGCCGCAATGGCCGAGACCAACGGCTGTCGCCCGGCATCGCGAGGGTCGGCGACGGCAACGTTGGCCCACATCGCGTTGGGCGATGTTCGGTCGCCGATCATCAGCGAAACCAGAGCGCCCCGCTTGCGCCCGTTGCCGTCATGCGCCTCGAGTATGGGCACCCACCGCCACGCCCGCCCGCGGTCGAAGCCGCGCCCCCGCTCGCGCCAGACGGGCGAGTACCCGGGACGCGTCCAGCGCACCGGCTGACCGCCCGGCACAATCCCCTGTTCACCGGCGGCACGAAGAGACGCGATCTCGTCCATGGGGTACAGCTTGTACGATGGCCACAGCGCCTCGATGTCGGCAACGCCGAAGCTCGGAGGTCGGTCTTCGGTCTCCGCTGCAGTTGAGATTGCCCTAACCCAGTACGTATGACGGCCCGGCTTCACCTTCGGGGTATGGCTGGCCGACAGAACGAACGCCAGCCTCCGGAGTCGAGCCGGACGAAAGCGATCGCCGCCTGTGCCGCGCCCGACTGCAGGCGAGTCCATCCAGTAGGCGAAGTCGTCAACACGCAGGATGTGCGTCTTCCAGGCGGTGGACAGCGGGATGACGGCAATCCATCTGGACCCGTCATCCTCAACGCACTCGACGGCGAGTTGCGTCGTTGCCGCATCGCCTTTGGCTTCGAGAACCATCAGGCTGCGATCGGAACCATATCCGCCCGATGCGTCAGTGGCCCATCCATCCCATCCCTCAAGATCGGTCGAGACCTTCCAGCATGTTTCGCCCTGTGACCTGTCCAACTCAACGGATGCTTGGCGCGCGCTTCGGTAGGCCGTCCGTTGCCAGCCGCCCTTTGTCAGCATGATCGGCACACGTTCGATCCGTCGGGCTGTCGCCTCCATCCAGCCGGCCTGATCGGACCAGCCCGTCGGCGTGCGCGCAAGGATGCGCGACGCAGCGGGAGCGCCAATGGCGATCACCTTTCCGCCGTGCGAGATCAGACGTTCCACCGCGTCGCGCGCCGCCGTCGGTAACTCTCGCGCATCCGCAAGGACGAGCACGTCGAGGCCCTTGTCGGGTAAGCGACGCTGGGCCAGTTCGTCCCAGCCAACCTGAGTGACGGCGAGCCCTTCCCGCTCAAGCGCGGCGACGACAGTCGCGGACACCGAGCCCTGCCTCGGCTTCAGGATGGCCGCAGAACCTGCTCTGCCACGGCGTATGGCGATCGTTGGCCCTGACGGGGCGGAGGCTGCGGCGACGGCGAATCGGTGAAACTTCCCCTCGGCGACCGACGCCACAAGCGCCGGCCTGCCCTCGCGAACCGCTTGCTGCCGGCCGAATGTGTACTCCTTGCGCCATTCGGGTCCGCCTTCAACTGACCTGATTGCGCCGACGATGCCGGTCGGCGAAAGGCCGAGCGTCAGCCGATAGCGACCGGAGCTTTCCCAGGTCGTCAGCCCCTCCGCGCTGCGCACCGGGAGTTCGGTTGTCGCGCCCGGGGCTGACTGCGCGTGCCTCTGGCCGTTGAGGACCTCGATCAGTTCGAAGTACCTCCGACCGTCAGGCGACTCCACGAGAAGAAGCATCCACAGGTTGGCGGCGTCCTTCCGGAGGGAGACGCCTGCATAGCCCCATCCCTCTCCCAAGCGCTTGGCCACCGTAACATCGGCGGTCACCTCGATGTCCGCCTGCGAGGCGATCGGCGGCATCAGCAGGGCCTCTTCTGCACCCACCTTGAAGGAGCCGTTCGAGCGCCACGCATGCGCAGGTCGCCGTTCGTATCGCTTGGCGGTGGCGAACGTGTCGAGGTGGACTTCAGTTCGCGTCACGCCGAGAGCGGTCGCGCAGCAAGCCGTAACGGCGGGCAGCGCCAGTGCGCAGGCCACGCCGCGCAGCAGATGATGAAAGTCGAGCATGAGGTCGCCTCCGGTACGAGTTCGTACACGCTTTCTTCAACCGGCGGCCGTTGACCTTCATGATTGCTGGTGGCTTTGCAGTAGGTAAGGGCGCTCTCTTGAGCCTTGCCGTCCCGGACGCGGGGAACCGCTTAGGCCGCTCGGTCGGTAATACTAACATCCGCCAATGTACGCTTCACGTTATCGTAGGCTGCCTGTCGCTGTTGCGGCGATTGCCCTTGCGCTATCGCTGACCCTTTCGCACGTCTCATGGGTCTGCAGGGATGGTCGTCCTTGCGCGTTCGACTGCTCCCACGGTATCGCGACGCCGATTTCCGAGAGCGCAGCGGCATCGCACTCCCATGCTTGCTGCCCCCACTCGGCTAACCGGAACAGCGCCGACGCCCAGGTAGCCGCCGGCATGACGTGCCGGGCGGTTTCGGCATCCAGGGTTGTTGTGAGCGCCGAATCGCTCACGATGCCGGACACGCCGGTCGGTACCCATCCGAACCTGCCGATGACGCTCGTCGTCGTCGCGGGCGCGTCCTGCGTAGCTGCCGACCACGAGGGTCCGCCGGGCGACGCAGTCAGTCGCCCCTCCGCTCCACGAGCTCCCCCCATCGCCTCCTGACGTTCCTTACCCGATCCAGCGATCGCCCGTAACGGCACGTGCCGTTCACCGGGCCGCGCATGTCGGATTACCCGCGTCCATGCGTTCGGACACGGGATTGGACAAGCATCAGGAGGTGCAGTGTGCACTGCTTAGTCATATTGTTGACGCTGCTGGGCATCCATCAGGTACCGGCAGCGCCCACGGCCCCGGCGAGATTGACGCTCGCCGAAGCCGTGAGCAGGGCGATGGTCGGCAGCCCTGCCATTGCCGCCGCTCGCCATCGAGTGGACGCCGCTCGCGCCGAGGTCGGCATGGCGCGGGGGATGCTGAACATTCACGTCACCGGAGGCGTGGTCGCCGGAGCATCCCGAGACGATACAATGACGGACGCCGCCGCCGCGGATCCCGCTCCCGGCGCGATGCTGGGCCGACGCGCGTCTGTCCATCTTGCCGCAGCCGCCATGGCGCCGATTTCCACAGGCGGAGCGCTCGAGGCCCAACTGCGCCGGGCACAGGCCATGCTCTCGATGGCGGAGGCCGAGCTTGCCGACGAACGGGCGCGGACTGCAGCCGAAGTGAAGGAAGCCTATCTGCGCAACCGGTACGCCCTTGCCATGCTTGCCGTCGCCCAGGCCGACCGCGACGCGGCGCGAGCCATGGCCGAGAACTCGCGAGCCGACTGGGAATCCGGACGCGGCATAGAAGCGACATACCTGCGGTCGGTCGCTCGTCTGCGCAGCGCGGAACTGGATGTGGCGCTGGCGGAAGCCGAACGCGCCAGCTCCGGCGTGATGCTCGCCAGGGCCATGGGCATGGAGGCAGGCGCAGCCGGTGAGGCAAGCGAGGACCCCGAGATGGCCCAGACCATTGCGAGTCTGGATGACGCGCTCAGGGCCGCAAGGACTGAGTCGCCCATGATACATGCCGTGCAGCGGAGGCTCGACGCGGCGAACCACGGGCTTCACGCAGCCGCGGCGGCTCGACGCCCCCAGGTCTACGCATCGCTCATGGGCTCGATCTTCACGCCGCGAGCCATGGCCGGCAACGGCGCAGCTACGTTCGCTCTCACTGCCGCAATGCCGATCCTCGACGGCGGGGTTCGCAAGAGCGCACAGGCTCGGGCCGAGGCCGAGACGCGGACTGCAGCCGAGGACTTGAGAGCGGCAGTCCTCGATGTCGAGGCGCAGCTCCGGACGGCCTGGAGCGACCTCGTCGCAGCCGAGGCGTCGCTGGCCGCCTCACGAGCCGCCGCCGAAGCCGCTCGCGCCGCGTATGCGGTGGTCGAACTCCGCGTTCGCAATCAGAAAAGCATCCTCGTCGAGCAGTTGGATGCTCTGGCAGCGGTGCGCGAGGCTGAGGCCGCCGAAGCTCGCGCGCGGCTTGACCACGGACTTGCTGTCGCGAAGATACAGCGACTTGTCGGAAAGGAGTGAACGCCATGTCAAGACACAGACCATCCCGTCTCGTCGCGGGCGTCTTCGCTACGTTGGCGTTGGCGTTCGCGGCTGTTACCGCATCCGCCGAGCCCGTCCGTGGCTCCGGCCAGGGTCTGGAAATCCAACTGACTACCGACCCGCCGGTGATCGCGTTGGGCAGGGCGAACGTCAGGCTGGACATCCGAGATTCAGGCAAGCCCCTCGATGGCGCGCAGGTGCGACTCCTCGTGCGCATGCCCAACATGGACATGGGCGAGAGGGAGGAGACGGCCCGTCCTGTCCCCGACTCTCCCGGGGCCTATACCGCTCCCGCCGTGTTCGCCATGACCGGCGGATATGTGGCCGATGTGACTGTGACTTCGGGAGGCTCGGAACGCAAGCTGCAGCTCAAGCTCGCCACGGGCATGGATACCGGGCAGGGAAGCGGCGGATCGCGCCCGTTGATGGTCGCGATTGGCGCAGCCGCGCTTGCGCTGGCGCTATTCACCGTGTACCGAATGCGCCGAACCGGCCAGACGCTGTCGGTTCGGGCGCTGCTCGGCACGCGGGCATGGTTCAGCATCGCGCTGCTCGCGATCGCGCTCGCCGTGGCGGTCTACGCCGTGCGCAACTGGCGCAGGCCGGGAGCCATGACGCCCATCGAGGCGCAAGCGATGGAAATGGCCACGCCTCCGCCTCCGGGCGTTGCTCCCGTGAAAGTCGCCCGCGTTGACCATGGCCCGGTGACGCGATCCGTGACCTATCTGGGCCAGGTCGCCGGTTGGGTTGAGCAGGACATCTTCCCGCGCGTTTCAGGGTGGATCGTCGAAATGCCCGTGTACGCAGGCACGCGCGTCCGAAAGGGCGACCTGCTCGCCCGTCTGGACACCTCTGAACTCCGCCCGATGGTGCTCGAGCGTACGGCCGGAGCCAGAATGGCCCGTGAGGCCGAGGATGTCTCACGCGCCGAGGAGGCCCAAGCGCGAGCGGCGCTCGCCCGCGCGAAGTCGCAGGCAAGCGCCGAGAGGACCGCTGTCCACGCCGCCGATGCCGAAGCAAGGGCGGCGGAAGCAGGTCTCGCCGACGCTCAGGAGAGTCTGGCCGCCGCGCGGCTCATGGTGGAGGAGGCCAGGGCAGCGGTGGATGCGGCCGAAGAGGAACATTCCTATGCCGCGGCGGAGTTGCGGCGCATGCAGTCGCTGCGGGAGCGGGGCGCCGTGTCCGTGCAGGAGCTTGAGCGCGCCAGAGCCGATGCCGCCTCGGCCAGAAGCGCCCTGACCATGGCGAGATCGCGGGTGAGCCAGGCCGAAGCAGCCGTGAGGGGACACGAAGCCAAAGTGCGCGCGGCCGGCGCGGCCCAGGACGTGGCGAAAAGACGGGCCGATGAAGCGCGCGAGCGGCTCAGGGCAATGCAGGCAGAAGCCGACGCAGCCGAAGCGTCCCTGGCTGCGGCGGCAGGCAAGCGGCGAATGGCACGCTCGGGCGTCAGACAGGCCGATGCCATGCTGCAGGCTTCCCGAACTTCCGAGCGGTACGCAGAGATCAGGGCCACCGCCGACGGAATCGTCACCCGGCGGATCCTGGCGCCGGGCGTTCTCGCAAGCCCGGGTCAGGCGATCCTGCAGGTCGCGCAGACATCCCCCGTACGACTTCAGGCCAACGTGTCGGAGGCCGACCTTCCCCACATAAGACTGGGAGCCCGGGTCGAAGTCTGGCGCCTCGACAGTCCGAACGAGCGCGCCAGGGCGGCCATCACGAGCATCTCGCCGCAGGTGGACCCGGCTACGAGGACTGCCACTGTGGAAGCCGTCTGGAACAATGCATCTCCGGCCTTCGCCATCGGCGAGGCCATCACCATGCGGATCACCGTCGAAACGTCGAACCACGCGCTCCGCGTGCCGATCCGGGCCGTGCATGAGCGCGTGGCGGGCGGGACATCCGTCGAGGGCCGAACCGCCGGCACTTATGTCTGGGTGGCCCGTTCGGAGGGTCCGAGCCATATCGCTCGATGGGTAGCGTTCGAGGCCGGACTCAAGGGCGATACGCACATTGCCGTACGCTCCGGCCTCGCCGAGGGCGATCTGGTGATCGTGGAAGGAGGCGGAGGCCTGCGCGACGGCGATGAGGTGGTTCACGATGGGCCTTCGCACGGGTCCGCCGGAGCGAATGCGACCACTGTCGAGCAGGCCTCCTACATCTGCACGATGTGCCCTGAAGTGCGCAGCGACAAGCCGGGGCGGTGCCCCAAGTGCGGCATGGCGCTCGTGCGGGAAGGTTCGCGCAAATGAACGCCATCCGGAACGCGGCCGGAGCCGCCTATGGGCGCGGGCTGACGGCCCTGCACATGATCCACCGCTGGTCCATCGAGCATCCCTACGCGATCATTGCCTTCTACGTATCTGTGGTTGCTCTCGCCGCGCTGGCGGTTACGAGCATTCTGCCGAGGCGCTTCGCTCCGTACATCGAGAGTCCGATGGTCGGCGTGGTGACAATGATGCCCGGCCTGTCGCCCGAAGAGATGGAACTCAACGTCAGCAAGCCCATCGAGGAGCAACTGGTCAACGTGAGGGGTCTGCGCTACATCCGCTCGACCTCTCAGGAAGGCTTCTCCATCGTCGCGCTCGAGTTCGACTACGGATACGACATGCGCCGCGCAGTCTTCGACGTTCAGGCGCTGATGGACGTCGCTCAGGCGAATCTCCCCGCCACGGGCGCCAACCTCAAGCCGTCGTGGGTGATCCCCATTGACCCGCTCAACCTGCCGGTCGTCTCCTTCAGCCTGCGCCCGGCGCCCGGCGGAGGCTGGGATATGGCCCGCGTGCGCGAGTTCGCCGACAACACGGTCGTCAGCCGCCTGAAGCGGATACCCAGCGTCTACTCGGTGGTGCCCTTCGGCGGCTACCGCAGGCAGATGCAAGTGGTGGTGGACCGCGACAAACTCGCGGCGCGCGGCCTGTCCATTCTGGACGTGAGGGCCGCAATCAATGCTCAGAGCGTGAACCGCCCTGCCGGAACGATGACCGACGGCGGCCGAGAGGCCATCGTCAGGGTGGATACGCGCATGCAGACGCCTGAGGAAGTGCGCAACTACCCCATCCGTTCGTCCGGCACAGCGACTTCATCGCAGACCGGCGGATCGGCGATGGGCGCAATGGGGATGGGATCCGCGACGGAGACCATGCCTGCCCCGGCCACGTCGGACGCCGCTCCATCATCTGAGGCTCCTCGCGTCGTGCGCGTCGGCGACGTGGCCCGCGTCTTCGACGGGCACTGGGAGCGCCGCTCGGCGTACCGATATCTCAAGCACGACCCCGGATCCGAAGGGGAGGTCATCCCGTCCATCCAGGTCTCCGTCATCCAGGACCCCGGAGCAAGCTCGGCGCGCCTGATGCCGCAGCTCATGGCAGCCATAGGCGAGCTTGAGCGCGAGTATCCCGGGGTGAAGTTCGACGTGGCCTACGACAACGCGCGCTTCGTCGGAGTGCTGTTCGACAACGTCTGGCATGAACTTGCGCTGGCGACCTTCCTGACGGCCGTGGTGGTCCTGCTGTTCCTCGGCGAATGGCGGGGCACGCTCATCGCTTTGATCGCCATTCCCACGTCGCTTGCGCTGGCGACGCTAATGATGCTGCCATTCGGCATGACGTTCAACAGCGGCACTCTGGTCGGTCTGCTGCTTTCGATCGGACGACTCGTTGACGACAGCATCATTGACATTCACGCCGTCGAGCGGCACATCCGAATGGGAAAGACCCCGAAGGATGCGACGGTGGACGGCATCGCCGAGGTGCGCCTCGCGGTCATTGCTTCGACGATCACGATGGCGCTGGCTCTTGCGCCGCTGCTGTTCTCGGGCGGCATCACCGAGGCGATGTTCCGGGAGCTCGTGTGGCCCTTGCTGTTCGCGTTGATCGCCTCGACCCTCGTGTCGTTCACGTTGACCGCGCTCCTGTGCGCGAACCTGCTGCGGTCCGATGAGGCCAGGGCCGCAGATCGGAGGAGTCCCATCCTGCGCGGTCTCGTCGCGATCCTCGATCCATTCCAGCGCATGCTCGACCGGATGGAGGCAGGCTACTCACGGATACTCCGGTGGATGCTTCGGAACCGCTTCGCCAACCTCTCGCGCATCGCGGCAACCGTGCTGATCGGGTTCACGTTCTACTACTTCATCGGTTCCGAGATGATGCCGCTTGCCGACGTCGGCCAGGCCACGGGCACGCTGGAGATGGCTCCAGGCACGTCGTTCGCCGCAACCGAAAAGGCCGTGCAGCGGCTCGAGCAGATCATGCTCAAGTACCCGGAGATCGAAAAGGCCAGCATCGAGGTCGGCGCCGAGAGCATGTTCGAAACCTGGAGCCCGTACTTCACGGGTTACCAGATGCCCGCGGCCAATGGAGCCGCCTTCATGCTCACACTCAGCGACAAGGACAAGCGCAGGAGGACCATCTTCGAGGTCATAGACGGAGTGCAGCGGGAAGCGCTTGCCACGATCCCGGGCATTCGACGCCTGCAGATCAAGGAGATGGGCTCCGATGTCATGGCGACCGCCGCTGCGCCCATCCACGTCAATGTATACGGCCCCGACCTTGCCGAGCTCGACAGGATCGCGGGAGAAGTGCTGGAGGGCGCCCAGAAGATGCCGGAGGCGTTCCATCCGTCGCGCACATGGGCCATGGGCGTGCCGTCCTATCGCATCAAGGTGGACCCG
>JBBIQU010000127.1:0-12391 GCA_037442185.1 Chthonomonadales bacterium | reverse complement strand
GACCGCCTCAGAGTGCCGGTGGTGTGCCTGAACGTTGTGAAGACGAACGCGCGGGCCGAGCGGCTATACCGAAGCATGGGCTTCGTGATCACCGGTCAAGCGACGTTCCGGCGACGCAATGACAGTTGGTGCATGGAACGTACGCTCGACCTTGGCATCTGATCCGTGCCGCGCTCGATGCGACACCAAACGCAGCGCCGCCGTCAGTCCGTCAGCGCCGCAGGCAGCGTGAAGTAGAAGGTGCTACCTTCGCCCAGCGTGCTCTGGACGCCAATCTCACCGCCCTGCACCTCGACGGCCATCTTGCAGAACGTCAGACCCAGCCCGGTTGACGGAAGGCCGTTGGTATCGCCGTTGCCGACTTGATGGAACTTGTCGAATATCCTCTGCTGGTGCTCGGGCGGGATGCCGGGACCGCTATCGGAGACGCTGACCTTCAACGAAGCCCGTCCTGCGCGCTCCACCGCGATGCGTATGGCGCTGTTCCGCGGCGCGAACTTGAGCGCGTTGCCGAGCAGGTTCACCACGACGCGCCTGACAAGCTCCCGATCGGCCTGCACTTCGTCGCGATCTAAGGTGGACACCTCGAGCCTTATGTCGTTCTCGCGCGCCAAGGGACCTACCATCGTGACGGCAACGTCAATGGGCTGACGGATCGGGAAGATGTCGGTGTTGAGCGTCATCATGCCCGATTCCATCTTCGAGATGTCAAGGAGATCGTTGACCATCAGCAGCAGCCGATTCGCGCCTGCCAGCGCGTGATCCACCATTTCCGGCGTCAGTTCGCTGTCGTAGTCCGTTTGCTGCGCGGTCTGCAGTCCGGTGATGATGCTTGTGAGCGGCGTGCGCATGTCGTGGACGATCATATGGGTCAGCGCATCCTGCGCTTCGCGTGCCGCCCTGAGCTCGGAATGGGTGTGCCTCAGTTCATCATGCGTTCGCTTCAGTTCGGCGTGTGCCGCGGTTAGCTCGTCAAGCGTCGCCTGCATCTTCTCGTGCGCCTGCTGCAGCGCCTCATAGAGGGCTGCGGTCTGCCTCTGGCGGTCCAGCTCGTCCCGCATCGCCGGGAACCACTGCCGCACCAGAACCATGATGATCGTGACTGCCGCCCCGAGATTGACGAGCTTGGGAACAATGACCAGCTGAGGCTCCGACAGCAGTTCGTAGATGAAGGTCGGGAGGATGCCCGCTCGCGCCGTGTAGACGGTTCCGAAGTAGACGCTCTCGAGCAGCGTCCGGGCGCCATCGAGGAAGACCACGACAAGCATGGTGCCGACAATGGTCTGAAGAGTCCGAAGTCGGCGATGCTCACGCCAGTAGAAGATCAGGATCGTGAGCCAGCACAGGATGAGGACCCAGTAGAGGCCGGCAGCGATGTAGCCGTAGGTTTCGGTGGTCAATGACACGCTAGATTACCGCGCTGTTCCAATGTCGCGTTGCGACACGCTATTCTACCCGCCTGCGGCCAACCTGGCTATTGTTCGGCAGACGACTGGACCGCTTGGCGCGCCTGATATGACGCCCGGCCGCCGAAAGGTGTTCCGTGCGGCCGGGCGGGCAAAGTCAGCGGCGCGCTGCTATCTGAAGGTCGGAGCGAAGGACTTCCAGCGCTTTCTTCAACTGAGTGTCGTGCGCTTTGTCTTCGAACTGCTGGTCCACCCAATCCGGCGATTGTTCTACTTCGACGTCGGGCATGATGCCGCCCGAGCCGAATATGGGGCGCTTCTCTTCATCGTACTTGTTGTTGATGTCGCGCCCGTTTGGCGTGAAGTACTTGGCCGTGGTCAGGCGGAGCGCCGACCCGTCGCTCAGCGGGAAGAGCGTCTGGACAAGGCCTTTTCCGAATGTGTGCTGCCCGATGAGCTTTCCTCGCCCATGGTCTTTGATGGCGCCGGCAACGATCTCGGACGCGCTGGCGCTCGACTCGTTGATCAGTACCGCCAACGGGATGCCGTCGCCGATCTTCGGCAGGCGCGGGTTGGCCTGAAGCGTGTGCCGAACTCCGTTCTTTTCCTGAACGATGACCACCGCTCCACGATCCACAAACCGGCTGCCGACGCGGACCGCCATGTCGAGCAAGCCGCCCGGGTTGTAGCGCAGATCGAGGATCAGGGCGCGAGCGCCTTGTTTCTTGAGATCGGTCCAGGCCTTCCATAGCTGGTCATCGGCGCGCTCGTTGAACTCGTTCAGCACGATTCGCCCGATCTTGGGTTCGTTGTCTTCCATCCAGACGTTGACCACGGGCGGCTCAATGTGCTTGCGCACGATGACGAACGGGATCGGCTTGGGCGCGCTCAGGCGCATCACGGTCACGGTCACCTTGGTGCCGCGCGGCCCCTTGATGAGCTTCACGACCTCGTTGATGTTCTTGCCCAGAGTCGGCGTCGTCTTGATCAGTTTGCCGGTCTGGTCGTCGTGAGTCCCGACACTGAAGATGATGTCGCCGGCCTTGATGCCGACCTGAAACGCCGGGCTGCCGGGCAATGGTCGCACAACGCGAACATCGCGGCCATACGGTTCAAGCACCGCGCCAATGCCTTCAAACGAGCCCTGAGTTGTGTCCTGCATGGAGCGCCAGTCGTCGGGATCGAGGAACCCCGTGAAAGGATCGTTGAGCGTGCTGAGCATGCCCTGGATCGCGGCGTACGTGAGATCGCGGACTTTCGCCTCGTCAATCACCGCGCGCGAGTAATCGCGCTTGAGCACGGCCAGAGCCTCGGAGGTTAGCGCCACCGGACCTGATGCGGCTTGCGCGCCCGCCGGCTGAACCCCGATGGCCCGCTCGATCAGGCGAACTCCGTCTCTCTTGATCCTGGGCGCCTGAACGGGTCCGAAGCTCGGCCCGGCGAAGCCGAAGACGAGTCCGAGGACGACCACGAAGACCGCCATGCGTAGAAACGAACGGTCGTTGCGCTTCATGAGCGTCCTCCCGCGCCGGTAAGAACGGAGACGGCCTTGGCCACTGCCGCGTCTTTGTCCAATCTCGGACCGCCTGTTGCCACGGCAACTGCGGGCTTGAGACCTGTAGCCGGCACAGGCTTGCCGGCGGCGGTCATGTAGGTGCCTGCCGTAAGCGTCATTGCGCCCTGGCTCAGCCGAACCAGCTTGTGGTACGAGCTGTCGCCCTGCGTGTTGGAGCCAACGAGTTTGGCGCCGGCTCGCGTCTCCAGGGCCGCAGCTACGACCTCAGCGATGCCCGCGGTGCCCCGATTCACGAGGACGGCCAGCTTGCCCTTGAGCTGCGGAGCGCCGTCTTCCGGACTGGCGACGATCGGCGTGCGCTTTGAGCCTTTGGCGATCTGCCCCGCCGGATCTGTCACGCCCAGAGCTCCGAGAACTGCCGAGGCCGATCTGACGACGCTCTTGGGGCCGGCTTCGTCGGGTCCGCCCGCATTGTCGCGCAGGTCAACTACCAGGCCCGCCAGTCGCCCCGCAGACCGAACCGCGTTCTGGACCTCACCGGCGGTCACCCGGCCAAACTGCGTTACGCGCAGATACCCGATGCCCGATGGGAGCTTGCTGAACGCAACGGGCGCAACCTGGACATCGGCTCGCTCTACCTTGACCTTGATGGGAGCAGACGAGCCCGGTCGCGCCAGTGTGAGCGTGATCGCCTTGCCGGTGGCCTGAGTCAACTGCTCGAGCGCCCTTGGCCATGAGACGCCGTCCTGCAGCTTCTTCGTGGCGTCTTTGATGATCTGCCGGTATTCCTTGTCCGGCATCGTGCGGAGCGCGAGCCGATTCAGATCGAGGCGAGGATCGTAGGCTATGACCCACCGCCCGTCTATCTCGGTCACGTAATCGCCCGCCCGAACTCCGGCAAGATCTGCAGGGCCGCCAAGGGCAGGCGCGACAACCGTCACACGGCGCTGTTCTATGTCGTCCTGCTTCACTTTGACGACGGCGAGGACCGCCCCGATGCCTGAGTACTTCCCGTCCAGCTGCTGTTCGAGGAGCTTGAGCTGCTCGGCGGTCCAGTAGCGGGTGCGCGGATCGTCGAGCGTGTACAGCATCGTACGAACCGCGCCTGCGGCGAACTTGCCATCTGCCTCGACCTTGTCAACGTACTCGTTCTGCATCGTCTCGAGCACATCGCGCATGGTGTCGAGCGGGTCTGACGGCTCGAGCCAGATGGGACCGGAAGCCGCTGCGCCTCCCCCTGCGCGCGCTTCGCTTGCGGCTGTGGCTCCGGCGAGCGGCGACGACCCGCGGAAGACCCACTTCCCGAGAGTGACGCCGACGGTCACCGACAGGGCCGACAGCGCCAGCAGTATTCCGATCCGCGCCGATGTGCGCATGATCTTTGCCAACCTGACCTCCAGTTCGTGCCGATCCTGACCGCCGCTGCGTGCGATCACAGACAAAGCGCACCGGCGCCTTGCCGACCGGCATCCAGTCGCAGATTATACACTTGCCAATACGCAGGGTCAAACGCGCGCGTTCTGCCGAGTTTCCGGCATCAGCCCCTCACTCGGCAGCGCAGACCACCCGGAAACCGACATCGAATACACGCTGCCACTCGGCGTAGCGGTCGCGATGCGCGGCCGTTGCCAGCGACGGCGGGTCATACCATGAACCGCCGCAGGCAACGGCGCGATCACCGCTGCCGCCGTCGGGCAGAGCCCACTCGGCGACGTTGCCGTGCATATCGTGAAGTCCCCAGGGATTCGGGGCCAACGAGCCGACGGGAGCGCTCACGCGATAACCGTCGTCCACATGGGCAGCCGCATTGCGCCATGGCCGAACGTACCCGGCAGGATTGCTCCAAGGGGGAAACGAGTCAATGCGGAACAATGCTGCATCGGCAAGGTTCGCGTAACGCGCGAATTCAGCGTTCACCGATCCGTACCACATCGGCGTGGTCGTGCCAGCCCGACAGGCATGCTCCCATTGCCGTTCGGTCGGCAAAGAGAATGGGCGCCGTACGCTTTGATAGCCAGCGGCAGAACGCCTGCGCCTCATTCCAGCTGACACGGCACACAGGCTGGTCCCGACGATTGACGGGATACCCGCGCTCCTCGACGCTGAACTGCAGGAAGTCGCCCGTCTCCAGTCGGCTGTTGTGCCACGGGGCATAGCGCCGATACTGAGCGTTGGTGATCTCGTACTTGCCGATCAAGAACGGCCGCATCGGCTCGGATCCGCCGCTTACCGCATTGAGGGTTCCTCCGGGTACGCGAACCATGGTGAGGCGCGCTCCAGCGCCAAGGTCGAACGTAACAGGAGCGTGAGGCACCGACGCCTGTGCCGGAGCTGTCCGTACGGCGACGCGATCTGTCGGGATGTGGGAGAGAGGCGCCGCCGCGGATATCGTTGGACGATAGGGCCTTCCGGCCAGCGGCGCCTCCGGGTCAACGTCAATCCCCGCATAGCGCCGATCCATTTCCATCCGACGCTTGCGCTGGTGGGCGACATGGGCCGGACCGACGACTTCGCTCCATGTGCCATGCGCCGGAGTGTTGAGGTCAATCCACGTGTTGAGCCGATCCCAGCCCTCCCGATCGAGCTTCACGCCGTGGTGGCCTCGCTCGAGCATCCGCACCAGATGGGTGGTGGACGCATGGAACTCGCCCGGTGTGAGAAGGTGCATGTCGCTCTCGATTGTGTGCCCGCGCACATAGCGGCGCAGGGCGAGATATGCCGGCGGGAAGTGCCACCCTCGGTCCGGTCCAAGCGGCTTGCCGTCGAGCCCAACATCGGGAAGGTCGCGCAAGTCAGGGGCCTTTCCTTGCCCGTGGCACTTGATGCAGTGGGCGTCCAGTACCGGCTGGACCTCGCGCCGGAAGTTGAAGCCCCGTGTCGGGCCGTACCACGGTCGTATGGCATCGGGGGGTCTCCGGGCGGCCAGAGTGTTTCGGTTGACCGAAGGACTGCCCGCGGGCTCGTGGCATCCGCCGCATGACAGGCGTTCGCCCGGCATCCCCGTCATCCAGCTCCGCATGAGCTGCAGCGCCCGTCCGTCGGCATCGAGCGGCTGAACGGCTACGGGAGTGTTTGCCGGGATGCGGAAGTGAGCCGAACCGTCGGGCTGAACGGGCACGGTGCCCATGATTCGGCGCACATCCCACGGACCGTCGAGTCCCACGCGATGGACCTGACCGCCTACTCCGTGATAGGCGAACTGGTATGTGAAGAGGCGCAAGCTCTTGACCGTTCCGCGCGGGACACCCGCAAGGCCCGGTCCCGAATACACGTCGGTCAGAAGGACTGTGGCCTCCTTCGAGCCGAGATTGGTGCGGTCGGCTATGATCGGGGGCTTGGCGCGACGCACAAGTGGGATCGGTTCGAGGAGGGCATTGCCGGGCAGATCGTGGATCAACGTCAGGTTGTCATAGGCATCCGCGAGATAGAGGCCCCATCGAGCGCCGGGACTCAACTGTGCCGCAACGAGGCAGCGTCCAGCCGAAAGCGGCCACGGGTGGAGGAACTTGGGCCACTTGTGCTGGACGAGGCCGTCGAGAATTTCGGGCTCAACGCGCTTGCCCCGACCAGGGTACCGCTGAACCACACCGTCGGCCTCGTGGGTGCCGATGGAGGTGTCGAAGAGTGTCAGCTCTCCCATGCGCTGTGTGTCGTGGTGTCCGCTGACTATTGCCATGAACTGTGTGGGTCGGTCCGGGACCGGCCTCGCGTAGAACATGGAGTTCGGCCAGTAGGAGTTGCTGCCGTAGAGCGCCATCTGATTGGTGCCGTCCGGGTTCATGGTGAAGAGGATCCGCGACACGAAGTGGGGCAGGTCCGAGTACTCCCAGCGAAGGTACATCACGCGGCCGTCATTCATGGCGGTCGGGCACCAGTCGTGATCCTGCTCGAACGTGAGGCGTCGTATTCGACCGTCCGTTTCGGCCCGGTACAGGTTCGCTACGTGGCTTGATCCGGTGACGCACGGAACGCCGACGAACGGAGCGGTTGACGAGAAGATGACGGCTCCGTCCGGCAAGTAGCAGGCGTCGTAGTTGTCCACGTCCGGCTCGGAGATGAGGGGCAGTTGGCGTACGGTCGGCGGGGTCCCCTTCAGGGTGAGCTCGTGCACCTGCCACCGCCCGTTGTCGTCGGGCATGGACGCGAGCATGCGATCGGCATCGAAATGGAGGTCCACGTCCCCGATGAAACGACCGTCAGGCGGCTTGTAGAGCGGCGTCAGCTTCGGCGAACGTTTCCAGTCGGAGAGGACTGCCAGCTCGTTGTCGTATCCGTTGCGTGGCAGACTCGAGTTGCTGTCCCAGTTGGCGGGAAGGCCGAGGTTCGCCACACTGCGCCGGATCACGAGTATCCTGTCGAAATCGAGCGACGTGTCGTCGAGGAGGACTTCCCGTTGGAACCGCAGCAGTTCCTCGGCCTGGCGGACTGCCCGGGGCTCGCGGCGCTCGAGTCCACGCACAATGCCTTCGTAAGCTGCAACCCAGCTCTCCGCTTCGCGCACTCGATCGCGGCCGTGCGGATAGCGATTACCTTCGGATCGGACGGCAGCCTTCACAGCTTCGAGGATTGCGCGCGGCTGAACCAGCCGCATTCGAGCGATGAGCGGCCCATACGGATCCGTGACCGCAACCGAGCTCGATCCGGTGAACCGCAGACACAGGCCTACGGCTCCTGGCGCTTCTTCGGCGTCGTTGACCACTGCATCATGCCCGCCGCCCGCAACATCGCGTCCATCGCCGTCGAGCGGCCAATGGGCGACTGCGTCATCGGCGGCGCCCGCTTCCATTTCCTGATTGCTCAAGGCGCGACCATAAACGCGAACGTCGTCAATCTCGCCGACGAACCCGTTGGGCGCGGTGATGCCGTATGCCGCCATGCCGATGCGGAGGATGTCCCCTTCGGTATCCGGCATGGCAGTCGCGTTGGCGCTCCCGTCAAGCCGACCGTCAACGTAGAACCTGAGCGTCCGATCGCCATGCGTGTAGACCCAACCGACTCGGTGCCATTCGCCGTCGGTTACGACGGTCTGGCCCGACCAGATGCCCACGTTGCACAGGTCCGCCGCGATGCGCCCTCCGCGGATGACCAGAGCCTTGCCCGTGTTGGCCCACGCGCCTTCAGGGCTTGAGAGCGACAGCACGACGCCTCCTGATTGAGTTCGCACCCAGGCGGTGACGGTGAAGTCGGCGCCGCCGAGCCTGATGTGTGCCTTGGATGCCCGATCGCTGTGCTGAACGCCCGCAAGCGCCGCCATCAGGATCAGCGCCGGCAGAGGTGCTCCGATCGCGCCAACGCGCAAGGATGTAGGGCTGATTGGCTTCATGAGCCCCTGGCCCGCACGATTCGCAGCCCGAAGACGCCGCCTGCGAAGTTTCCGGGATGCGCCTGAAACCGTATCGTGACGGTGTCCTTGCCCTCGATGATGTCCGGCGGAAGGTCCACGTATCTGGTGAAGAAACGCCCCGGGTCGTTGTTCGCAAGCGTTATTGTGGCCAGTTTTCGGCCCTCCGCCATGACATCGAACGTCCGGGCGCCGGCGTCGCTGCCCCAAAGGGTGATCGCGAGCTGCTGAGGCGCCGATCGGTCCACCCTCAACGTGTAAGAGAACCACCCGCCGTTGGTCGCGTGCCGCCAGCGACGGTTATCGAGCGGACCCGACTCGGTCCGCTCGCCTGTTAGGCTATGTGCGCGCTCGGACTCGGGATCGCCAATCTCGACGCGGTCCACGGTGCGCGCTTCGAGAGACGCAATCTCGGCTTTCTCGCGCTCGTACTCGGAGACGCGGGCACGCCAGGCAGCTTCATCGAGGACATCCCAGTAGACGGCGTATGGCCGCTCGTACTCCCGGAAGAACGGTCGGAAGCGGACCTCGCTGCTTCCGGGCTCGAACGAAGTGCGAAACACCGATGCGGTCGCGGCGAACTCGAGAGGGTGACCGGGTACGGGACTCATCGCCGCGAGGGCCCGGTCACGCGAGCCGACGACGCACGAGACGGAACTTCCGGGAGCGGTCTCGCCGCACAGAACGATCGGGCCGAACAGGATGGCCAGTCGGTTGGGATTGTCTCGAAACCCCTCGGTCCAGAGGGTCATCGGCGTCTCCACATCCACGACATCGCCGTCGCGCCATTGACGGTCCACGCTGAAGTAGCCTGGGTGCGCGGACGGAACAGTGGAATGAACAGGTTGGCCGTTGACCGTCACGCGGTACCCGTTGCCGGCCCACACGGGTCGGCGGATGTGGAGCGCCAGGCGCGTCGGTCGGCGGCAGTGTAGGATGAGCTTGGTGCGAGGCTCATCGGGGAAACGCGTCTCCTGGCGCACTCGAATCCCGCGAGAACCCCACGAGAGCTCGGAGGCGATGAACAGGTTAACGAACAAGCCGCGATTGCCCTGGCGCCAGTAGATGCTGTCGCCGTACTTGACGTGGTTCTCGATCCCGGTGCCCGTGCAGCACCAGAACGAGCTGAAAGGCTCGCTGAAACCGAACGGTGTCTTCGCCGACTTGGACGAGCCCGACTTCAGCGGCACGTAGTAGTTCATCATGCCGGTCTCGGGATGCTGGGACGCGAGGATGTGGTTGTAGAGGGCGCGTTCATAGTAGTCCGCTTGCTCACCCTCGGCGTTCCACGAGAAGACGTGCCGCGTCAGACGCAGCATGTTGTAGGTGTTGCACGTCTCCGTGGTGGTTGGCCCGATGTGCTTCGAGAGCTCTTCCCTGGGTGAGAATGCCTCACCGTTGCTGTTGCCGCCGATCACGTAGCTGCGTTCCCGGGTAACCACATTCCAGAAGAACTCGGCGCCGCTCCTCAGAGCATTGTCGCCCGTCAGCTCATATTGGCGAGCGATGCCGATGAACTTCGGGAACTGGGTGTTGGCGTGCAGGCCGGTCAGGCGATCCTCGCCTCTCATGGCCGGACCCAAGACCGCCATGTGGTTCATCCGCTTGGACAGACGAAGGTAGCGCTTGTCGCCCGTGACCGCATACAGGTTGGCGAACACCTCGTTGATGCCGCCATGCTCGGTGTTGAGCACCTGCTGGAGCTGATCGTCGCTCAGGCGATCGGTGCGCGCGATCGCCCAGTCAGCAGCCTTCTTCAGCACGCTCATGGCCTGTGCGTTGCCTGCCAGCGTATGCATGTCGAGGAGGCCCTGATACACCTTGTGCAGCGTGTACCATGGAACCCACACGGGCTGAAGCGCCTCAAGGCGATCGAAGAAGGCCTCGGGGAACGCGCTCAGGTAGCCCGACGGAAACCGAGCTTGGCACTCGCCCATTCCGGCGACGACCGCGTCGGCGTTTGCCTTGAGCTCTGTGTCGCCGGTCGCGCGATAGGCCATGGCGCATGCCGTCAGGTAGTGCCCCACAAAGTGACCCCGGACTTCGCAGTTGGGCTCTTCCCAGCCGCCGAGGGGCTCGGCATCGGTCGGCAGCCCGGCGGTGACCCGGAAGTTGCGAAGAAGGCGGGCGGGCGGCAGACTCTTGAGGTAGCGGATGTCAAGGTCCATCGCGTGCTTGAAGGGGCCGTCGAGAAGGCGCACATCCTTCAGATCGAACGGTTCGGCCTTCAGCGGTACCACGGGCTTGACCCGAACGGAAGCGCTCTGCGCTCCCATGGCCATCGCCGCTGCAATCACAAGGAGAAAGTCCATGCTGTCACCTCGTCATCGGACCGACGACACGGGCAATACGGTCCTTTGCCGGCGCCATTCGTTGTCCACGCCTCCGGGTCCTGCTTGAAGTGCTAGACTCGGAGCAATCCTCGACCGACCAAAAGGGGGCCAACCGTATATGACCGTCACGCTCAGCATCGCGATCCTCACTGCCGCACTTGCCGTTGCGGCGCAACAGCCCGTCGAGAAGGTTGTCGTGCCTCTCGACAGGGGCATCCCCGAGACCCTTCTGCGGCATACGGTTGACGTTGACCTCATCCGATCGGGACCGCAGCAAGGGCTGCGGGTTCGGTTCGGCGTAGCCGACTGGCCTAACGTGTACTTCCGACCCAGGGAGGGGGTGTGGGACTGGACCGGCTATGCAGGTCTCGCTGTGGATGTGTTCAATCCGGAGCCCATCGCACAGCAGGTCAACATGCGCGTGGACAACGAGGGCGCCGACGGGGCCAACAACTGCAATCAGCTCGGCACAAGCGTTCCGCCCGGCAAGTGGACCACGTTCCGCATCCGTTTCAATCGCAAGGGCGACGACGCGCTCTGGGGCATGCGCGGCCTTCCCATCACCGGGCCAAAGGGCGGCGGCGCAGTGCTGGATCTCACGCGTATCACGGCGTTTCAGGTGTTTCTGGCTCGACCGACGGCCGAACATACGCTCATCTTGCGCAACTTCCGCCTGTACGGAAAGGGAGCCGGAGAACAGAAGGTCACCATGCCTTTTGTGGACCGGTTCGGGCAATACCGGAACGCCGACTGGCCCGGAAAGCTGAAGTCTGAAGCGGATTTCGCCGAGCGCGTCCGCAAGGAGGAAGCAGCATTCAAAGACGCTCCGGCCGTCCACACTGACCGGTTCGGCGGATGGGTGGATGGGCCGACCCTCAAGGCCACCGGATGGTTCCGAACGGAGAAGATGGACGGACGATGGTGGCTTGTCACGCCGGAAGGCAGGCTCTTCTTCTCGGTCGGGGTGGATTGCGTCGGGACCGGTGAGTACACGTTCATTGACGGCAGAGACGGTTGGTTCGAGTGGCTGCCTGAAGAGCCGGGACCGTTCGCTCAGTTTATCCACCGCCAGCAGGGCGCCCACAGCATGGCAGAGCCGATCGGCGGCAAGGGACGGACCTTCAGCTTCTATGCCGCCAACCTGGTGCGAAAGTTCGGAGACTCGTGGCGCGCGCGCTGGGAGCAGACCACCTCCGCGCGGTTGCGTCATCTGGGCTTCAACACGGTCGGCAACTGGTCGGACTGGGCGTTCATGGCGAAGGCGCAGATACCATTCGTGGTCAGTGGGAGCGTGGCGAGCGGCTCCCGCCGGATCGAAGGCGGTGGCGGCTATTGGGGCAAGATGGTGGACGTCTATGATCCTGGGTTCGCGAAGGCTGCCGAAGACGGCCTTTCCGGCGTGGCCAGGCACTTTGCGGACAATCCGTACTGCATCGGTTACTTCGGCGACAACGAGATCGCATGGGAGGCCGTCGAGCGTGGGCCGCTGGCGAGCCCTCCGGACCAGCCATGCCGGATCGCTCAGGTGGAGATGCTCAAGGGCCGATATGGGTCGCTCGACAAGCTGAATGCGGCATGGGGCACCGGCGCCGCTTCGTGGGACGCGCTTCGGGTGCCGGAGACCATCAATGCCGCCTGCCGCAAAGACCTGTCCGACTTCCAGTATGCCTTCGCTCGCCGCTACTTCGAAACGTGCAGGGACGTATTCAAAAAGCACGCGCCCAATCAGCTCTATCTCGGATGCCGGTTCTCGACGGCCCCGAAGCCGGCAGTGCGCGCCTGTGCCGATGTGGCC
>JBBIQU010000126.1:0-12427 GCA_037442185.1 Chthonomonadales bacterium | reverse complement strand
AGCAACGAACGGGTAGACGTTGCCTGTCGAAAGGGCGACGATGCGCGAGGATCGGAACCGCTCGGCTACGAGGGCCGGCAGCAGTGTGTTGATGGCCCATGTCTGCGATGGGTTCGTCGCGGAGCCGAACTTGCTGCCGACAAGGTACAGGACATTGGGCGCATCGGGCAGGCGATCCAGCTCCTTGCGATCCATGAGGTCGCAGCTTATTGTCCGTATGCCGGCGCGTCCAAGCACCATGGCGGACTCCGCGTCGGTGAAGCGCGATACGCAGATGACGCGGTATGGCGACCCTATGGCCGTGAGGCTCCGATGCAGCAGCAGGGCGAGGGTGGACCCCATCTTGCCGCCAGCGCCGAGGATGAGAACATCGCCACCCAGCTCGGCGGCAGCCTCCTGGGTGTCCTGGGAGGGCTCCGTAAGTCGCTCGACGAGCTCGAACTCATCGGCGGGCACAGTCAGCCTGCGCTCATGGTCGGTCATTCGTGTGTTCCTAAGGGCGGTTCGTCGCCTCGGCGGGAGTATGGCCGCACCGGCGTGCTCAGGCGTCTCCGCCTGCGCCGGCAGGCGCAAGGTCTATGCTCAGCGTGCCTGCCCGAGCTCCCGCCGCGTTGTAGTGTCGCAGCGCGCCGACCAGGTTCAAGCGGGTATCGAAGCCAACGTTGCCGATCAGCGTCCGCTCGTCTCCGGGATAGGTCAGCTTGGCCGTCAGAGCCAGGCCGTTCTCGATCTCTCCCGCCACGGTTCCGTCGGCTCCGGTTGTGTCGTTGTGCACGGTTCCTGCCATCCTGTTGTCGGGGCCGATGACAACTGCCATGGTTCCCGTCTCGGCGGTCGCGCCGTTGATCAGCACGAAGGTACCGACATAGGAACCGCTCAGGTCGGCGGTTTCGGCGAAGTTGCTGCCGCTGCCGCAACCATACGCGAGCAGCATGCCGGCAAGGGCGCACACGTACATCGCAGTCCGTCGTCGAGGGTTCATTGACAGGCCTCCTGAGACCGTGTTCTGGGTACGTCGTTGTGTTGGCTCACATCCCTGCATACTTTATCAGCATATGAGGTGGAGTATCAATAGCGGTCCGGCAAGTACACGTGCGGGCACTTCGTTGGGAATAGCGCCCGGATCCACCGCAGTTCCTTGACCCCGACGTGGCCTTGTTCGACCATTTCCCGTTCGACATGCTCATAGGGCAACGCGGCTCCCAGGACGGCCTGAGCGAACCACGAGGTTCTGGACGAGAACGTGCGGGTTCGGCCGGCGTCGTGACCCCGCGGCGGCACCGTCGCATGGCCGAGGCCGGTGACGAAGGTCAAGGGGCCTTCGTGGGGCAGACTCGCGTCGGCGAGCCTTCGTCGAAGCTCCGGGACCAACTGTGCGACAAGCCGCCGCATGTCGCAGACGCGCGCCATGGAACCGCCGCAGCGGGTGAACTTCCTGATCAGTAGGGCGTCTCGGTTCATCGCAGCGCGTCCGATCTCGCCGTCGTGGGGCGCCGAAAGCAGAACGTGCTGAATGTTGCGGCCCGTATGGTTGGCGACCTCGTGCGCCCAGGCCGCGCAGACGCAGAGCAATGCGCCCGCAGCCTCGGTGTCGGCGGCAATAGCCTCGGCGACGATCATGCAGTCCGGGGCCTCGCGCTGTATGAGGTCGGTTGCCCAGAACCCGTCGCCGCGCCACGCGTACCCGCGCAACGCCCCATCGGGTCCGATCAGGACGCGGCATCGGTCCTGTGGATGGGTGTCTGCGCCGACTCCCGTATCTGCACGGTGCCGTGGCATGTCCTCCCGCGCCGCCTCGCGCAGCCGCCGGTGTACGTAGCATTCCTTGGGCCGAACGGCCGGGCCGACTTCGGAACGTGTTTGCCAGGCGTAGAGGGCCATCAGTTCGGTAAGGTCATCCGCTTGCATCGCTCTGGCCACAAACCCGGGCGGGAGCGCGGCTTGCGGTTCGGCGTGCATCCGAATGAAGTGCTCCGGTCCGGCAGGGACGTAGCCGAACTGCACGTAGAAGTCGGGTATGCCGTACAGCATGCTGAGCGCAGCGTCGCCGGAGTCGATGCGCCGGAGGGCGGCTTCGATGACCCTGCGCGCGTATCCCTTGCGCCGCTCCGAGGCATCGGTTCCGACTCCGCCCAGCCCGTCCATGCGGACCTCGGCTTCGCCAATCCTGATTGTGAGAGACACGATCCAGCAGCGACTGACCGAACGTTCGTCAACCAGCAGCTCGACTCGCGTGCTCCTCCCGTCAGACTCCGGCGTGAATCGGATCGCCGGATCATCGTGATCGAATGTCAGGGCTTGCAGGTTGGTCGGCGGCGTCATGGCGAATGTGGCCTTCGGGCGGCAAAGTCGGTCCATACGGTACCCCGAAACCGAGCGGAAGCCGTTGTACGGCGCGAGCGCCATGGGCTAGAATGCCGAAGACATCGGCACTGGAGGGTACGCAGATGGCACGCTTGATGCTCATGGCGCTCCTG
Organism: Chthonomonadales bacterium; assembly: GCA_037442185.1. GTDB lineage: Bacteria > Armatimonadota > Chthonomonadetes > Chthonomonadales > CAJBBX01 > JAAYVH01. The sequence goes on along the minus strand of JBBIQU010000126.1, from coordinate 9,950 downwards.
ACGTTCGCGTGGGCGTCTGGTCTCAAGGCGGACAACGCAATCACGAACGGCGGCTTTGAGGCGCTCGACAGTGTGTACTTCCCGGTTGACTGGTCGCCCGTAGGATCCGGTGTCCAGGTTACAACCGAGTCTCATTCCGGACGACACGCTCTGCGCATCAACCGGGCACGGATGACGCCCATGCCTCCGGAGACCGGCCTGAACCGTGGCTGGGACCCGAGCGGCGGCCGGGGCGCCATGCTGGAGCGGACCCACGGCATTGTGCGCGCCTGGGTCAAGGTCAGGTCGGCCTCAGACGATGCCTCGATCGTCCTTGTGGTGATTCCCATGGGCGAACCCGGGCTCGAGAATACCGGCGACCTCCGTGCCATTCGGCCCATCCCTCCGGATATGGCGGATGGGCGCTGGCATGAGTTTCGCGTCGCCTATGACTACCGCAAGAGCCCGAAGGTCCGCTGGGTGCACGTGGGTATGCGCCTGACGGGTGGCCCTGCGGACGTGGTTGTGGATGACTTCGAACTGATCGAAGGCGAGTCCCCGATCCTACAGTTCGAGAAGCTGCACGTCTACCCGGACAAGGCCGATCCGCTGAAGAAGGCTGTTCTGACCGCCACGCTGACCAATGACGGGACCGCGAAGGCTGGACCCGTATCGCTGGTGGTGCACCTGCCGGACGGACTTGCCGCGGAAGGCCCCAATGAAGCGCCCGCGCTCATGCCGGAAGACGGTCAAACGATGCGATGGACGGTCAACGGGCCCCTCAAGCCGGGGGTCATTCGCATCGCCGGTGTCTCGGGGGATGATCGCATCGAACGATCCATCACGCTCGCTCCACGTCTTGAGCTCGTGTCGGCGCTGGCGAGTCCGGGGATCGTCGCGCCAGGGAACAGCGCGAGCGTGTCGGTGACGGTTTGGAACCGCGGCAATGCCGTGAGCGAGCCTGTAAGGTTGAGGTTCCGAACCTATGGAGGCGCGCGAGCCGATGTGAGCGAGCTTGCGATCGCGCCGATTGCGCCGGGCCGACGCGCCGTCAAGTCGTTCCGCCTGACGGCGGTCCGTTCCGTGGGCGCCCCATGCGGCGTCGTCTTCGAGCCGACCCGAACGGTGGCGGGTGACGCCCAGACCGTTTCGCTCGAAGTGACCGACGCCGTTGGGGCGCGTCCGATTGATCTGCTGCCCGGCTTCCGGATGCGCCGGGGAACCGATCGGACCGTGGCCGAGATAGGGTTGGCGGATGGATCACCGAAGCCGGCAGCGGCATGGCTGCCCCATATGGGCCGGATTGCGGTTCGCCTGGGTGATGGCCGTGTGCAGACCCTGTCGGCCGTGCACTCCGTCGTCAAGACGGCATCCGGGAGCGTCTCGCTCACTTCCTCCCGCCGAGACCGCGCCGGAGGTAACTGGAAGTTCGCCGCGGACGTCCGGGCATTGAAGCCGGGAGTGTTTCGACTGGTGATTTCGGCCAGCTGTACGCAGGCGCGACGCGTCTGTATGTTTGAGGGTCCCATGCTGCTGGTGGGTGAGCGAGGGTCCGGCGCATCGAAGTCGGAGGCCATCTTCCCGGGGCTCGAGTGGCTGGTCGGCGATGAGGTGAGTTCGAGCGACCTCGATATCGTGGCAGACCACCCTGACCGCCGCCGATACGCCCCGCATCCGCACAAGGTGACCATTCCGGCGATGTCCGTGGCCAACGGCCGAGGGACGGTCGCTCTGCTCTGGGACCCTGCGTTGCGTTGGGACGGTGTTCGCGACCGACCGCAGCCGCTCTTCGCAAGCCCGGATCGCGTCGGCGGAGTGGCCGCCCACCGCATGGGGCTCATTGCGCCCAATCCGCCCGGGACGGTCGGCGCCGCGACCTCGACGCGAGAGGCGCACTGGACCATCGGGGATGCCGCCAAGGATCCGACGAGTGACATCGTCCTTCCGGCCGGTCGGGCGCTCCGACTCTCGGCCATCGTGTACATCGGTGGTCCCAAGTCGGACGCGCTTTCGGGCGTGGAGCGGTGGTTCGCGTTGCACAGGCCTGCGACGCCCGCTCCGGCGCCGAAGGGCTCCGACCTTGCGCAGGTGGCGTGGAGCATGCAAGCTTACACGCGCACTCTGTGGGACACGCCAGAAACCGGCTGGTTTCCGTACCTTCTGGGACCGGCCATATGGCGCCAGCCGTCGCCGAACCCGAGCTACGCATACGATCTGCTGCAGGCGATCCGAGCACTGCCCGAAGATCCGGCGCGGGAGCAATGGGAGGCCCGACTAGCGTCCGCCGGTTACCAGGCTCCATCGGGCCAAGCCGACCAACTCCCTCGACCGGACCGGGTTGTCTCGGCGGACGACCTGCAGTTCGGAGAGGGCGACCCGATCGCGTATCTCAATCAGCACGTCAGCTCGGCCATGTCACTCATCTCCTCACAGACGCCCGACGGAGGCTACGCATTTGATGCGGACCTGCGGGACAAGGGCGTGTTCCGCGGCTACGACTATCACGAGTTGGGGGAACCCGGCGAGGTCGAGGTCGGGCTGATCGCGCTCAATGCGAGCCGGCTCATGCAGATAGCCCGAATCACCGGAGACCGCAGCTTCTACGACGCCGGAGTTCGGTCGCTGAGAAGGATGGAGGCCTTCCGCGTGCCTCGCGCGGCTCAGGTATGGGAGGTGCCTGTCCACACGCCCGACGTTCTTGCGGCCGCTGACGCCGTTGACGCCTACATCGAGGCGTACTGGTTCAGCGGCGAATCGCGCTGGCTGGAGAAGGCGAAGCTTTGGGCGCGTCGCGGCCTTCCGTTCGTGTATGTCTGGAACGCCCCCGGCAGACTGTGGATGAGGTACGGCTCGATACCCGTCTTCGGCGCGACGCAGAAACGCGGCAGCTGGTTCGGCCATGTCGTGCAGTGGAACGGGCTCCGGCTTGCGCTGGCATACCTGAAGCTGCATCCCCACGATCCCAACGCCCGCTGGGGCGGTCTCAGCTGGCGCGATCTGGCTGTCGGGATCACGCGATCGGCTATGTATCAGCAATCGGACAAGGCCGAGTTCACGGCTACCTGGCCGGACGCGCTCCACACAATCACGGGCGTCCGCGCGGCCTGGGAGTTTGCGCCCAGGTTGATCGTCAAGAACGTTCTCTGGTGGCTGGGTAGGCCTGAGATGCCTCTAACGACCCGCGTCAAGGCCGCGACCGGCGAGACGGTGCGAATCACTGCGCTCGGTCGCGTTCAGGGGGCGAGGCTGTCTGGCACGCGCCTTACGTTCACCGTGGCACATCCGCGGAACTCGCGCGGGAATGTGCTCATTTCAGGGGTGACTGAGCCCGAACGCGTGACGATCGGCGGCCAGGACGTGCGGGCCGCATCGCAGAGACTGGGAGGCGGTATCGCTGCATGGCGGTATGACCCGCGGATGCGGGCCGTGGCCGTTCGCGTGCCGCGCGACGGCTCCGTCGAAGTCAGTCTGGAGGGCGTGAGGCCTGCCCGGCCAGACTTCTCGGTGCCGCGAGCCGAGAGGATGGCGTTCGAGTTCGATTCAGGTTTCGATGGGTGGGGCGCGCAGAACGACACGACCGACTATCGGGCGACCGAGGGCATCCTTGCAGGCACATCCAGCGGCGGGGACCCATATCTGGTTCGTCCGAACTGCAATGTCCGGGCAAGTGACATCGCCGAGATAACGCTCCGAATCCGGGCGACCGGCGACGGTGGCGGCCAGTTCTTCTGGACGACGGCTGCATCGCCGGCGTTCGACGAAGTGAAGGCGATCCGTTTCTCATATCCGGCAGACGGCCGCTGGCACGACGTGGCGATTCCGGTTGGAAACCACCCTCAATGGAAGGGACAGACCGTCACCGCGATCCGTCTCGATCCCGTCAACGCTCCGGGCGTTCAGTTCGCCATAGATTGGGTGCGCGCGCGATGATCCGATGTGAGTGGGCTCAGGGCAACCCCATGATGGAACACTACCATGACACCGAATGGGGGGTGCCCGCACACGACGACCGCAGGCTGTTCGAGTACCTCGTGCTTGATGCGGCCCAGGCAGGACTGAGCTGGTTGACTATACTCCGAAAGCGCGAAGGCTACCGGGCCGCCTTTGCCGACTTCGACCCCGCAGTGGTTGCCGCCTTCACCGATGCGGATGTCGAGCGACTGATGGAGGACCCCTCCATCGTTCGCAATCGGGCGAAAACCCGTTCGTGTGTTGACAACGCGCGTCGGTTCCTCGAGGTTCAGCAGGAGTTCGGCTCGTTCGACGCCTACGTGTGGGAGTTCGTCGGTGGCAAGCCGATCAAGAACGCGTGGCGGACGATGTCCGACTTGCCGGCGAAATCGCCCGAAAGCGAGGCCATGAGCCGCGATCTGATCCGGCGTGGGTTCCGGTTCGTCGGCCCCACCATCTGCTATGCGTTCATGCAGGCCGCCGGGCTTGTGAACGACCACACCGTAGACTGCTTCCGGTACGCCGAGATATGACGAACGGAAGCGCGCGGACAAGCGCTGCGTCGCCGTCGGTCGGCAGGGCCTTCGTTTCGGGCGATCTGCGGGAGATACAGGCGGCTTTTCCTGTGCTCCAGCGTGTGACCTACCTCAACACGGGAACCTATGGTCCCATGCCTGTGCCTGCGCTCGATGAGTTCGTCCGGGCTGTGAGGGCGTTAGAGCGCGATGGCGTTGCGTGCGAGCTCGGCCTCGCCGATGAGGGCAACCGGCTGAGGGCGAGTCTCGCGGAGATGGTGGGCGCCCAACCTGACGAAATCGCCTTCACCGGCAACGCCACGGACGGGATCAATATCGCGCTTGCCGGATTGGACTGGCGGGCCGGCGACGAAGCGATCACCACCGACGAAGAGCACGAGGCGATGCTCCATCCCCTCCTCTATCTGCAGGCGACGCAAGGCATCCGCGTTCGGCGTGTGCGATGTAGTCCGGAGCCCGGCGTCATGCTCGATCAACTCAATGCACAGCGTAACGAACGCACCCGGCTGCTGGCGTTCAGCCATGTGACCTGCGAAACGGGCGCTGTGTTTCCCGCCCGAGCCATGTGCGATTGGGCCCGCAGTCACTCGGTTCGTAGTCTGCTTGATGTCTCCCAGTCGCTCGGCGCAGTGCCCGTGCATGTAGGGGCCATCGGGTGCGACCTGATGGCCGCTAACGGACACAAGTGGCTCCATGGTCCGACAGGCACCGGCTTCTTCTATGCCGGCCGGGGAGCGCTTCCCGAGCTGCGCCCGGCGCATGTGGGGGCCGGCAGCCTCGAGCGCGCCGATTTCGACAAGGGCGTTGCCGAGCCGTGGTCCAACGCCCGCCGATTCGAGTTCGGCACCCGCGCCTGGGCGAACGCGGCCGGATGGAACGCGAGTCTCCGCTGGCTCCGGGGCATCGGCTTCGAGCGCATCCGGCAGCACATGGTTGCGGTCGGCGGATACGCGATGGACAGGCTTGCGAGTGTCCCGGGACTCTCTTTGCTGACGCCCCGGGCGCACGATCACCGCGCGGGACTCATCAGTTTTACGGTGGCCGGAGCGGATGCGGGTCAGCTCGGACAGGCGCTCGGCACGGAGCATGCGATCGTCACGCGTCACGTGCCACACTACAATGCCCTCCGCATCTCCGTGGCCCATTTCACTTCGGAGGACCACGTGGACAGGCTCGCCGAAGCTCTGCGACGACATTGACGCGTCGGCAGGAGGCCGGATGCGTTTGAGCGAACCGTGGATTGTGAGGATGCGACTGGACTCGCCCATGGATGTTACCAGTGGGACACCGTGGTGAGACTTGGAGAAGAGCGGCATGAGTGAGGAAGAGAAACGAGCAGACGAGCCGACCGGTGACGATGCAAGCAAAGACGGCGCTCGGGACCTGACGGAGCGCTGGAAAGCATGGCAGCGCGAGGACGAGGACAGTTCTCCCGAGGCCCAGCAACTTGAGAAGCAGGCGCGCTCAGCGCAGCGCCGTGAAGCGGCCGCCGAGGACAGGCAGGCACGCGCGATTGCCCGACGCGAGGCGAAACAGCTGGCTCGAGTGGAGCGCGAAGAGCGCGCCAAGCGCAAGCGCGAGGAGCGCGAGACTGCCCGCATGCGTTCAGCCGAAGAGCGCGAGGAGGTGCGCCGCAAGGTTGTGGGCTTCTTGGCCGACCTCCGGCGTTCTGCGGCGGTCATCCGTGACGAGGGCATCGGCGCGCTCATCCGCGCGGCCTTCCGGCGGCGCTGGGTCGTGGCGGTTTCGCTCGTCATCCTGATGTTGGTCTCCGCTTTTGCCGGCGCTATGATCATGCGTGCACGCCATCGAGCCTATCTGACGGCCGTGCTCGTTGCCGTGAACGGTCAGACCATCCGGCGCGACCAGCTCAACGACGAGATGCACCGTGCCTACGGCGCCCAGGTGCTCGACACCCTCGTCCAGCGCGAACTGCGCCGTCAGTTCCTCAAGAAGCACGGGGCCGTGGCGACGGACAAACAGATTGATGAACGCCTTCGACTTGAGGCCCGGTCGCCGGAGTTCATGCCGATCCTTCAGAAGGCAGGCAAGAGCGAGGCCGAATACCGCGAGCCCCTGGCGAGGGTGCTCGGCGAGATCAACCTTGTCAGTAAGGGCGTAACGGTGAGCGAGGCCGAACTGCGCGACTTCTACGCGCGGAACGTAAATCCCCAGAACGCCGGGTCGCTGTTCTACAGCCCCGAAGTGGTGACGCTCGCCGTCATCGCTGCCGCGAGCAAGGCGGATGCGGATGCGGCCAGGCAAGCGCTGACCGCCGGCGCAGACTGGGCCTCCGTTGCGCGACGGTACAGCGTGGACGACACGGCGCAGAACGGGGGCCTCATGCAGCCGTTCGCCGTTGGGCGATCCTTGACGGCGCACGCCAAGGGCCTTGACGCAGTCGCCCGCAGGCTGGAACAAGGCCAGCAGGTTGGGCCGATCAGAATCGGAGGGCTCTGGTGGCTGGTGCGATGCCTCGAGAAGCAAGCGGCGCTCACACGTCCGTACGATGAGGTAAAGGAGACCGTTCGGGTCCTGGCGCTGGCCGCAAAGGGCGAGAAAGAGAACGGCCCACGCCTGGCAGCGGAATACGAGGAGTTCCGGAAGAAGGCCAACATTCAGACCTTCCTGACCCGGTGACCGCGTCGGCTTGTGGGACCGCGCGTGCGGTACCTGGTATCGGGCGGCTCCAACAGTCCCAGAGGAGAAGTATGACCGAACGAGTACGTCGGCTTCGCGACGCGAGCCTCGAGGCAGTCCCGAGCATATCCGCCGAGCGGGCCGAGCTGCTGACCGCGTTCGATGCCGCGGCGCCCGACGCGCCAGCCGCTCTGCGGCGCGCACGGGCGTTTGCCCACATCATGGCCAACAAGACGATCCACATCGGCGACGGCGAACTGATCGTCGGCGAGCGTGGTCCACGTCCCAAGGCCACGCCGACCTATCCCGAGCTGTGCTGCCACAGCCTCGACGACCTCGCGTTGCTGCACAGTCGCGAGAAGGTGCGCTACGAGGTGTCGGATGAGGTGCGCCGGGTCTACGCCGATACGATCATCCCACACTGGCGCGGTCGAGCGATGCGCGACGTTATCTTCGATATGATGTCGGACGAGTGGCACGCGGCATACAGGGCAGGCGTGTTCACGGAGTTCATGGAACAGCGCGCTCCCGGCCACACGGTTCTCGATGGGAAGATCTATCGGCGCGGGCTGCTGGATTTCCGCGCTGACATAGAGCGCCGCCTTGCCGAGTTGAGCGCAGCCTCGGATCCCGACGCCTTCGATCAAGAAGTCGAACTTCGGGCGATGGCGATTTGCATTGACGCCGTCATTCACAATGCCCGACGCCATGCCGACGCCGCCCGGGCTATGGCGTCGCGAACCGACGACCCCGTGCGGAGCGCTGAGCTCAATCGGATCGCGGATGTGTGTGAGCGAGTCCCTGCCCATGCGCCCCGGGACCTTCATGAGGCTCTCCAGGCCTACTGGTTCTGCCATCTTGGCGTGATCACCGAACTGAACACGTGGGATTCCTTCTGTCCGGGCAGACTCGACCAGCATCTCTACCCGTTCTATGCCAAAGGCCTGGCCGACGGGTCGCTTACCGAGGAGAGCGCGAAAGAGCTGCTTGAGTGCTTCTGGGTGAAGTTCAACAACCAGCCTGCGCCTCCGAAGGTGGGCGTTACGGCAGCGGAGAGCGGCACATATACGGACTTCTGCAACATCAACTCCGGCGGATTGAAGCCTGACGGCTCAGACGCCGTCAACCCGATGACCTATCTGATCCTGGAAGTCATTGATGAAATGCGGCTGCTGCAGCCGAGCTCGAACATCCAGGTCAGTCGCAAGAGCCCGGACCGGTTCGTCGAAGCTGCATCGCGCATCATTCGAAAGGGCTGGGGACAGCCGTCGGTCTTCAATGCCGATGTGGTGGTGGAAGAACTGCTCCGTCAGGGCAAGGCCATAGCCGACGCCCGCGAGGGTGGCACCAGCGGCTGCGTCGAGGCGGGCGCTTTCGGCAAGGAAGCGTACATCCTGACCGGCTACTTCAACATGCCGAAGGCGCTGGAGATCGCGCTCAACCGGGGCGTGGACCCGCGAACGGGCGAGCGGATAGGGAAGGATACGGGGGACCCCCGGAAGGCCGCCTCGTTCGATGATCTCATGGCCATGTTCCGCGCACAGATGGAGCACTTTGTCGAGATCAAGGTCCGCGGCAACCATGCGATTGAGCGCCTGTACGCAACCCGAATGCCCGCTCCGTTCCTGTCCGTTCTGGTGGATGACTGCATCGCACGCGGCAAGGACTACCATGCAGGCGGGGCGCGATACAACACCACGTATATCCAGGGTGTCGGCCTCGGAACGGTGACCGATTCGCTCGCGTCGCTCCGTCACCATGTGTTCCGGCCCGGGCATTCCGACGCCGAGCGCGAGGCCAGGATGCGCGCTCTGCTACAGGCCCTCGAGACGAACTTCTCCGATGCTCCGGAGCTGCGCGGAGCCTTGATCCGCCGCACGCCGAAGTTCGGCAATGACGACGATGCCGCCGACGATGTCATGCGCATGGTATTCGAGGCATATCACGGGCTGATTGACGGGCGACCGAACACGCGCGGCGGCAGGTACCACGTTGATCTGCTGCCGACTACGTGCCATGTCTACTTCGGCTCGGTCACAGGTGCGACTGCCGATGGACGTCTGGCGGGCGAGCCGCTGTCCGAGGGAATATCGCCGGTTCAGGGCGCGGACCTCAAGGGTCCCACGGCGGTGATACGCTCCGCAGCCAGGCTGGACCACTCACGGACCGGCGGCACGCTGCTTAACCTGAAGTTCTCCCCGAGCGCCCTTCGAGGCGACGAGGGGATTGCTCGTTTGCGCGATTTGATCCGAGCGTACTTCCGGCTCGGCGGCCATCACATTCAGTTCAACGTGGTCAGCGCCGACACTCTTCGCGCCGCCCAGCGAGAGCCGCAGAAGCATCGCGACCTTATCGTCAGGGTCGCCGGTTACAGCGACTACTTCTGCGACCTGTCCACGGCGCTTCAGAACGAGATTATCGCCCGAACCGAGCACGAGGCTGTCGGCTAGTGTCATTGACGTCCGTCCACTCCGCACAATGTCGCTCTGTCTGGGTGCTCGGTGTGGAATCGGGCGGGACGCGGTCGTCTGCGCTTCTTGCCGATGGCGCCGGGGCTCTTCTCGGCCACGGTGAGTGTTCGTTTGGCGATCCGGTAGCCGGGCGTGGGCCTGGGGGCAGCGGCAGATCCGACCAGTCTATGCGGACGGCCGTCCATCGGGCGCTTGCCTGCGCTGTCGGGGAGGCGATCCCGTCAAGCCTCTACGTGATTGGACGCAGCCGCCTGCCTGATGGCTCTCTGTCGCCGTCGCTGGCCGAAGTTGCGCAGTACCTCCCGGTTCGTGAACAGGACGGTCCGCTGGCGCTGGCAGATGCCTCGTCAGGGGTGGTGGTTCTTTCCGGCAC
>JBBIQU010000125.1:0-12485 GCA_037442185.1 Chthonomonadales bacterium | reverse complement strand
CCCTTGCGACTGTAACCGCCACGGACACGCTACGTTCCCCACCAATACCGATCGGTAACGGACGCGCCACGTTTCCAACCGATCCGATCGGTAACGGACGCGCAGCGTGTAGCCGTCGCTTCTCGCGACGCAGAACGTGTGCGTCGTTCCGAACGTTTGCGCGAGGTAGATGCCCGGCGACTGAAGTCGCGGCTTCGAACGGCGCCAAGTCCGCCTCCGCGGACTGCGGAGTGTGCTCAACGTTCGCGCGGGGAGAACCCGCGGCTACACGGCCTGCGGCCGTAACGGCACCACCACCGGAACGGGTCCTCTGCAGCCGTAACGGCACCGCAGGCGGACGGCTTAGGTGAAGAGCATTGGCGCTAGACCGTCAGCTTCATCCCGTCGTATGCGACCTCTATGCCATGCGGCTCGAAGAACTTCTCGAGGTCCTCGTGCAGCCATCCGCCGTTATGTGAGAAGTGCGTCGCTATCACGCGCGCATCCGCCGCGAGGGCGCCTCGTCGGGCAAGCTCGTCCCGAGCCCGAACGACGCCCGTACAGCCCAGGTGACCGCGCGGATAGTCGTTGGGACCGTAGGTGCAGTCGAACAGCACAACGTTCAGCGACTGTCCGGCAAGGTACATCCACGTCGGCTCCTCATACCATCCCGTGTCATGCCCGATGAGGAGCGACCGCCCGCTCTCGCTCAGAACGTAGTTGACGCATTCCTCGCTTGAGTCGTGGGCTGCAGCGATCGGCACCCCGATGACGCCCTTCCCAAGGTCCATACGCCTCCACGGCGTGATGCGCTTGTAGACGATCTTGTAGGAATCCCAGTGGTCCGGGTTGACCGATTCGAAACGCTGGTAGACCTTCTCGTTGCCCCAGATATACATGAGGGAGTCGGCCGGAACCACGCTGTAGCCCCTGCGCCGGTAATGGACGTCGGTGGGGTACCAGTGGTCGCTGTGGGCGTGCGTGAGGATCAGATGCTCCAGCCGGTCATACTGCAGGCCGTACTTGAGCTGATGCATGTACGAGTCCGGGCCGAAATCCACACGGAGCCGGTCGTCAATCATGTAGGCTGCGCGTGTGCGGATGTTCTTGCCTCCGAGCTCGCGGGCCTTCCGGCAGGCTTCACACACACAGAACAGCGCCGGCCAACCCTCGGCGGCGGCGGTGCCGCAGATCAGCAGTTCCAAGTCACTCTCCCCTCACTGCTCGGGCCTAGCGCGACACGCGCATCAGGCGATCGTCAAGGGCCGCCTGGTCAACGGTGAACGACTGCAGCGCGGCCTGGGTCATCGTATCGTCGAGGCCGGCCTTGCCGGTCCACTTGCCGACGATGGGTATCTTGCCGTCGGCGCGGATCGTTGCCAGGTCCTCGGCCGAGAACCGCGCGAATAGGCCGGTGCCGAAGTCGGCGTCGGCCTGCCGAAGTTCGTCGCCGGTCATCTCGGCGCCGCGGCCTTCGACGGCCTGACCCAGCCGCTCCAACTCCGGACTGATTTCCCAGAGGCACCGCACGGCTTCGGCGGCCTCGTCGGAGCCCATGCTGACCTCGAAGTCCCTGCCAACCTGGCTCGACAGCGTTGCCGGATCGTGCCCAGCCGCCAGGAAGTCCTTCGCCACCTTGGGCGGCATGGTGAACACGTCAACGCCTGCAAGGTCGGCCACCTGCGGAGCCGCGCGCATGGACGCCGCGATCAGGAGCGTTTCGGTTCTGCCTGCCTTGCGCAGGTCGCATAGGGCAACCTGCGTGGCCATCGTCGCCTTCTCACCCACATTCTTGCCGTCGCCCGTGCCGTTGTCGGCGACCACCGCGTTGAGGCGTCCAAGGAAGACATTCACGTATGTCGGCCGGGACATAAGCGCTGCGATGTAGTTCTGTCGCGCCGAAAACCCGAGCGTGTAGTTCACCGGGATGCCGTCGGCGCAGACGCGCGCTACAGCGCAGTAGCCCTCGGGCGTCAGCGGGATCTTGATGATGAAGCGCTCAGGGCACACTGCGTGGTAGCGTCGGGCGAAAGCGACCGTTCTCTCGGTGTCGAGGGCGATGCTCGGGTGAAGCTCCACGCTGACGAAGGCGCCGAACGCGCGCACCAACCTCAACGCCACATGGCAGTTGATGACGAACCCGAGCTCCATGACCAGGTCGGCGTCCGATATGCCGGGATCGGCGGCCTTGATGTCGCGCAGCGCCTGCCGCGCAACGTCATCAAGGACGCCCGTTTGGACAACCTGGTTCGCCAGCGTGTTGTTCGTCGTGAGAGCCGAGAACTCGGACTTCCAGAGGGACGCGGCTTCCTCAAGGTTGCCGGTGTCGAGCCAGAGCCGCGTTCCGAGCTCCGCCAACTTCCGCAGGGCGGGGTCCGATGCGGGTATGGGGCGGTCGGTGTTGCCCAGGGCCTCCAACGCCGCCTCGCGCAGCCTTTCGTCCGTCTGCGCGGTCCTGCTTGTTGCCATGCATGCCACTCCTGTCGGCCTCTAGCTGAGGCGCTTCATAACTAGGGTACCCCATCGGCGGCCCAGGCTTCCTGACGCCCGTCCTACTGCCTTCCCGAAACGTCGGTTGTGACATGCGGCAGATGCCCCATCAGGCTGTCGCGAAGCCCCTTGAGGTACGGCTTGTGGAGTTCCACATCCCTCAGGTGGTGGATGGGCACCCACGGAGCATCGTCCACCGCGATCCTCTCGGCCTGCGCATACAGCTTGAGGCGCTTGGCGGGATCCGGCTCGACGTCGGCTGCATCGCAGATGCGGTCGAACTCGGGGTTCGAGTAGCCGATGGCGTTCTCCGGTGACCCTGTGCGCAGCATGAGCGAGAGGAAGTTCTGCGGATCGAGGTAGTCGGCCGCCCATCGGAGGTGGTAGCAGGGCAGCGTGCCGTCCGTCCGCTGTTTGAGGAACTGCGCCCACTCGATCTGCTGGATGTCGCACTCGATGCCCAGGTTCCGCTTCAGGTCGCTTCGAATCGCGACAACGGCATCCTCGATGTACTTGTAGCCCTGACGGAAACTGATCGTCAGCTTGGGGAAACCTTTGCCCCCGGGGAAGCCTGCGTCGGCAAGCAGCTTGCGGGCGCGGTCGGGATCGTAGGGCAGTCCTCGGAAGTTCGGGTCATGGCCGGGCACTCCGGGCGGCACGATCCCGTTGGCCTTTGTCGCGGTCCCCTTGAGCGCCAGCTTGATGACGGCATCCTTGTCAACCGCATGGGCGAAGGCTTGCCGGACGCGCCGATCCTTGAAGGGCGGGAACGCCTGTTGGTTGAGCGCCAGATACCAGATGTTGGCCCTCGGAAACTCGCGGATCTGGCTGCCCAGCGTCGGGTCTGCGTGGATTCTGCTGAGGTCGGCGCGCTGAATGTCGGTAATGTCCGTTCCGCCAGTCTCGAAGCGCGTCTGCCGCGTGTTGGAATCCGGCAGGATAGGGCGCTCCAGCCCGTCGAGCGCAGGCTTGCCGCCGTGGTAGGCTGCGTTGGCGGCCAGGAGGACGCTGTAGCCGGGCTTGTACTGGGCTAGCGCGAACGGTCCCGTCCCGATCATGCTCTTTTCGTCGAGTCGCCCGCCGTTCTTCTCGATCGCCTCTCGGCAGACGACATAGGCGGTGGGATAGGTAAGCTTGCCCAGGAAGTAGGGTTTGCGCCTGTCAATGGTGATCTCGAGGGTGTTCGCATCAACGGCGCGCACTCCCTTGAGAGCGGCAGCTTTGCCGTCGGCCACATCCCTGGCGCCCACGATGTCGTTGAGATAGTTCATGGCCGTTGCCGACTTCGTCGCGGGAGTCAGCGCGCGCGTGATCGAGTAGACGAAGTCCTCGGCGGTCACCTTGCGCTCGAACGGCTTGTGGAACAGCACGTTGGGCTTGAGGTGGAACGTGTACACCGTCCCGTCGTCGCTGACGTCCCAGCGCTCGGCTATGTTCGGCACGATCTCGTTGGATTCGCTCCACTGCACAAGACCCTCGAAAACCTGCATCAGCATGTCAATCGTGTCGCCGTCTTCGACGGTTGCCGGGTCGAGGGACGTGGGCCTCGACTGGAGGGCGTAGCGGAACACGTTCTTGCCGCTGACGGTATACGCGGCCTTCTCGGCCTTCGGGCCGCACGCCGTGAGCGTCAGTGCGGCGCCCAGCGCGGCCGCAAGACCCACGGCCATTCGATAACGAATCACAATAAGCCTCCTCGCCTCCGCAGCGCAGGTCCGCGACCCTCATGCCGACGGAGTACGGCATAGATACCACACGGATGGGGAAGAGAGCGACGGGTATCATTGCCCTGATGGACCGGCGGCACGTGTTCGGGCATGTCGGCAGCTCTCGCCGGCATCGCGCTCGTATGCCTCGCGGTACGCCGCCCAACGCAATCCGATCTCCAGGGAGCCACAGCCATGACCAAACGAGAAGCGATCCTCGCCGTGGGCGAAGGCCGCACGCCCCCGTACGTTCCTGCGGCGTTCTTCATGCATTTCGACCCCTCGTGCCACGAAGGTCGCGCCGCCGTCGAGAAGCACATCGAGTTCTTCCGCTTCACCGGCATGGACCTTGCCAAGATTCAGTACGAACGCAAGTTCCCCGATGACCCCTCGATTGTGAGGCCGTCGGATTGGGCCCGAGTGCGCCCGCTGAGCCGGAGCTTTTTCGAGCCCCTGCTGGAAGCCGTGGACGGGATCGTTCAGACCCTGGGTCCCGAGGCCGTCGTGATCATGACGCTGTACTCGCCATTCATGTGCGCCGGCCATGTCGGCGGTCCCGAGCGGCTTGCGGCTCACATGGCGGAAGACCCGCGTGCGGTGAAGGCAGGAATGGAGATCATCACCGACTCGCTCATGGTGTTCGTCAACGCCTGTATCGAGCTTGGGGTTGACGGCTTCTACCATTCCACGCAGGGTTACGAAGAGGGCAGACTAGCCCATGCCGACCTCTTCCATGAGTGTGTCGCGCCATACGACCTGCGCGTGATGCGCGAGATCGCCGCCCGGTGCCGGTTCAGCGTCCTGCACATCTGCGACTACCACGCGCCGTACGGCGACATTGCGCCGTTCGTGGACTACCCGGGCACCGTGGTCAACTGCAACCCTGTGGTCGGCGGGCGCAAGATGACCGGGAGCGAGATAGCGGCCATGTTCGGGCGACCGTTCATGGGCGGTATCGAGCGAAAGGGGCCGATCTCCGCCGGCACGGAAGCCGATGCGCGTCAGGCCGCTCGCGAGGCTCTCGCCGAGGCCCCGACACCAACGATCCTGGCCGCCGACTGCACCATCCCGCCGGGCTCGCCCTGGGCCAACCTGCGCGCCGCCATCGAAGAGGCACATGCCTGGCCCGTTTCGGCAACCGCGTAGGTTGCGCCGTTAGGGCCGAACGCCGCGCGACCGCAGCATTCCCCCGCCCCCTGGGTGGGCGGGGGCAAGGGGGAGGGGGGAGCCGCGTTGCCCGAGGTCAATGTCGTAGCCACCACGCTTCGCGCGTCTCGGGAGACCGTTGACGTGCGTCGCAAGAAGCGACGGCTACACGCTGCGCGTCCCATCGCCGCAGGTTCCCCCGCCCCCTGGGTGGGCGGGGGCAAGGTGATATCCGCACATGACTGAGCGAGCCAGAGTCCTGTCCGTCCTCGACGGGCGACGACCCGATCGCACGCCGTGGTTCGGCGACCTGAGCTGGTGGCACGCTGCCCATGCCCGGTGCGGCGATCTGCCGAAAGCCTATGGCGATGGCGCCGACGGCTACCTGCGCATGCACCGAGACGCGGGTGTCGGCATCTACCTGTATCCGCCCTTCGTGTGGGACCAGCGATATGACGAAAGCGTGACGGTCACGGTCGAGACGGAGGGTGACCTCACGGCCACGACGATCGTGACACCGGTTGGCTCGGTCCGGAGCGTGCTGCAAGGCTTACCGGAGTCCGGTACAAGCGCCTATGTGGAGCACAACGTCAAGGCGCCCGGCGACCTTCGTGTGCTCCGTTATCTCGCTCAGCATCGAATCATCACCCCGAACTCCGCCCAGTTCGCCGAATGCGATGCTCACTGGGGCGAGGACGGGATCGCATGCGCGCTGGCGCCGGTCTGCACCACGGCACTCCAAACGCTCATCACACGCGAGGCCGGCATTGAGACAGTCGTGGACCTGCTGTACAGCGATGCGCGCTCGGAGCTTGAGGAGACCATCGAAGTCATGCAGGCTGCCGACGACCCGATCTTCGAGATTATCGCCCGGAGCCCTTGCAGGCTGGTCGTGTTCCCCGAGAACCTCTCGGGCGAAGTTACCGGCAGGCAGTTGGTGCAGCGCTACGAGATGCCCTGCTGGAAGCGGCGGATCGCGCAACTCCAGAACGCGGGCAAGAGCGTCGGCATCCACAACGACGGGACGCTCCGTGGTTCCCTGCCGCTGTTGATCGAAGCCGGGTTCGACCTGGTCGAGTCGGTCACTCCCGCTCCCGTCGGCGATATGCCGCTTGAGGAGATACGCGGCGTGACGGCAGGCAAGATCATTGTATGGGGCGGTATTCCGGGCGCCCTGTTCTCGCCTCTGACCTCGGCAGATGTGTTCGACGCATTCGTGGCTCTCGTGCTGAGAACGCTCCCGCCCGGATCGGGGTTCGTGCTCGGAGTGGCCGATCAGGTACCGCCCGATGCCGAGTTCAGCCGGATATGCCGGGTCCGTGAGCTAGTGGATGAACTGGGCGGCTAGCATCCGGCGCGCTGCGCTCGTCGCGGCTGTGTCCGGGGGCGTGACGCTGCCATGTTCGGCGGCGAAGGGGATTGGAATGGAACATGCACACCGGTTTGCCACGGTCGGCATCTACGTGCAGCCGCCTCAGGCCGGTCACGAGCACTACCTCGACTTCTACAAGGCATGCGGATACGATTATCTGGAGTTCTGCGACACCGGGTTCGGTCACCGGCCCGATCGCCTGCCCGATTACTATGCCGGGCTCTCCAAGGCCGTCACTAACGCGCAGAGGAAGGGTCTCCGCGTGTGGATACTCCTCCTGGCGGGCATGAAGCAGTGGAAAGGCCCCGGAGAAACCGGCAGCGCCGGCACGTTCGGAGCGCTCGACAGGGAGACGCTCAAAGAACGGCTGGCATACATCCGACTTGCTGCGCGCTCGCTGAAGCATGCCGACGGGTTCCAGTTCTTCGCGGGCGACCCGGGAGGCGATCCCGAGGGGAAGGCCACCATCGCGGACTGCGCCACGTTCGCTCGGGAGGTTCGGCAGATCGTCGGCGAGGAGGCCCCAAGGGCGGGCTTTGCAGTGAACCTCTGGGCCATCGCCGAATGGGCAGGCTTTCCGTCGCCGTTCACGCTGGAGTTCTGGAAGAAGCAGGTGGAGCTGTCGAAGGCAGCGGTCGCCCAGCCGGACCTCCTCGGACCGGATTGCGGCGTGATCTTCTCGATGGACAACTACTATCGGTCTCTTACGCTCCGGTGCCATTCGGACGGTGGGTCCAGTCCTGAGCTCTATCCGCGGGTAGCGGACATCGAGGCTCTGCGCCGGCGGGGGGTCAAGCCGATCTACGGCTGGCCCTATTTCCTCGTGGACGAGTGCGACGACGGTTTCATCACGCCCAACAACGTGGTGACGAAGGGGCAGGCCGGCTCCGAGTCACGGTACATCCGCGCCGTTGTGGACCACGGCCTGGGCCTCAAGTTGGACGGACTTGTGGCCAACGCGTCGTTCGTTGCCGCCGAGTCGCTGAACATCCACGTGTTCGGGCGAATGTGCCGCGATCCGAAGCTTAGCCCCGATCGGGCGCTCGACGAGTTCGCAGGTCTCATCGCGGCAGATGACAGCAAGGAAGCGCTGGCTCGAGTGCTCCGGTTCATGGATAACCACAGCAACTGGCAGAACAGCCTGCCGGAGGCCAACCGACTGCCCGACTTCGCCGTCGGTGATCTTGCCGACGCCGACGCGGCGTTGACGCTGCTCGACGCAGTGAAGCCGCGTTACCAGGCTGCCATCCCCCTGCCCGAACCCCCAGCGGCGTATGTGGCAAGGGTCCGCCAACGGCTCCTGAACATCAAGGCGGGCGAGATCGGCGGGCCGAATCCCCACTATCGGCCCAGCGGCTAAGGGGCGAGAGCGATGCACTGGGGCGCTATCACACTCGGTGTGCTTGCGGCGGCTCTGCTCCTGTGTCCTTCGCGGCAGTCGGATGCTCGCGGCACAGAACGGCGTTCGCGGTTCGAGACCGTCGGCCTCTACGTCTGGAAGGACTCGCCGGACCAACATGCCTTCTGGAAGGCATGCGGCATCAACACGCTCCAGTTCTGCGACACGCACTGGTCGCTTCGGGCCGATAGGCTGGAGGACTACTACCGCCGCTTCGCCGAGGGAATCGCGAGTGCAGCGAAGAGCGGCTTCCGAACGGATGTGATCCTCTTCTCGAACATCGCGCAGTGGACGGGGCCCGAAGACGTTGAGCCGACAGGCACCGGCGTGCTGTTCGATCCGCGCGATCCGGAGGCGCTTCAGCATCGGCTGGACGCCTTCGCCCGAGCCGTGCGCGCCCTGAAGAGGGCGGATGGCTTCACGCTCTTCGGCGGCGACCCGGGCGGATCGGTCGGAGCGAAGTTCGGTCCATTGCCTGCCGAGGAGTGGGTGAACATGGCCCGCGAGGTGCGCACGGTGGTCAAGCGGGAAGCCCCCCGCGCGCGGTTCAGCGTCAACCCCTGGGCCATTGCCTACTGGCAGTACCCGATGCTGAGCTGCTTCACGGCGGCGTGGTGGATCCGCGAGGACCTGCTGACGCAAGCGGTTCTGGATGCTCCGGGCTTGATCGGCCCGGACTGCGGTGTCCAGATACCGGGGCATGCGTACTACCGGCCCCTGGCGCTGCGGGTTCTGGCCGAGAACTCGTCCGACCTGTCCGACCCGTCAGACGAGTCGGACGAGTCGGACAGGTCGGGCAAGTCGGACTCAAGCGCTCTGCGATTCCCGCAGGAGCGTCACATCCGGCAACTGCGCGAGCGGGGCACGGCGGATGTGTGGGCGTGGCCCTACTTCCTGCTTGATGAGGCCGACGACGGGGACGCGGGCCCTGACGGCACCGTGACGCAAAGCGTCCAAATCACGACAAGGTACATCCATCAGTACGTGACCCGCATGCGGCAGCTCGGATTCAACGGGATCATCGGCAACTGGAGCTATGCCGGGCATCTGCCCAAGGCGGTGAACACCTATGCCTTTGGCCGCTTTGCCTGCGATCCTCGAGCGACGCCGGAGCGTGTTCTGGACGAGTATGCGCGGTGCCTTGCCGATGACGCCTCATGGCGCGACCTTGCACAGGTGTTGCGGTTCATCGAGAACACGAGCAACTGGGAGAA
Organism: Chthonomonadales bacterium; assembly: GCA_037442185.1. Lineage (GTDB taxonomy): Bacteria > Armatimonadota > Chthonomonadetes > Chthonomonadales > CAJBBX01 > JAAYVH01. The sequence goes on along the minus strand of JBBIQU010000125.1, from coordinate 3,179 downwards.
GAAGCTGCCGGCCGGTCGGCGTCTGCCGCATCTCGGGTGCGACCTGCGGGCCGTTGAGGACGCTCGAAGGGCGCTCGACCGTGTCGTCCTGCGCGCCAAGCCGCTGTTTGCGCTGCCTGAGCCCGGCCGGAGCTTCCTGAACCGGTTGGCGCGGCGTCTGGAGTCTCGTGAGTGAGCAACGAGGCAACGACGCTCCGCGGGATCACCACCCGGTCGTTCGTCCTTGGGCTGGCCCTGACGGTAGTTCACACGATCTGGCTGGTGTACGAAGAGCTGACTCTGGCGCACATCGGCACGCCGTCCATCTTCACGCTTGTCCAGACCGTCATCGGCATCCTGTTCGTGATGATGCTGGCCAACTCGGCGCTCAGGCGTTACCGGCCGGGGCTGGCATTCACGCCTGCCGAGTTCATGGTGATCTTCATTATGACCACCATGGGGTCCATCATCACGTCGGTCAAGCTGATGCACTACCTGTTCCCGACGGTGATGTGGCCGTCGTATCTCCCGCATCAGGTTGGCGGACCAGAGACGGCTGCCAGCCTGGCATCGGTCATGGCTCCGAGGGATCCCGACCTCGTGCGCGCGTTCTTCAACGGCACGAGCGACTTCTGGGGCTTCTTCAGGCCGCGCGTTCTAGGGGCCTGGCTGCTGCCGATGGCGTTCTGGGGCGTGTTCTTCTTTCTCCTTCTCTGGACCATGCTGTGCCTGGCCTCCATTGTACGCAGGCCCTGGCTCGATCAGGAGAGGGTGCCGTTCCCGATCATTGACCTGCCGGTGATGATGGCACGACAGGGCACGGCGGAGACGCTGTTCGGCAACCGCCTGCTGACCATTGGCTTCGTGCTTACGACGGCGCTGCTGAGCGTGAACTACGCTTCGTCGCTCGCGCCGTCGGTGCCCGGCGTGCGCCTGGCCGAGAACGATATCGGCACCGCCATGCTCACCTCGCCGCCGTGGTCGGCGGTGAATCCGCTCATCATGGTCTGGTGGCCGTTCGCCATCGGCCTGTGCTACCTCATCCCTCTCGATGTGTCGTTCAGTTGCTGGTTCTTCTTCCTGGTGATCCGCGTCGCCACGGTCGGCGTGACGATGTTCGGGCTGCGGGACGCGGGATCGGTGCAGGACCCCGGCCAGTTCCCCTACCTGACGAATGCCGTGGAGGGCGGCTGGATCGGTATGTTCATGGTGATCCTCTGGAGCGCGAGGCCGTTCTTGAAGGACGTTGCGGGGGCCATTCGGCGCGGGGAGACCATCCCGGGCGACGCGACCGAGGCGCTGAGCTACCGGACCGCGATTGCCGGCGCGCTTGCGGGCTATGCGCTGCTGGTGGGCATCGGCGTCATGATCGGCCTGCGTCTGGGCGTGGCCATGCTGGCGTTCGGGCTGTTCTTCGTCGCGATCGTCGTTATGACGCGCATGTATGCCCAGATCGCCATGCCTCTGTTCTGCATGGCTTTCTACAGCTTCGGAGAGTGGACAACTCAGTTCATCGGCACTGCCCGCATGACACGAACGGAGACGGCCACCTTAACGACGTTCTACTGGTTCGACCGGACGTACGAGCAGCTCCCGATGGGGCATCATCTGGAGTCCTTCGCTTTCGCCGACAGGCTGCGCGAGAGCCGCAGGGCAGTCCTGCGCATCATCGTGGTGACGAGCATCGTTTCGATCCTGCTCGGGATGGTCACCTTGCTCCATATCTTCTACGACCGGGGGGCTACGTCGGCCCGCGTCAGCGGCGACTCCGCGTGGCTGGCCGGGCACGCCTGGAATAGGTTCTCCAACTGGCTGAACAGCCCCAAGCCCGTTGAGGCCGCTCCCATCGCCCGCGGCGCGCTCTCGGCATGCTTCGTGCTGTTCCTGACATATCTGCGCAACGTCTGGATCGCCTGCCCGCTCCATCCTGTCGGTTACCTGCTAACCGTCAGCTACGCCCTCGAATGGGGCATGTGGAACGTCATCTTCGTGACCTGGCTGATCAAGGCCCTGGTGGTTCGGTACGGCGGCCTCAGGCTCTACCGGACGTCCGTGCCGTTCTTCCTGGGCCTCGTGCTCGGCGATTGCGTAACGCACTTCATCTGGGGGATCGGGCTGAGCATCGCGGGCGCAAAAGGGGCATCGCCGTACTGACGCAATCGTAGTGCAGGCATCCCGCCTGCAACAGGGGAGAGGATGAGAACGCGTATGCCGACCTGTGCCATATGTCCGGAGCGCATCGTCGCCGGGCTGGCATGGCCGACGGACATGGTTGCTCTGACCACGCACGAGCTGAGCGACGCTCAACTTGCCGAGATCGCGTCCGATCTCGCAAGCGGCGGGTCACTGATCGCGATCGGTTCCGAGTGCCTTCCACGGCTCCGCGCACACTGGGTTGACGCTCAGCCCTGCGCCTCCACGCGCCACAGGAGCGTGGGCGATTTGTCGCCTGCGCCTGACGTTGTATGGTGGGAGGCTCCTTGCCGAGCCCTCTCGGTAAGGCCGGACCGTTTGCGCACCTACTTCGGCGTTGACGAGATGCCTCGTGCCGAGGTCATACCGCTGGTTGAGGCGGTTGGAAGCGACGGCGAGGCATGCGCCTATAGCGCCCTGTGGATCAAGCACACCGCGCCGTCGTTGGTCGGCGGCCGGTACGACGGCGCCAACCTGTGGCTGTTTGCGTTTGACGACCCGCTCGCCGCGGCTCCAGTGGACGAATGGCAACGCGTGGTCAATGCGCTCGTCGCCCGCGCGACGTCCGGCGTGGCGTTCGCCCGCGTCCGAACCGGCTGGGCACTGTACCGTCCGGGCGAGTCGGTCTGCGTCCGGCTAGGCATCGTCAACCGATCGGCACAGATTGCGTCGGTCCGCATCGAGCTGAACGTCTATGCGCCGGACGGCAAGCCGGCCATGTCGCGTTCGATCCGTCGGTGCCTCAATCCGGGTGAGCGCATCGAGGCGCCGTGGGAGTTCGTCTGCGCCGGTCAGGAAGGACTGTGGCGCGTCCGGGCCGGTCTGTACCTTGAGGACCGCTTCACTTATGGCTACGAGCGGGAAGCCAAGGGCGTGTTCGTCGAACGGGCGGAGTGCGCGTTTGTCGTCGAAGGGAGTCGGACAGGTCAGACAGGTCGGACAGGTCAGACAGGTCGGACAGGTCAGACAGGTCGGACAGGTCAGACAGGTCGGACAGGTCAGACAGG
>JBBIQU010000124.1:0-12491 GCA_037442185.1 Chthonomonadales bacterium | reverse complement strand
GGGCCGCCGTGTATCTACGGCAACGGAGAACTCCTTGAAGAACGGCGCGCCAAAGGAAGAGCGCATCATGGAAAGGCCGTTCATCCGGTCATGGGCGTAGTGCGCCTTCTGCACGCAGAGTGACGCCGCATCTCGTAGACCGCTCGGACCCAATGCACACAGATGCACAGTTGCCGCAAGAGCCACCAGCGCTTCATTCGTGCAGATATTCGACGTCGCACGCTCGCGCCGGATGTCCTGCTCCCGTGTACGCAACGTCATCGTAAACCCTCGTCGCCCTTCGGCGTCATGCGTCAGGCCAACGATCCTGCCTGGGAATCTCCTTTGGTACTCCGACTTACATGCGAAGAACCCGAGCAATGGCCCCCCGAATCCCATCGGAACCCCGAGCCCCTGTCCCTCCCCTACCACGACGTCCACGCCGAACTCGCCCGGGGGCTTGAGCAACCCGAGTGACACCGGATCGGTCCCCACAATGATTCGGATGCCGTGGCGCTGCGCGATTGTCGTCAGAGCGTCAAGCTCTTCGACACATCCGAAGAAGTTGGGCTGTTGGAGAGCGATACAGGCCGTGCGATCGGAAACCGCTTGCGCAAGCGCATCGCCATCGGTACGTCCATCGGCATAGCCCCACTCGCGCAAAGCAATGCCCGACGCTTCGCAATATGTCTGCATCACCTGTCTGTAGTGTGGATGCACCGCGCGAGACACGATTACCTCGTCGCGGCCCGTGGCGGCGCAAAGCATCAGCGCTCCCTCGGCCATCGCCGTTGCGCCGTCGTACATCGAGGCGTTCGCCATCTCCATCCCGGTCAGCGCACAGACAAGCGACTGGAACTCGTAGATGGACTGCAGCATTCCCTGGCTCAACTCCGGCTGGTACGGCGTATACGAAGTCGCGAACTCACCCCTGGATATGACCGCGTCCACGACCGCCGGAACGAAGTGATCGTAAATGCCGGCCCCAAGGAAGCACACCAACTGGCTGTCGTCCATGTTCTTCCGGGCAAGGCCGCGCATGTGCGTCACGAGGTCCATTTCCGACAGGGGGAGCGGAAGCTCAAGGGGCTTCCTGAGCCTCGCATCGGCAGGGATGTCTTCGAAAAGGTCCTCGACCGAGCCCACGCCAATGGCGTCGAGCATGGACCGACGGTCTTCCAGAGTGTGCGGCGTGTAACTCAATGGCCGCTCTCCTGAACGTATGCTTCATACTCCGACGATGACATCAGATGGTCGAGCGATGCGCCGGGCGCCGGCTGAATCTTGATCATCCACGCCTGGCCGTAGGGGTCTTCGTTGACCAGTTCGGTCTTCGAGGCCAACGCTTCGTTCACGGCGGCTACCGTTCCCGCCACAGGAGCGTACAGGTCCGAAACCGCCTTGACCGACTCAACGGCTCCGAATACCGCATCCTGGTCCAGCTGCGCGCCGACCTTCGGCAGTTCCACATATACGACATCCCCAAGCTCACATTGAGCATGGTCGGTGATCCCTACGATGACGACACCCTCCTCCAGACATGCCCACTCGTGCGTGCGGCTGTACCGCCGGTCCTCTCGCAACTCCATCACCGTCCCTCCTGTCTCATACCTTACCGGTAACCGTCCCATCAGTCCGACACGTTAGGAGATCTTTCTTGGCAACAAGCGTGGCCGCGTGCGGCGCGCCACGGATCACCACCTCCACCCGTCGCCCCGCACGAGCGACATCGGCCCGCACGTAGGCCATACCGAGCGCGATGCCCCTTGTCGCGGAGTAGGCCCCACTGGTCACGGATCCAACCTCGTCACCCTCGAAGGAAACGGAATATCCTTGTCTGGGTATGGCGCGATCCGCCATGACCACTCCCATCAGCTTCCGCTCGGGTCCCCTCTCCCTGGCTGCAGCGATGGCAGACCGTCCGACGAAGTCGCCCTTGTCCAGCTTGACCGCCCACATGAGTCCAGCCTCGACCGGCGATGTCGTCTCCGAAATCTCGTGCCCGTACAGCGGATAGCCGGCCTCGGTCCGGAGGCTGTCTCGCGCGCCAAGGCCACACGGCACGGCACCGTCGGCGATCAACGATCTCCATACGGCAGCCGCGTCTTCGGCATCGCAAATGACTTCGAAGCCGTCTTCGCCGGTGTACCCGGTTCTGCACAAGGTGACTGCGCAACCATAGAGCCGACCTTCGGCAACCCCGAATCTGGGCACCGCATCAAGGTTGGCCGAGCACTCACGCTGCAGAACGGCACATGCACCCGGCCCCTGCACCGCGATCATAGCTGTGGCATTTGTGCAATCGGTCAACATACCGTCAAGCGAGTCTACGCTCCGCAGGAAGTCAATGTCGCGGGCGGTATTGCTCGCATTGACAACTAGGAGGTAATCCCCCTCAGCCATCATGTACACGATTATGTCGTCAGCAATGCCTCCGGTGGCCAGCGGCATAAGGGAGTACTGCGCCTTCCCTGGCGTCAGCAACTGCACGTCGTTAGTCGTGACCGACTGGATTCCCTGTGTCACCGAGTGGCCCACTATGCGTAGCCGTCCCATGTGGCTGATATCGAAGATGCCCACATGCGTGCGAACGGCTCTGGCTTCCTCGATGACCCCGGAATACTGAACCGGCATGTCCCGGCCGGCGAAAGGAACCATCCTTGCCTTCAAAGCGAGGTGCTCGCCGTGCAGCGGCGTCCTGCTTAGTTCATTGGTGTTGCTCATGTCCTACCTGCGTGATGGATTGCCCGGGCATCGCCTCAAGACGCGCTACGATGGCTCCCTCGGTTATCCGAACATCTTGAATGACCAGATTCGCGTCCGTGCTCGCCACATCCCGAATGGAGAGCACAGGGTTCAGGGAACCGACGAGAAGTGACGCCAGCCCTTGCGCGGTCTCATTTCCGTTGGCCCACAGCCGTACGTTGCGAAGGACGATCTGTTCTCCCCCCTGAACCGCCGTTTCCGCTAAGACGGTGAGCCTCGCTCGCGGCGACGAACTTGCCGCCCGAATGCAGACCATGTTGTCGGCCAACGTAACGCCGACATCCGAGAGAGACGGGAGCCGACGCTGCACGAGCTGGGCAACAGACCCGGCATCAACCGCCACCTCGGCAACCATCGAGCCGAACTTGAGGAGGCTGACGTCCCGGTCGCGCAGCAGTCGTATGCCGTCCAGTTGGGCGTCCGATTGGACAAGCCGCAGGCGATGGACGGGCATCCCGAGGGCGCGGGTCTGAGACGCTTGCACGGCCGTCTCCCGAACATGGACTCGTAACGGACCAATGCGGTCTGCCAACGGCAGTGCTAGGGAGCCGATTTCGCCGCCCTCGATCAGTACGGTGGCCTGAGCTACTCTACCCACGAGGGCTCCTGCGAATCCCGACGGCGCGACTGATGTCCGGACGGACGCGCCCGGAGCCATCCGGCTAGCGAAGCGGTGGAGGGCGGATCGTGCGCGGCCCGTCAGCGCAGCCGACAGCAGGCAAGCAAGGGCAATCCCGATTACGGCGCCGCGCTCAGTGTCTGTCATAGCGCCCTCGTGTCCATCGTGTCGGTGAGGTCACATGCCAAGGTACGCACGCCTGATCCCCTCGTCGTTCAGCAACTCCTCGGCGCGGCCATGCATCGCCACAGTCCCGGTCTCCAGGACGTAAGCCCGATGGGCGAGACGGAGCGCCTGGTACGCGTTCTGTTCAACCAGAAGCACTGTTACCCCTTGCGCATTGATATCGCGAATGATGGCGAAGATCTGCTGAACAAGGAACGGCGCAAGGCCAAGCGATGGCTCGTCCAGAAGCAGCAGCTTGGGTCTCGACATGAGCGCGCGGCCAATCGCCAACATCTGCTGTTCCCCTCCGGATAGAGTGCCGCCCAGCTGATCAATGCGCTCGCGCAACCTTGGGAACAGCTCAAGGACGCGCTCCATTTCAGCACGGATAGAGGCGCTTGGTCCGTCATTGACGTACGCCCCCATCTCGAGATTCTCCTTTACGGAGAGGTTGGCGAAAATCCTGCGGCCCTCCGGGGATTGGCAGATACCTCGCTTGACCAGTGCGTGAGCGGCCATCCCGCCGATTTCCTCGCCTTGAAAGACGATCCGACCGCCCGCAGGAGCAACCAGACCGGATACGGCGCGAATGGCGGTGCTCTTTCCGGCGCCGTTGGCCCCAATCAACGTCACGATCTCGCCCTGACGAACTTCGACAGTGATCCCTCTCAGTGCGCGGATCGCGCCGTAGCGGACTTCGAGGTTCTCGATGGAAAGCATCAGGCTTCCTCTGTGCCAAGGTAGGCGGCCATGACTCTGGGGTCGCCCGAGATCGCCTCGGGAGTGCCTTCCGCGATTACCTCGCCGTAGTCGAGGACGTAGATTCGCTCGCAGATGCCCATCACGACCCTCATGTCGTGCTCGATCAGCAGCACGGTCAGGCTGAACTCGTCACGCAGCCGTTGGACCAGCGCCATCAAGTCCGACTTCTCGTTGGGGTTCATGCCGGCGGCCGGCTCGTCAAGGAGCAAGAGCCGGGGATGGGTTGCCAGCGCCCTCGCGATTTCAAGGCGACGTTGGACCCCGTAAGGCAGCGAGTCCGCGCGACTGTCGGCGTACTGAGCCAAGTCGAGGCGCTCCAAGAGGCGCATGCATTCCTCGTGGATGCGCATGTCGTCACGGACCTGACCCGGCGTCCGAAAGACAGCTGACGAAAGCGACTGCCGAGCGCGCAGGGCCGCGGCCACCTTAACATTCTGCAACACGGTGAGCATCCGGAACAGACGGATGTTCTGGAATGTGCGCGCGATCCCGATGCGGGCCATGCGGAACGGTCGCAGTCCGTTCGCGACCCTGCCGTCGAACAGGATCTTGCCCGAAGTCGGCACATACACTCCGGTCAGCAGGTTGAAAACGGTTGTCTTGCCTGCGCCGTTCGGTCCGATCAGGCCAACCAGCTCGCCGGCCGCAACCCGCAGGTTGACACCGGAGACAGCCGCAAGACCGCCAAAGTAGCGAGTCATGTTCTCGGTAACGAGCAGGTCGCTCATGCCGCCGAGCCGCGCTCCTTGCGCCGGAAGCGGTTCGCCAGGCGAACGAACGAACCGAAGCCCAGTTCGGCGTGTCCGAGTATGCCCTGAGGGCGCGTCAGCATCATCACGATCAGCGCTGTCGAGAACAGCACCATGCGATATTCCTTGTAGTCCTTCAGGAACCGGAGCGCTTCCGGAAGCGCCGTGAGTGTCATGCCTGCAATGATCGCGCCCGTCACGCTTCCCGTGCCGGCCAAGACCACCATGGTGGTGATCATGATGGAGACATCCATGCCGAATATATCCGGGCTGATACCGGTGAAGAAGTGCGCGTAGAGCACCCCAGCCGCGCCGGCAAACCCGGATCCGACCACGAACGCCGTCACCTTGACACGAGTGGTATCAACCCCCATAGCGTCCGAGGCAACCTCATCCTCTCGAACGGCGAGCCACGTGAGCCCACGGGTGGATCGCATCAGGTTGCGCGTGAGTGTCGTGACCGCTATCAGAAGCCCGAACACCCAGAACGCAGCCAGGTTGCCTGACGACACGAGGGTCGGGATACCGGCCAGCCCTCGGGCGCCGCCCACGGCATCTATGTTCAGTAGAACCACACGGATGACCTCGCCGAAACCAAGCGTCAGAATGGCAAGGTAGTCTCCCCTGAGCCGCAGCGACGGTGTGCCGACTACGACACCGGTCAGCGCCGCCGCAAGGCTTCCCAGTACGAGGGCTATCAACAGGTTGAGGATGTCGCCGCTGAGGTTGCCGGTCGCGAGCCACGGCCAGTTATCAGCAAGCTGAGGCCGCCAGAGCATCGTCCATGAGGCCCCAACGTACGCGCCAACGGCATAGAAACCCGCATGCCCGATTGAGAACTGCCCTGTAATGCCGTTGATCAGATTGAGGCTGACCGCAAGAACCGCCGCGATGCCGCACTGAATGAGCACAAGGAAGTAGTACGTCTCAATGTTGTTGGTAAGCCATACGCTAATGCCCATCAGGCACGCGGCAAGTAGAGCGACCCCGCCAACCCGACCGAGAAGCCACAGCACCGGCGCTATACCTTCTCGGCCACATGCCGTCCCAGGAGACCCGCGGGTCGCACCAGGAGCAGAACAATCAAGATGCAGAATGCGATTGCGTCTCTGAATGCCGAGTACTGAGAGCCTGCAACGAACGCCTCGGCCACACCCATCAGGAGACCCCCCAACACGGCGCCTGGAATGCTTCCCGGACCGCCCAGCACCGCGGCGACAAACGCTTTGATGCCCGGAAGCAAGCCGAAAAGAGGCGTGATCTTGACATGGGTCAAGGCCGCAACAAGCGCGCCGCCCGCGCCCGCAAGCGCCCCTCCGAGCGCGAATGTGAATGAGATGACGCGATCCGTATCAATGCCCATCAGCTTGGCGGCTTCTATGTCGTGGGCGATGGCACGCATTGCCTTGCCTCTGCGCGTGTACACCACGATGTAGCGGAGTATGGCCATCAACAAGAGCGCTACTGCCAGGATCGCGAGCTGCGCGGTTCCGATCCTGACGCCTCCCGGAAGCTGATAGACCTTCTCGGGGACGACATTCGGTACGAAGTTCGGATCGGCCCCCACCACAAGGAGACCCCCGTACTCCAGCACGAAGGACACGCCGATGGCAGTGATGAGGGCGTTCAAGCGCGAGGTGGTCCGTACCGATCGTCGCGCGATCCAGCGCACCACGGGTCGCAGCGTGTACCCGAAGATCACGCCAATCGCCAGCCAAGCCGCAAGCGGCACGACCTGGGTGAGCTTGCCCATGGACAACGCGAACGGGAGCGCTGCCACCAGCCCCCAGAAGTGCGCATCGGCAACACCCAGACCATTCCGCAGTGGCCTGTACGCGAAGCGTTCGATCAACACCCCGAGCGCCGCGCACACGCACATAGCCATCACGAGGACCAGCGCGGCCAGGGCAATGTTGCTTGTTGCAGCCGACGGGTCTGCCGACAGATCGCGAAACGGGAGCCAACGGGTGCAGGCGTAGTAGCACACGAAGGCGCCCACCATAAACACGTCTCCGTGCGCAAAGTTAATCAGGCGCAGGACGCCGTAGACCAGCGTGTAGCCGATGGCAATCAGGGCATAGAGACTGCCCAACTGGATGCCGAAGACTGCCTGCTGGAGAAACGACTGCACCGTTACTGCCCGATCTGCTCCGGCGTGTACGACTTGAACACACGGAACTTGTCGCCCTGGACCTGCAGGATCAGCGCCGCCTTCCGCGCGTTGCGCTTGGCATCAAGCGTGATCTTGCCCGTAACACCCGGGAAGTCCTTGGTTGCCGCAATGGCATCGCGGAGTTTGGGACCCTCCGTGCTGCCGGCGCGCTTCAATGCGTCAACGAATAGACGGGCTGCGTCGTAGCCCAGGGCAGCCAGGGCATCGGGATCCACCGAGTACTTCTTCTTGAACGCCGCGAGGAAGCTCTGGGTGACCTCTTCCTTCAGCTCAGACGAGAAGTAGTGGTTGCTGAAGAAGCAGCCCTCAAGCGCGCCGCCGGCCCCCCCCGCACCAGGAACCAACTTCGGAGAGTCCCAGCCGTCTCCCCCAAGGAGCGGCGCCTTCAGGCCAACTTCGCGCGCCTGCCGGGCGATAGTGCCAACTTCACTGTAATAACCCGGTACGAGCACAGCATCGGGCTTGGCGGCTGCCAGTGTTATGAGCTGGGCTTTGAAGTCGGTGTCGCCTTCCTGGAAGAACTGCTCTGCAACAACGGAGCCGCCCAACCGCTTGATCTCCGCGGCGAAGTTCGCTGCAAAGGCGACGCTGTAGTCGTTCTTGATGTCCTTGAAGACAGCCACCTTCCGATAGCCCTGGTCGAAGGCGAAGTTCGCCACGACAGCGGCCTGAAAGTCGTCGGTGAAGCAAACACGGAATATGTAGTCGCCGGCATCCGTCACCGCCGGGTTGGTCGAGGAAGGTGAGATCATCGGCACCTTGTACTGCTGGCACACGGGAGCAGCCGCCATTGATCGCGTACTGGCGACTTCACCGAGGATTGCGACCGCCTTTTCCTGTGTGATCAGCCTGGTCACAACGGTCCGGGCGATATCGGGCTTGCTCTGGTTGTCTTCTGTGACCAGTTTGAGCTTGCGCCCATTTACGCCGCCGGCTGCGTTGGCGTCGTCAATTGCCATCTGAACGCCACGGTGCGTCGAGTTGCCGAATGTCGCTGTAGTGCCGGTAAGCGAGGCGTATTCGCCGACGATTATCTCCGAGGCTTCCTGTCCGCCGGTCGTCGCCTCCTTCTTGCAGCCGCCGAGCAACGTGAGTGCAGCACTCATGAACAGCACGGCCCAAGCCGCGTTCACCACACGTTTCATCGCTGACTCCCTTCGCAACTGCTCGGGCCAGGCCCGGCAGGTGATTCCCCTTCCGTCAAGCTTAGCGCAAGCGCCCGACAGGCCTCGGGCACTCCCATCAGACCTGCAACCTTGCCGCCATCAAGCGCCACTACTGCATCAAGTCCCGCATTGAGCATGCGCCCCGCGACCGCCAGACCGTCGTCGTCTATGCTCGCAGTCGGACAGTCGTTATCGGCAAGCGAGCCGGCATCACAGGCTCCCTGTGACGGCGATCCTCGCCCGGCGAGGCATTCCATGACTGCGCGCGGGCGTATGACACCCACAAGTCGGTCGGACTCGTCAATCACGGGCACCACGGGCTGTTGGTACACGGCAAAGACGTCGGCGCCCGCGACCGGCGTTGCGTCGCGGCCAACGCAGACAACGTGGGATCGCATCACGCTCGCTACTCGCATGGACGCTCTAGGTGGTGCGGGACGATCCTAGTTTACCTTCACCGCGCGGCATGACGATTGCACCGGCCGTACCTAATGCCGCGAGTGAGAGCAAACCGATAAGCGTCAGGAACAACCCAACACGGAATGCTGTCGGCTGATATCGTACACGGACGGTATGATCGCCAGGCGGGGCAACCACCCCAAGGAACGCCCCATTGACCCTCAGAGGTGGCACGCTGACGCCGTCCACACTTGCTTTCCAGCCCGGCAGCGCCGAAACCGATATCGCCACGAGTCCACGAGTCTCCAGACCCGCAATCTTACAATCGCCTCCCCCATGTGCAGGCCGCCAGGACAGATCACGGTAGCGGATCGGCGCAGCCGGGCACGCCATACCCTCAGGAAGCCCCGTCGAACGAGACACGATTGCCACTGAACCGTAAGGAAATCCCGTCGTCCCAAGTACCCGCGCGGTTCGCTGCAGGTCCGGCACGACGCGTGTGTGACCGTAGACCACAACCTGCCGGGGAGGCGAAGGTGCAACATCGAAGACGGACTTCCGGCTCTTCAGCACGGCGAGGCTCGGTATGTGCGTGGACAGCCCGACGGGCATGATCACGGTGCCGACATTCATCATGGATGCCATGGCGACCACCGCAGGCGATTGACTGCTAACGGCCTGACGCAGAAGGCCCTCGATCGTTGTTGCGGACTTCAAGGGAACAGGCTCATAGCCGCCGGCATCGCTCAGCCCGTACCGCATCCCGATGTTCGGCGTAACAGTATCGGTAAGCTCATGAACGTACCTGCCGCTCTCCGCACCGTAGTCGGCATAGTTCACGTAGCGATCCCATGTCTCCTCGCGCATCGCCGAGTACAACCGTTGACTCGATGCCATCGCCAGCAGGCGTGGCCTGTATTTCAGCTCACTCGCGCGCACGGTTGGGGTCATATTTGTTGTTACTGCCAGAAGCGCTCCAACGCAGGCCACAGTCACGAATGGGCGCCAGCGGCCCAGTCCCACTCGAGCGCAATCCGCCCCGATTCCGGCGAGACACGCAAGGCCCAGTGTGCAAGGGATGCCAAACCGAGCCGGGTCATGGAAAACGCTCATGCCGGGCACGGCGACGTACGCCGCGGCATAGAGACCGCCCCAGACACCGAACGAAAGCCACAACGCAAGCATCACGATGGCTGAATGAAGTCGCACCGCTGGAGCGCGTTTCCATTGCCTGAGAGCGACGCCCGCAAGTACGAGCTGTGGCAGTCCAATGAAGAGCGCGGGTTCCCAAACGTTGCCGGGAGCCCAGTAGTCGCCCGACACGGGTGAACCGACATACCCTGGCCACAGCATGGCTATGAGATGGTGCCACCCGACTGAAAACCGATCAGCCTTGCCGAGTGCCAGCTCAGGACGGGCCGAGGATCGCAGCACCTCAAGCGCCGGCAGCCAGTACGCGGCAGCGACGGCGGCTCCCAAAGCAAGAGACACCGTCCATGAGGCGAACCACGTCACCCACTCGCGGCGGGACATGCTGCGCAAAGACCAGCCCGTTACCGCAATAGCCAGAAGGAATGAAAGGTAACTGACCTGCGGATGGCCCGCGAGGAAGCTCAGCGCCGAGACCGCCGACATGGCGGCGGCCCGACGCATTGATGGGCGATCGGCCAATCGCAGCGAGCAGAACGCAATCCAGGGCAACCAGGCCATCGCCTGAAACATCGTTGGGAACTGCAGGCGCAACAAGAAGGCACCACCGCCCACGAAACTCGACGCCGCTAGTACGGCGCCGGTCCTCGACAGCCCGAAGCTCCGCGCGTAGCGGTACGTGCCCGACCATGCTACGGCCATATGGACCACAACCGAGAGCGACATGAAGCGCGTCGCTCCCATGACCGGCAAGAACGCCGTGAGCGGATAGAAAACTGCAGATTGCGGATTGCCGACAAACGGCTGACCGCAGAGGACATGGGGATTCCAGAGCGGAATGCGCCCATCGGCCAACGCCTTGCGGCTGAACTCCAGCGCAGGCAGGAAGTACAATAGAACGTCGCCCCAGTAGAGGCTCGCCCCGAGCCATACCAGCGGCCAGGTGGCGCCGACGGTGAACGCAAGCCCGCAGAGGAGAACGAGACGTCGCCTGTGTCGCGGAGAGTGAGCGACGGCCGTCAGGGAGCCATGGATCCTGAGATCAGCTCGATAGGCATCATTGGGGGTACCGGAACCGGCCCCCTCATCCGCGGCGTCTGGCGTGAGGAGCACCGCATCGCGACCGCCGACGGACCTGTCGCCGTCTTCATCGTGCGTCGAGGCGCTATCCGTTTTGCGTATCTTCATCGGCACGGAGAAGGCCACAGCATCCCGCCGCATGAAGTGCGGCACGCGGCCAATGTTGAGGCAATGCGTGTACTGGGCGTTACCGGCTTGATTGGCATCAATGCCGTTGGCAGTCTGCGCCCTGACCTGCCGGCCGGCACGGTCCTTCTCCCGCACGACTTCATTGCCGCGCAGTCCCTTCCGCCGGTTGTGCGTCGTCTGGAAGTCCGACACATTGATGTGAGCATGCCGTACTGCGCCCGCCTTCGAACCATTCTAGCCCAAGCGTGTTCCGATCGCGGCGACTTCCGCGATACGGGTGTCATGGCAGGCGTTGTCGGGCCGAGGTACGAAACGCCGGCAGAGGTCAGGATGCTGCGCATGCTGGGCGCCGATGTCGTCGGAATGACCGGAGTGCCGGAAGCCATCGCGGCCCGCAATGCAGGACTCTGCTACGCCTCGATCGCCTGCGTCACCAACCTCGGGGTAGGAATATCGGACGAGCCGCCATCGCACGGCGCCGTTGCGAGTGAGATGGAACGAATGACGGTCAGCCTTGTCCCATCTCTCATGGAGGCCATTGTTGCGTCTGCCTCGGTCCCGCCGTGTATCGCGTGCCGCGGGAACGCCTAGAGCTCGCCGGAGCTCTCCTCTCCTACCAGCGCCTTGAACTCCTGAACGTTCGACGCCTTCTCGAGCCCGTCGTTGTACGTGATAAGGCGTTTGTTGACCAGATCAGCGAGAGATTGGTCGAGTGACATCATGCCATGTCGCTGTCCGGTCTGTATCAGCGAGCCGATCTGGTATGTCTTGTTCTCGCGAATCAGGTTGCGCACGGCGCTGATGGCAACCAGCGTTTCGAATGCGGCCACGCGACCTTGCCCGTCTGCTCGCTTCACAAGCGTCTGCGATATGACCCCGATCAGGTTCACCGCCATCTGCATACGCACCTGTTGCTGCTGGTGCGTCGGGAACACGTCAATGACCCGATCCACGGTCTGCACTGCGTCGGTAGTGTGAAGTGTGCCGAAGACAAGGTGGCCCGTCTCGGCAGCCGTAATGGCAAGGTGGATGGTCTCGAGGTCGCGCATTTCGCCGATCAGGATCACATCCGGGTCCTGGCGAAGTACGAACTTGAGCGCATTGGCGAAAGCCAGCGTATCGGTGTCAAGTTCACGCTGATTGATCAGGGCCTGCCGGTCGTCATGGATGAACTCGATGGGATCCTCGACGGTGACGATGTGCAACGGGTAGTTGTTGTTAATGTAATCAATCATCGCCGCCTGAGTCGTTGACTTGCCGGAACCGGCCGGACCGGTAACGAGCACAAGGCCGCGCGGTCTTTCGGCAAAGTACTTGCAGACTGGAGGAAGGTTGAGCTCCTCCATTGTCTGTAT
>JBBIQU010000123.1:0-12513 GCA_037442185.1 Chthonomonadales bacterium | reverse complement strand
CCTGGTTGTTACCACTACAAGAAAGGAAGACAAGATGGCCAAGGACAGTGTAGCATCGTTGGACACGTTGAGGGAGCACGGCGGCGATGTGCTTCGGAAGATCGTCGAGGACGCTTTGAAGGCGATCATGGAGAGTGAGGTAAGCGCTCTCTGCAATGCGAGCTACAGAGAGCGCAGTCAGGAACGGACGAACTCGAGGAACGGTTATCGGTACCGGGACTGGGATACGCGTGTTGGTCGCCTGAACCTGGCGATACCGCGGGTGCGCGAGGATTCCTACCTTCCTTGCTTTCTCGAGCCGCGCAGGCGGGTCGAGAAGGCGCTGTACGCTGTGATCTGCGAGGCCTACATTCACGGGGTGAGCACTCGGGCGGTGGATCGGCTGGTGGAGGCTCTGGGCGGTTCGGGCATCTCGAAGTCTCAGGTTTCACGCATCTGTGGCGACATAGACGAGCAGGTTCGGCAGTTTCTGCAGCGTCCTCTTGAGGGCCGTTTCCCCTATGTGTGGCTGGATGCCACGTTTGTGAAAGTGAGGCACGGCGCTCGGATCGTCGAGCGTGCCGTCGTGGTGGCGATCGGGCTGAATGAGAGCGGACGGCGAGAGGCGCTGGGCATAGCCTGCGGCCACGCCGAGACCGAGGAGTTCTGGACCGAGTTCCTCCGCCATCTGCTGGACAGGGGATTGCGTGGCGTGGAGCTCGTCGTTTCGGACCACCATTCCGGTCTGCGCAAAGCGGCGCGCCAATGTCTGGCAACCCAGTGGCAACGGTGCCGTGTTCACTTCATGCGCAACCTGTTGTCGCGAACTCCCAGGGCGCAGAAGGGTTACGTGAGGGCTCTCGTGGCAACGGTGTTTCAGCAGGCCAGCGCTGCCGATGCTGTTCTCCAGTGGGACGCCGTGAGGACCCAGATCGAGAAACGGCTTCCTGAGGTGGCTCGGCTCATGGAACAGGCCCGTGACGATGTTCTGGCCTTCATGCAGCATCCTCCCCGCCTCTGGTCCATCCTGGCCTCAACCAACAGCCTGGAACGCCTGAACTGCGAGATCAAGCGACGCGCCGACGTTGTCCAGATCTTCCCCAATGACGACAGCGTCATCCGCCTCATCGGCGCCGTACTGATGGAACAACACGACGAGTGGCAGGTCGTGCGGCGACAGTTCAGCAATGCGGCCATGGGCCTGCCCTCCAACAAGGATGACGCCATACTCGCAAGGGGCATAGGGACTGTGGCATAATCCACTCCAACCACCTGGAGGCCGAGGCCTTCTTACACCACACAGCGGAACGTGACCCCGGTGGAGGTGTTCGAGGCCGAGGCGCAGAATCGGTTGGGCGCGAGCCCAACATGGGTCGGGGCTGAGACGGGAGGCGCTTCTTGAGAACACTTTGGATTGTTTTCGCCGTGTGCGCGGCGCTTGCGGGAGCGACGGCAGTATCCGGTGACGACGCATGGCAGCGGCTGCTGTCGGGCGCAGGGCTAACCCGCCAGACCTGCCGCTTCGACCTCCTCGACATGGCCCAATACGGCGGAGGCGACTACCGCCTGGCGTTCTTCGATGCCGTGCATCAGGACCCTCTGCGGATCCCATTCTACGCGCGCGTTACCCGTCAGGGCATCGCGGCGTCGGGCGGCAAGCTTGCGCCTGTGGTGACGCTGGCGGCCCTGCGAACAGGCGACGGCACGCGCCTCGACCTGCTCGGCGATCCGCTGGCCGCCGAGGCCAAAGAGGCCGACAAGCCCGACGGTCTCCTGGCGGCGGTTCGTGAAGTGCATCGCGTCGCCGGGACGCCCATGCCCGCCGCGCTCGCCAAGAGCATTGCGTCGAGTCAGGGGTCGGTTCCCGCCGATGTTCGCGCCGCGGCGGCTCTGATGCTCCGGGCGTCGGCCCGGGCGTGGGAGTGGCGCAAGAAGGCGCTCGTCGGAGTTCGCCACACGGATATGGACAGGCTGTGGACCGAGATCGTCGCCTATCCGGCCGAGGACCCGAAGGAACCGGCAGAGGATGCGCTCCTCGCGTCCGTTGATCGCAAGCGGATGTTGGTGGGAGCCGAGCTTCTGGCGTTCGCGCTGGATGGCGTCCGCGACCGTCTGGCCAAACGCGCCGGCGCCGAGCGCTTCTCGCTCGATGTCCCGACGCCGTTAGGCGAGGTCCGGCTCCGAGGCGTGCAGAGTGACACGCACGAAGCCGGAGCCGCCTGCCTGTTGATCCTCGATACGGGCGGCAACGATGTGTACCGCTCCGGAGGCGCCACTGCGAAGCCCGGCCACGGCATCGCCATTCTCGTTGATGTCGCCGGCGACGACCGCTATATCTCAGCGCCGGCGCTCGACCAGACGCCCATCGCTGCCGTTGCGAACAGGAAGGCCCTGCCCCGCGCGC
Organism: Chthonomonadales bacterium; assembly: GCA_037442185.1. GTDB lineage: Bacteria > Armatimonadota > Chthonomonadetes > Chthonomonadales > CAJBBX01 > JAAYVH01. Next base: position 10,130 of record JBBIQU010000123.1, on the reverse strand, counting down.
CGGCGTTCGGCTGCGGCGTGCTGGGCTACGGGATGGTCGCCGACTTCGCGGGCAACGACGTCTACCGTTCTGCGGCCAACACTCAGAGCGCCGCAGCGTTCGGCGCGGGCGTGCTGGCCGACTGGGCCGGCAACGACCTGTACGACTGTCACACCACGGGGCAGGCAAGCGCGCTCGGCGGCATAGGCGTGCTCCTTGACGGCGCGGGCAGCGATGCGTACCGATGCTTCTCCTACGCGCAGGGCTACGGCAGCACAGCCGGATGCGGCATTCTGGCCGATCTTGGAGCGGAGGACGACACCTACGAAGCAAACGACGCCGTGCTCGACTTCCCGTCGCCCCAGAGCGCCGAGCATAATGTCAGCATGGCCCAGGGCGCAGGATATGGGCGCAGGGCCGACTACACCGACGGTCACTCTCTTGCCGGCGGCATTGGGATCCTGATGGACGCCGGAGGCTCGAACACGTTCACCTGCGGCGTGTTCGGCCAGGGCGTCGGCTACTGGTACGGGCTCGGCATGCTCCTGACCGGGCCTGGTCCCGACGGCCTGAAGGGGCAATGGTACGTGCAGGGCGCAGCCGCACATTTCGCCGTGGGCATCCTTGACGACGAAGGTGGCGACGACGGCTATGCGGCGCTCATGAACATGGCGCAGGGGGCGGGGCACGATTTCAGCGTCGGGTTCCTGACGGACAGGGCAGGGAACGATCGCTATGCCGCTCCCAACCTTTCGCTCGGCGGCGGCAACGCCAACGGGCTCGGATTCCTCTGGGATCGGTCGGGCGACGATGTCTACACGGTCCGACGATCCATCACGCTCGGGCGCGCGGGCCCGCCGGGGGGCGGCATTCGCGAACGCAACCTCACGCTCGGCCTGTTCCTCGACACCGGCGGCAAGGATACCTATCCAACCGACATGGATGGGGTTGCCAATGACACGCTATGGACGATGGGTCAGGTTGACACTTCATCGCGGGGCGCGGGGCTGGATGTCGAGGCGCCCAATACACGCGAACCGGAGTAGGGCAATGTTCCGCTTCAGAAAGACCTTCGGTCGGGGACCGTTGCGGGTTACGGCGACGAAGAGGGGCCTCGGCTGGCGCATCGGAGGCCGGTTCGCTCGATTCGGCGTGTCGCCCGATGGCCGCCGCTACGTGTCGCTGGGCATACCGGGCACGGGTCTGTACTGGATCAAGTACCTCGATCCGCCTAATCGAGATCAGCCATAACGCGGGCAGCGTATTCGGCGGCGTCCTTCCGGACCTTCTCGCCCAGGGCATCGGGCGTCGTGGCATTGGGGATGAGCCAGAACCCCAGTTCGCGCGCGCCGAAGAACGCCATCATGTTGCGGTAGATGCGCGACATGATTTCGTAGTTCTCCGTCTCGCCGCCGCCGCAGGTCATCACCAGTCCGATGGGCTTGTCTTCGAGGAGGATGGCATGTTCGGGGTCCTGGCGGTATCCCGACAGGCAGTAGAAGCGGTCAATCAGCGCTTTCATCGGCGCAGGGAAGCCCCACGAGAACACGGGCGACGCAATGAGCAACCGATCGGCTTCGAGCGCCCGCTCGAACAGCTTGGCGGCGTCATCGGGCGTGCCGCAGGCCGCGCTCTGGGGGTACCGGCACTGGTGCGACTCTTTGCAGTGGCCGATCTGATGTTCCCAGATGTTGGCGCGATCTATGCGATGCCCTTCGGCTCGCAGGGCTTCCTCGATCCACTCCAGCACCTGAGCCGTATTGCCGAAGCGCCTGGGGCTGCCCAGAATGGTCATAACGGTCATCGCCCGATCCTCCGTTGGTTCGATCTTATTGAACGCTTGCCTCCCTGAGACATACGGATCGCCGCAGCCGAATGTGCCAATACGGAACGTGGAGCGGACCGACGCTCAGGATGGGCTAACGCCTATCCCAATCAAGGGGCCGGTCCGACGTTGGTTCGTCGCGTGCACGGACGGATCCCGCTCTGGCCGGTGGATACGGCGATGGGGGACAAATCATCGCTCGCGAGGGTCGGGCATCATCTCAGGTGACGAGGATGGGGGCGAGGCAGGACTCTGTCGCGCTCAAGCCCCAGACGCATCGAGGCTTTCGGGTCCGAAGAACCGATCGTTGCGGCTGTCCAGTGTATCGCGCAAAAGGGGGAGATCGTCCATGAACACGTCCAGGAGCCTTCGAGGCGCATTTGCGCTCATTTCGTTGAGGATCGTGGTCTCCTCCTCACCCAGCAGTCGCGCGCATGCGTACCACTTCCTCAGATGCACGTGTCCACCCGCCCCTTCAAGCGGACGCGTGCCTTTGGCCAGCGCACGCAACTGCTTGCGGCTGGCGGCGATCGCCTCCCGCAGCTGGTCGCGGCCGAGACTGGCGGTAAGGTCAACGAACCGACCGCCCCTGTAGCCGTAGATCAGTGGTACGGTCAGGTTGACGCCTCTGCTGCCGAACGAGAGGTCCCGCGCCTCGAACTCGATCCTACCGTCGCGGTCAACGTCGCGCGGGCGACCGCAGTCTACGGGGCAGAAGTCGTTGCCGCCAAGCACGCGTGGCTCGGGACGCAGCTTGATGAACAAGCACGTGTCAAGTCCGGCGTCACCGCCGCTCCATATCCAGAACGCCGCCTCTTTGTGGCCATCTCCGTCCACGTCATACAGGCCGTTGAGTTCCACGCCGTGGGCCATCGCAGACTGCTTCGCCACGAACTGGTATGTGGGTGAAACGGCGACCCAGTAGTACCGAAGCGCGTTCGGATCGAGGACATGGATCATGGCGAAATACGTCCCCTCCAGCTGTTGGAGGGAGAGCATTTCCCACTCGCCGAACTCCCGATCGAGTAGTCCGGAGAGTTCCGGCCCGGCTCGTTTGCGCCACTCACGCCGCGTCGCTTCGTCCTGCTCGCGCTCCACAATCCGGGTTGTCTCCTGTGAGGTATGAGCCGCGTTCGATTCTTGTGCAGGTTTCGGTGGCCGACCGCATCCTGCTGTCAGGAGTCCTGCAAGCATCGCCGCCACTGCCCCCCACACTCCCAGGCTGCACTGACATGCCATCCTAGAGCGCCTCCTTCGGTACAGTCGTGATCGGCACGTTCGCTGTGGCTGCGTTGCCGGCGGGATCGCGCGCGTAGACGAAGAGCCGATAGCAGCCCGGCTCCGACGGCAGCTTCACAACCGCCGAAGCGCCTTCCGTGCGGACGACGGCCCCCGCGATCGGCTGGACGGGCTCTTCCCTGTCGCCGCCAACATTCGGATTGTCGGCGACGTCCAATCTCAGATCCCACTCGATGCGGAGTGGCTTGCCCTCGGGATCCGATGCGTCAACCTCGCAGGTTACTTCCGATCCCGCAATGAACACGCCCGGCGCGAGCGTGTCCGGTTTCCCACTCAGGAAGCGTATCCTCCCGGAGCCGATGATCGGGCACCGATCGGCGGGCGGCTTGCCGGTCCACATCTCCGTCATGGCGTCCACGGCCTCGGTAGGGCTGCCGTCAGGCAGGAAGATGCCGTACCACGTGTGCGTCTTCTCGTGGTGCTGCGACCAATGGAACGTGTAGGACCCGAGGCATTGTGGCCTGTCGGCCACGGCGTGGCGATAGGCCCGGCGGTAGAAAGCTGCCTTCTCGGTGCTGGTGTCTTCAAGGGGCATGCCCCACGCCGTCTTCGGCACCTGCCAGTGGCCGCGCGGTCCGAACTCCGTCACGACATACGGCCGCTTCCAGCCCTGCCGGGCGAGCTCCTCGGGAAGTCGCAGCATGTCGTTGTAGGCGTTGAGGCCCACCGCGTCGAGCGCCGGGCACAGGGCTTCCAGCTCGGGCAGGATGGTCTGGTAGATGAAGTCGCAGCCGATCGGCGTGATGACCGGATGGTTTGGATCGAGTTCGTGGATCATCTTCGCCGCCTCGTCGAGAGCCTTCCAGAGCGCGACCCTCTGCTCCTTGGTGGTGTGGATTTCCAGTTCGTTTCCGAGCGCCCACATGAGAAGTGCAGGGTGATCCCGGTGGCGCACGACCAGATCGCGAATTTCGGCGAGCTGGGCCTCCACCCGCTTGCGATCGGCGTAGTCGAAGCCCCAGCGCTGCTTGCCGAAAGGGAGACCGACCAGCACGGTCAGGCCGAGCGCATGCGCCCGGTCAAGGTCACGCGCGCCGGCCCGGATCGAGTTGCCGCCCGCCGCTTTGAGGCGATCCAGATAGGCGCTGCCGACGGCTCCCTTGATCCAGTAGGGCTTGCCGTCCCGTTCGAGGACGTACCGTCCATCGGTCTGGACGATTCGAACGACGGACGGACCTGTATGGCGAGGCTGTTCAACGTCCAAGCATGGCACCATGGACCGCGTCCTACATGCCCCGGCCGAAGTCGGGCATGGTGCGTCCGCGCGGGCCGAAGCGGGATGGACCCTCGAAGCCCGGCGGTCCCGACGGGAACCCGGACGGGCCGGGGAACGGCCGCTCGATGCCCGGCGGTCGGGTGAACGGGGATTGTCGGTATCCGCCGGGGTATGTCGAGCCCCGGAGGCTCATGAGCGCCGTCAGAACGCCGCCGAAGACCATCCCGATGAGGAAGCTGATGACGAACAGCGCGATGCCGGACACAACCAGTATGCCGAATGCCGACCAACTGGAGATGTCCTGCATGATGCCAAGGCCGATGATGGCGACAACGAGTGTCCATACGGCTCCGGCCAAGATCAACAGGACCGCCGGTATGGCCAGAGCGGGCAACGCAAGCATGGCGGCCATTGCCACGGCATAGCACAGAGTGCTGGGGGTTGCGGCATAGATCAGCGCGCGATAGGTTGCGCCGTACGGCTCGCGCCCCCCGAACAACCTTGCGATCAGGTGCACGAGGCCCACGGCTGCGAACTGAATGCCGATGCCCACCACGAAGCCGATGATCCAGCCGATCAGCATTCCCGCCATTCCGGCTCCGATGGCAAGGCCCGAGCGACCCATGCCGCGAGACGCCTGCGCCATGCTGATGAGCATAGCGGCCAGCATCAGGCCTCCGATGATAAGTCCGTTGATGATGGAGAAGAGGAGGGGCTTCGTGATGCCGTAGTGCCCGCGCTGATCGTGGAAGAACGCCGTGGGCGATAAGAGAATGGCGGCGATGTTGGTGGGCGACCAGCCGCCGGGATCGTCACCTGATGCTGTGCTCGCCCCATGTGCAGGTCCCTGGGTCCGGCCGGTTCCGTACCGGCGCTGCGGGGACGGTTCGTAGTAGGACATGGGCTGCTGCCGGTCCGCCGAGGCCGATGCTGTGTCGCCCGGGATGGGATTGCCCGCCAGGTCGTATCGCACCTCCGCGGGCGGTTCCGGCTGAGGTGCCGGCTGGCCGGGAGGAGCGACCTGCGGCTGCGGGCTTGTCGGGTAGCCCGGCTGACTGCCCGTGGCCTGCTGAATCTGCCACTCCACCACTGCCAGAGCGCCCCGAGCCTTGGTGTTGTTCGGATCGAGGGCAAGGACCGCAAGCCATTCGGCCCGGGCGGCATCAAGGTGACCTGCCTGCTGCCGCGCGGTTGCGAGGTTGGAGCGCGCGGTCACGTTGGCCGGGTTGATCGTGACGGCTCGGCCGAGCGCCTCGATCCCCTCGGTGTTCTTGCCCCTCCGGCAGAGAGCTATTCCGAGCAGAGTGTGCGCGTCGTCGGACTGAGGATCAAGCTGAACGGCTGCGCGCGCTGACGCCTCGCCCTCCCCAACCCGAAGCTGCTTCAGATGCTCTCGCGCTTCATCACAGAGACTTGCTGCCGTCCGCTCGCCGGTCGCTTGCGGTTCGGTTGGTGCGGCATCCATGGCTGCCTCCCGCGTCGAACATCGTTGACGGTGCTGCTTGACGACCCTTGTCCGCAGCCGGCCATCCGGCACGGCCGGCATGTACAAGTATAGTCCACTCGGTTGTCAAAGGCAAGGCGCGATCACGTCCGGCGAAGTCAAAGACGCCCTGCGTCCAGGAACGAGGTTCCCGAACGCAGAGCGTCGTTGGTTGGAGGACGTCGCTTACTTAACGACGGCTGTGTCCAGCATGTGTCGGAATGAGCGATCCAGCTTGGCTCTGTCGGCGCTGCTCACGGCCTTCGGGAACTTCACGGACAGCGCGAGGATGTTCCCGTTTTCGTGCTTCAAGATGACATGCCGCTGAAGAACGCGATCTTCCTCGTCCTTCATGTCCCACGAGCACGTTTCGAACCCCTGCTTCGACTTGCCGATCGTATACGGCGTGGCCTTCATCTTCCGCTCGCGATCGTAACGAGTGATGAAGTACAGCGACGTCTCGTAGAGCCTCTGCCAGGACTGCCTTCCGAGCCCGGGACCGGTCATGGACGACATGGAAGCGCCTTCCGCTGAGTCGGCTCCATCGGGACGGATCTCGCGAGAGCCCCATGGGGTCTCGTCGCTGACATTCCATCCTGACGGTACCTGCAACGTGAAGCTGCGGGTGTCAACGGTTCTGAATGCAGGTTTCCTCTCGGATGCGGCTTGATTCTTCCGGTCGTCGGCCGGTCCTGCCAGAAGCAGCGACGCAGCCAGTCCTGTCACTATGGTGAACATGATTCGGTCCCCCTCCCTGTGGAAATCGTTACTTGGGCAACAGAACGGTATCAATCACGTGGATCACGCCGTTGGTGCAGGCGATGTCGGCCTGCGTAACCTTGGCATTGTTGATCCGCACGCCCTTCTTGTTGCGAACGATGATCTCTTTGCCGTTCACCGTCTTCACCTTGGCGCCGTTCGGAAGCTTGGCGGCGTCCGCGGCCATGACCTGGCCCGGTACGGCGTGGTAGGTGAGGATCGCAACGAGCTTGTCCTTGTTCTCGGGCTTCAGCAGGCTGTCCAGGGTGCCCTTGGGAAGCTTGGCGAACGCTGCGTCGGTCGGCGCGAAGTTGGTGAATGGCCCCTCGCCTTTGAGCGTGTCCACTAGACCCGCGGCCTTGACTGCAGCAACAAGCGTCTTGAAGGAACCGGCCTTAACGGCTGTGTCAACGATGTCGTGCTTCTCTCCGGCAACTGAGGGAGCGGCAAGGCCAACCAGGAGGCCCGCTGCGCCGACTGCGACCAGTCTGTTGATCCTGTTGAACATTTGCGTAAGTTATCCTTTCAGGTTCTCTCGTTGAGTTTGTGAGTCCGCGCTCATCATCGGCGTTCACAGGAGACAATACGGCCGTAGTCGGGCGGGAGCGCCCAAGTCTTGAATATGTTTTGCGCATACTTCATGCCGTGCTGCGTAAGGTACACTGTGATGAAGAGGCAAGGCGATAGGGCTTTGAGGGACAACATTATATGAACGAAACGTATACAATACGGGCAGCAGAGCGCATGTCGGGTCTTCCGCAGCAGCTGATCAGGACCTGGGAGCGCCGATACGGCGTGGTTAGGCCATCTCGCACGCCGACCAACCGCCGGCGTTACACGCGGCAGGACATCGAGAAGCTCCGGCTGCTGCGCGCCGCCGTCGCAGGCGGGCATCCTATCGGCGCCGTGTGCGACCTCGACCTTGAGGCCCTGCGCAGGCTCAGTTCCGAGTTGGTCGCCTCCGAGCCGGCCGTCCCGCACGGCAACGCCGAAGCTACGGTCGAGCTGTGCCTTGCCGCCGTCCGGACGATGGACGCGACGACCTTAGGCCGGATGCTCGATGCGTCGGCAACGGACCTTGGTCCGGCGCGCTTCATCGCTGAAGTCGCCGGGCCGTTCCTGCAGCGGCTGGGCGAGGCCTGGCGGACCGACGGACTCCATCCGGCTCAGGAGCATATGGCAACGGAGATGGTGCGGGCTCGGCTCATGCGCCTGCTGGAGGCCAATCAGGGGGACGAGGGAGCCCCGACTGCCGTCGTGGCGACCTTGCGCGGCCAATCGCACGATGCGGGCGCATTGCTTGCCGCCGTCATGGCCGCATGCGCGGGGTGGACCGTTCGCTACTTGGGCGCATCGCTTCCGGCCGAGGAGATCGGATGGGCAGCTCGCTCAACGGATGCCCGCGCCGCGCTCATCAGCATCGTCTATCCGCCCGATGATCCGCGCGTGAGCGTCGAGCTTGCCGAGTTGCGCCGAGCGGTCGGCACAGGGTTTCCCATCCTCGTCGGAGGCCGCTCAGCCCCGGCCTACGCCGCCGCCATAGCCGACAACGGCCTCATGCTCTGCAACGACCTCCACGACCTGCGCAACGCCCTCGACCGCATCCGTGTCGAGCCAGCGCGATAATCGCATCGCCGCCGAGGTGCCGTTCCGGCCACAGGGCACGCGTCTCCGCGTCCAATCACCGCCCCGACCCGGTTGCGTGTCAACGTTGCGCGCCCCATTTACCCCCGCCCCCTGGGTGGGCGGGGGCAAGGGGGAGGGGGGAATCGTTCGCAGACCAACACGCGGTCGAAGCTACGCGCAGCGTGTAGCCCTCGCTTCTCGGGACGCTGAAGGTCGGTCCGTCACCGAACGTCTGCGCGGGGAGAACCCGCGGCTACACGGCCTGCGGCCGTAACGGCAACGACCCCTCGGCGATAGGACGCGCAGCGTGTAGCCGTCGCTTCTTGCGACGCCGATAGGACACCACCGTGTCGCCTCAAGACCGAGGACGATCCCTTCGCCGATTGACGGTTGCGTGTTTGGAAGGGGAGTCTAGTATGCATGATTTCCTAGGAAATCATGCATACTAGACTCCCCGCCACGCCCGTCGGCGAAGTCCGGCCACCCACGTCATCGCTCGCAATGACGGAGCCGGCCCTATCCCCAGGACCGCATGACCAACGCGGCGATGTGACCTCACCGGACCCCCGTCGCCCGCAGGGCAATCGGCGCCTCTTGAAAGTACCGCCGACCCGTGCTAGGATACGGTAAGTGGCCGAAGATGGAGGAGCCGGAATGTCCGAGAAAGAAGCTGCAGCCCGAGTCAAGATCAACAAGCTCCTTGAAGCGGCCGGATGGCGTTTCTTCGCAACGGATGCGGGACCCGCGAACATCCGGCTTGAGCCAAGCGTGGCCATCAAGCCCGCCGACCTTGCGGCCCTCGGGGACGACTTCGAGAAGCCCGAGCGCGGGTTCGTTGACTTCGTCCTGCTTGACGCCAAAGGCTTCCCGCTCATTGTCCTCGAGGCCAAGGCCAGCGACAAGGATCCGCTCGTCGGCAAGGAACAGGGGCGGAAGTACGCCCGGTCGCTGAACTGCCGGTTCGTCATCTTGTCCAACGGCAATCTGCACTACTTCTGGGACCTGGACCGCGGCAACCCCTACATTATCACGTCGTTCCCGACGCCGGAATCGGTTTCCGGATACAAGCAGATCACCCCCAATCCTCAGCGCCTGATAGACGAGCACGTCGCCGACGACTACATCGTTCTGACCCAGCGACCGACCTATCAGTCCGAGGCGGGCTGGAAGAACGAATCCGAGCGCCCTGCCTACATCCAGGCCAACAAGCTTCGCTTCTTGCGCCCGTACCAGCTCAAGGCCATCCATCGGCTCCAAGCCGCAGTCCGCGATGGAAAGGACCGCTTCCTCTTCGAGATGGCAACCGGCACCGGCAAGACGCTGACCGCCGCCGCTGTCGTAAAGCTATTCCTCCGGTCCGGCAACGCCCGGCGCGTGCTGTTCCTGGTGGACCGCCTCGAACTCGAGGACCAGGCCAAGAAGGCATTCACGGCGCTGCTTTCGGCCGACTTCCAGACGGTGATCTACAAGGAGAACCGGGATGACTGGCGACGCGCCGAGATCGTCGTCACGACGGTGCAGTCGCTGCTCTTCAACAACAAGTACCAGCGCCTGTTCTCGCCGACGGACTTCGACCTGGTCATCTCGGACGAAGCGCATCGCTCGATCGGCGGCAACGCCCGCGCGGTTTTCGACTACTTCATCGGCTACAAGCTGGGCCTGACCGCCACGCCGCGGGATTACCTGCGCCGCTTCGACACGAACAACCCGAGCACGCGTGACCCGCGCGAGGCCGAGCGGCGCCTCCTGCTCGATACCTACCGTACCTTCGGATGCGAGAGCGGCCAGCCGACCTTCCGTTATTCGCTGCTCGACGGAGTGAAGGACGGCTACCTGATCAACCCGACTGTGGTAGACGCGCGCACCGAAGTCACTGCCCAACTGCTCTCCGAAGAGGGCTTCATCGCCACCTTCACGGATGACACAGGCGAGGACCAGCAGGA
>JBBIQU010000122.1:0-12543 GCA_037442185.1 Chthonomonadales bacterium | reverse complement strand
TATCTCGCCGTTTTCTGAACTCAGGACGACACACCCTTGCCCGGGTTCCCGAAACGGCTTGAGAACTTCGCGGTATCGGCAACGGCGGCTGACCAACCGGCGTATGAACCGGCATGTGCGCCACTTGGCGCAAGATCACACCCGACGAAGGAACACGGCCAAAGTGAACCCATACCCGCTCACCGACGAGCAGATCGCCTTCTATCGCGAGAACGGCTTCGTCTTGCTTCCCAACGTGCTTGACGCCGACGAGCTGCGCACTGCACGAGAGGCGCTCGAGGACGCCAACCAACTTTCGCTTGACGCAACCCATCACACCAGCAAGCTCAATCCCGAATACGAAAAGGTCTTTGTGCAGAAGGTGAACCTCTGGCGCCTGCATTCGGGCATGCGCGACTACGTGCTATCGCCGAAGCTGGCCGATATCGCGCGACGGCTGGCAGGATTCGACGCTGTGCGCCTGTGGCACGACCACGCGCTGATCAAAATGCCGGGCGACAGCAAGGAATCGCCGTGGCATCAGGACCTGCCCTACTGGCCGATGAACGAGCCGGGCGCGCTGTCGTGCTGGATGGCGCTCGACGACGTTGATGTTGCCAACGGCTGCATGCAGTTCGTGCCGAAGTCGCACACCTGGGGCATGTTCGAGCCGATTCGTCTCGTGGATGCCCAGGACTTGTTTGGCCTCGTGCCCGATCCCGAGTCCAAGGACTTCACGCCGTTCGTGGCGCGCATGCCGGCGGGAAGCTGCACGTTCCATGACGGGCGGACCTTCCACTATGCCGGGCCCAACACTACCGACAGGCCGCGACGAGCCATCATCACGATCTACATGGCCGACGGCACGACCTTCAACGGCAATCCGCACGTCGTGACGAGCGGGTTGGACCTGCAGCCCGGCACGCCGTTCGAGCACGAGGCGTTCCCCGTGCTGGCGCGAGCATAGGCAAGTCGCGGGAGGCGAAGCGGTACGGGTGGACCATCGTCGCCCGCCCGTTACGAAACGTGCGCTCGCGTCGGACGGGCGTCGGGATCGAAGCCCGCGTACAACGCAGGCAACGCCTCCCGCAACGCCGCTTCGTTGGCGCGGGCATCACCGCGGTAGTAGAGCCAGCGAGCGCTCCGGCCTGTGGCGGGCGAGGCTGAGAACCGGCCGGTCATCGTCGTCTCGACCGTGACCGGCCGAAGCTCGTTCGGAAGTACGACATCGTCTCGCCGGAGCGCTTCGCGCGGAATGATGCGGTGCGTGCCGTCAGCCCGCCGGACGAGAGATCGGCGCGCAACTTCCATCCACACCGAAGTCTCCCAGACGTTGTGCGTTCGAGCGCACACGCGGTCCAGCGCCTCTTGATCTGGGCGTCCATCGAGATAAGTTAGAAAGTCGGCCCGCTGCATCCGTTCGAAGGCGTACACGGCATAGTTCTGCAGTCGCCGGTCCAACTGCCGGATGAACTGCAGGTCAGGCAGGAGCCAGTAGGTGTTGTTGGGACCATAATCGAACGGCCCCTTGTCGGTCGAACACGGGTAGATGGCCACCGGCAAGTCGGACCGCAGCACGCGCACCATTGCCAGTGGGTCCAGCATCACATTCCACTCGAGATATCCGGGCGGCGCGGATCCGGCGCACAGGTGGACGCGCGCGACTTTCCGCTTCATGAGCTCAGGCCGTCGGTTGTAGGCGACTGCGATCGGTCTCGCCGAGCCGAAGGATACGACTTCGACTCGGCTTGGGCTCTCCTCGAGCGCGCTCAGCATGAGCTCAATGCCGCGTTGCTGGAACTTGGGCACGTCCTCCATCGTGTCGGTGAGCGAGCGCATCCGCGTGAACGGCGCGCACCCTGCCGGCACCGTGCGGTCGAAGATGTAGTTGAGCTGTTCGACCGCAACGTATCCCGGCTCTCGAGGCCCCTGGGGGTCCCGATACTCAGGATGCTGTCCCGGATCGTTGGGGCGCCGGTACGGTTCGTGGATGTCCAGGATGACCGCTCGCAGGTCAATCTCGGGCAGGGCATAGGCGGCGATCAGGTCGAAGTTGTCGCCCGGGTCCTGTGGGGGATGGTACAGATCGGTGACGTCAATCACAGGCGTTCGACGGGCCGAGCGTGGGTATTCACGGTCCGGCGCGAATGACGCGGCACATGCGAGCGCGAGCAGTTCACGCCGGGTCACCGAGCTCTCCCTCCACGTCCCGACTTCTGTGCGCGCTGTGGCGAACCTTCCGGCGCGCGGCCGGGGCCGTTGGCGGCCTCACCGCTCAGCAGACCGTAGAACGCCGCCGCCGGTCCGATGTTCTGATGTACGGTGAACTCGCTGGCCATGGGAGAACACCGATTGCTGAACCATCGCTCGTTGCCTGGCCACCGGTCAATGTGAGGATACGCCGTCGGGTTGGCCCAGTCCGCATCCCACGGTCCCTGACCCTCATCCTTCACCTTGCGCCACGGGCTGTAGGGGATCAGTCCCGGGTGGTACCTGCCCTTGCCGTTGTACCACGCGTCCATATGGAAGATCTCCTTTGGATACCGCGGACCGACGCCCGTGATCCACGTCTGGTTCAGCGCATTCGTGCCGAGGAAGTAGTCGCACGTTGTGCAAAGGGCGGCAAAGTACTTTCGGGCTCGCTCCGGTTCCCGTACGCGGGCGATGGCATAGCCGATCATGCCGTCGAACACCAGGGGCGTCGTCTGCTGACCGACCAGCATGGGCATGCTGAAGTTCCCGCCCCACCTGAGAGCTCGCTTGGACGGAGTCACGACGAGGGCCTCGTCCGCCGTGTGCAGCAGCGCCGACCGCAGACGTCGCTGCAGGGTCGAATCGCCTTTGCCGTGCAGCACGTAGACGGCTGGACCGTAGAGGCTCTGCTCGTCCCAGAGGTACGTCCCGGGCTCGATCCAGTCGGTGTCCGCCTTCAGCCGATCCTCATACTCCCGATCGCCGGTGAGAGCGTACAGGGATGCTGCAGCATACGCCCGCGCGTGACGAAGGCGTCTGCCGTCCTTCTCCTCGTCACCAGGGCGCGTGTTGGCGGTTGCCCACGCGAAACATTCGCGTGCTTCTTTGGCCCAATCCACCCCCTCCGGGTCTCGCGGGATGAACCGCGCGAGATTCGCGGCGGCTCCAGCGTAGCGATAGGTGGACCACGGATCCTCGCCCGAGACCATGTAGACTCGGTCGGTGTCTTCCCATGACCCTCGGCCCACCTTCTTGCCGTCGGGCGTTGTGCCTTCGTCCGTGCCGAACGCATCTCCGGCTACGCGCACTCCAACGCCGCCGGTGCCCCAGCCTTTGGCGATCAGCTCATGGCGGAGTCGCCGGCAGAACCGCGGCAGCCACGCGGCCTCGTCGAGAATGTCGGGCACGCCGTTGCCGCTTTCCGGAATGTTCAGCTCGCCGTCGGTGAAGTTGCGCGGGGCCATGGAGTAGACCAAGAGGAGTTCCTGCGGAATGCGCATGTGCGTCTCGTAGCTGTCCCAGTCTCCGGCGTCCTGATACCATCCCCACGTGTCCGTCAACTCGCCCGGCGAATCCGCCATGAGCTTCGCGGCGTCGCCCCCCTCGCTGCCCCATTCGGTCCATCGAACGCGCGTGTACCGCAGCTTTCCGGCAAAACCCGGGGTCAGCTTCGGATTGTGCGGCGCCGGGCGCTCGAACTCCGTGAAGGGCTTCTTCAAGGCGATGCCGGAGCGATTGTGATAGAGCGCTCGAGCGGTGGCACGGAATGCGGGCCGATACACGTCCGCGGCGATCCGGAATGGCCACGAACAGCCCACGCCTTCGACGGCAATGACATAGCGTCCCGGCTTCGATAGCGCGCTGAAGTCGCATTCGGCGACGTCGGCGCCCAGGAAGTTGCCGTTCGGGGTGTCCGTCAGGTGAACGGTCTCCTGTTGGGTCGCAGGCATTCGAAACGCAACCTTGCCCGTAAAGACACGTCGCCCGGATGCCGCCTCCATGACGTGGAAAGACCGCCCGACGATGGGCTTCACGTCGAGTCCTCCCGCGTCACCCATCCAGTGGTAGACATACGCGAACTTGGCAGGTGAGGACGGCAGGTAGCCGAGGGTGTTCACGTGGACTGCTTCCGAGCGCGCCCTGCCGGTGTCGAAAGTCAATCTCCACTCGCGGCCGTTGGATGCGAGCGAGCCGGTCCGCACCATGTACGTCTTGCCGGGCTTCATCGGTTCGGGCAGCTTCAGGTAGAGCCAGTGCTCCTTCGCGTGGTCGGGCTGAGTGTTGACGGCCCTGTTGTTCACCCAGGAATCCACCAGCCACGCGAACTCCGTTCCTTTGCTCTTGCGGCCGACGCTGACGGGCATCCGAGCCGCATGGTACGCAGGGTCATCGGCCGATTGAACGGCGTATGTCCGCGGGTTCGAGGCCGTGCCGGCGTCCAGGGGATTGACGACAACCTTCTCCTGGGTTCGTGGCTCACCCCTCTTGTGATGGATCACATATCCGTCGTCGAAATGGAGCATGATGATGGAATCGGTGACGGGTCGAACGGACAGCAGTTCCGATGCGCGGGAAGATGCAGGCAACACCGGTACCAGTAGGGCCGAGCCGATCAGGAGCCATGGTCGCACGCTGTTTGTCCCCCTTTGTGCAGGTCGCCCGTTCGTTGGGCGGTTTCACGCATGCTGAGATTGTAGCGCGGGGCAGGTGAACCTCGAAACGGCATCGAACCGGATCCTCAACGAAGGAGGGCCTGTGATGCTGGCAACGATTGCGGCGGCGATTGCGCTCACGGGAGCGGGAGGTATGGGCATGCCCCGGCATGACATGGTTTCGGCGACTTTGAATGGACTTCACCTGCGCTTCGACAGGGCGAGCGGCGCTCTCACATGCATGGACTACGACGGGCCAGGCACGCTGCTTCAGGCAGACACGGATGGGGCAGGCCTCGTGGATATGGCCTATCCGCTTCCCGAGTTCGAGCCGCTCCGGCTGGCGGCGCGTTACAGCAAGGACGCCGACTTCACGGTGACTCCCGACAGAGTCGCCATTCGCATTGCTTCGCTCGGGATGTCGCGAGGCGGCTTCTCCATCGGAGGGAGCGTGTCGGCGACGGTCGTGCTGCGCGCCGATCCCGACGGGCGCTCCGTGGTCATGACGTGCGAGATCGAGAACAAGACCGCTCGCCCCATACCCCAGGTCATCTTCCCGGACTTGCGCGGCCTCATTGCAGTTGCCGGTCCGGACAACACGATCTTCAAGACCTGCGGCTTCGGGTCGGCGCCGTTCCGAGAACTCACCGTGTCCGACGTGGACACCTGGTATGCGGTCAACAACTCCATGGTCGAACACAAGTCGGGAGGCATGTTCCACAGCATGTGGAGCCGCTGGATGGACCTTGGCGGCCTCAACGGCGGTTTCAGCCTGTTCCCGCGCCGCTGGGGTTGGGACCCGCATACCACGACCTATCTTCAGCTCCGACAGTCATCAAAGCAACTGAGGCTGCTCTGTGCGCATCCTGAGACGATCGCGCCCGGCACCAGGTGGTCGAGCGGCGAATGGGTGCTGACGCCGCATCGGAGCGGATGGGCAAAGGGCATTGAACCATATAGGGCGTGGGTGAGGTCCCATGCCAGGCGACAAGCGCCCGTACCGAAGCACATTCGCGAGACGCTCGGCTACCGAACGGTGTGGATGTCCCAGAGCCAACCCGCCGATTCGACGGACGCGGTATGGAAGTTCAGGGACCTTCCTGGACTGGCCCGGGAGGCCGCAGCGCACGGCCTGCGTGAGATGGTCATGTGGGGATGGCAGCCGTCGTTCGATGCCTCTCTGCCGCCCCCATTCCCGCACCTCGGCACCGAGAGCGACCTCGTTGAGGCAGCCCAGGCCTGCCGGCGCGAGGGCGTCAACCTCGCGCCATTCATCAGCGTGCTTCAGGCAAGCCCGAAAACGGCCGCGCGATATGGCCTGACCATCCCCAACAACAACGGATGGACCTATCACACCGAGATGATCCCGAGATGGAACCCTCCCTACGCTTCCGGACTCTCATGCGTGCAGGTAGGACCGGCGAACGCCCAATGGCAGGATGAGGTAGCCGAAGCGTGTCGTCGCTGGGCCGATCTCGGGCTGCCGTCGGTGAGCTGGGATCAGTATTGGACCGCGCAGGAGAGGCCGACCATGCAGGACCTGACTCGGCGCATCCGCGACTATGCCCGCAAGCTCGACCCGGAGGCTACGTTCAGCGGCGAGTCGCTGTGGAACGTCGAGGTGGACTGCGAGTGGCTCGACTACACGTGGAACTGGGGCGGCTATGGCGACCGACAGGCATTCGTCAACGCGTTCCCCGCTCCACGCCCCAACGCCAACATCAACCGTTCCGAGGCCGAGGCACGATTCGCCTTCATGGACAACCTGATCCTGAACGTCTGGCCGTCGAAGCCGGATCGGATCAACGGCTCCGAACGCATCGAAGCCGTGCCGGGACTGTCTCGCACACTGAAGGTCTGCGCCAAGCTGCGAGAGAGGTTCTTGCCTTACTTCACCGACGGTACGCTGATTGGCTCATGCCTGATGCCCGAGGTCGCGCGCGGAGTTCGGATGTCGGCGTACGTCCGCGGCGACAGTGTTATGGCGATCGTACTCAACCAGGGCCCCGAGGGCAAGCTGACATTCCGGTACGACCTGACGCCGTGGATCTCCACCGATGGGAGCCTTCGCGTCACGCAAACGAACGAAGCCGGTCGGTCAGGGGCGTCCAGATCTGCCGCGCCAAGCGGCGCGATCACAACGGGTCGTCTCAAGCCTCTCGAGATGGTGGTGTACGAGTTCGCGCGAGGGCAGTAAACGATCCCTACTTCATCAGCAATAGGCTGAGCGCCATGATCGCCATGCCGCCCACCATGCCGAACATGCTGTCGTGGCCCTGTCCGTAGGCTCGGCTCGTGGGCAGAAGCTCGTCAACGCTGATGTAGACCATGATGCCGGCGACGCCGCCGAACAGTATCCCCATGAGCTCCGGCGGAACGCCGCCGCCTGACCCGCCGGCGAAGATGAAGAGCGCGGCGTAGGCGATAATCGCACCCAGGGGTTCGGCCAGTCCGCTCAAGAGCGAGTAGACGAACGCTTTGCGCCTGTTGCCCGTCGCGTAGAAGATCGGCACGGACACGCTGATGCCCTCCGGGATGTTGTGGAGCGCCACGGCGATGGCGATTGCGATGCCCAATCCCGGGTCCTCAAGCGCGGCCAGGAATGTGGCCAGACCCTCCGGGAAGTTGTGGATCGTAATGGCGATCGCCGTGAAGACGCCCATCCGCATGAGCTTCTGGGGATCTACGCGGTGGTCGTGGACGCCATGACTGCCGACCTCAACGCGCGTCCTGTCCAGGGCGGAGAAGTCCGGCAACGGCGCATCGGGGTCGCTGAGCGGGGCAGTCTCGTCCGGAGTGTGTACCTCGTGCGGGTTCTCGGCTGACGGGATGAAGCGGTCTATTAGACCGATGAGCACGATTCCGCCGAAGAACGATGCCGCGTTGATCCAATGGTTCAGCGGCTCGCCGTACGACTTGGCCAGAGCATCCGCGCCCTTCTGGAGTATCTCAACGAACGACACGTACAGCATGACGCCTGCAGAGACGCCTGTCGCGACCGAGAGGAATCGGTGGTTCGTCCTCTTTGTGGCGAACGCGATGATGCTCCCGATGCCTGTGGCAACGCCGGCAAAGAGTGTGAGACCGAAGGCCGCAAGGACCGGATTCATGGGCTATGGAACGTCCACGGATCGGTTGCGGCCGAGCAGGAGTATGCGGTACATCGCTCTCCACTTTACCTGACAGAGGGCGCGCGGCGTAGCGTGCAGGAAACGCCTTCCGAAGCCCCGAAAATGGGAAATGAGATAACCATGTGCGTTTCGAAAGGTCGGTCCAATGGCAGAAATCGCTAAGCGAGGCAAGGAACTCATTACAGACATCGCCGAGTGCGATCCGCCACCCGGGGCGATCGCGTTCTGGTGGCTCGGCCAGAACGGATTCGCGTACAAGGGCGCAGGGGCGACCGTATTCGTTGATCTCTACCTCAAGGACGATCCCAGACGGGTGACGCCGCGGCCCTTCCGCCCTGAGGACGTTACGGTGGCCGACCTCGTGATTGGTACGCACGACCACAGCGACCACGTGGACCGGACGGCCCTACCGGGCATCATGGCAGCATCGCCCGCGTCACGCCTCCTCGTCTCCAGGGTGACCCGAAGCCGTCTGGTGGCCGAAGGCTATCCGGCTGACCGGGTGCTCGGGCTTGACGACGGCGAGACTGCGCGTTTCCCGTGGGGCGAAGTGACAGCCGTGCGCGCGGCGCATGAGTTCTTCGATCGTGACGACACGCTCGGCTATCCGCATCTGGGGGTCATCATCAAGCTGAACGGCGTCACGCTGTTCCATGCAGGCGACGGTGTCCCATGGGAAGGCCTGGCCGCGACGCTCGCGGCGCATCGGCCGGATATCGTCTTCGTTCCGATCAACGGACGCGACGGGCCTCGGTTCAGACGGGGCTGCCTGGGCAACTTCACGTTTCAGGAAGCCGCCGACCTCTGCGGCGCCCTGCAGCCGAAGCTGGCTGTGCCGATGCACTACGACATGTTCCCCGGCAATCAGGAGCGTGTCGAGAACTTCACCGACTACTACGATGCGAAGTATCCCGGCTTGCCGGTCTGGGTGGGGCGCGTGGGAGAGCGTGTCGTGGCGGGGCCGTGGTCGTGAGCGCCGACGCCGGCCGCTCACAAGGCGTTGCGACGCCTGTCAGGCGCAGGGAGCTGCTGCGGTTCGGGCTGGTAGGCGCTGCCGCCGCCATGATTCCGCCGCTGCCCGAGCGTCGCCGAGCGGCGATCGTGCTGTGGATGGACGGCGGGCCGAGCGCCTTCGACACGTGGACGCCCGATTGCGGCGGGCAGTTTCGAAGCATTGCGACCCGTTCGCCCGGGATTCGCTATTGTTGCCACATGCCCGAGCTTGCCGACCTGTCCGACCGCATAGCCGTCGTCGCGAACGTGAGCGTGCCCGAGATAGACCACCGACGCGCACGGATTCTGGCGCGGAACGGCGTTGCGCTTCCGGCAACAGCCATACCCGTCGAGCCGCTGCGTCAGGTCAGGTCCCAGACCTTTGCGGATCAGTGCCGCAGAGCCCTCGGAAGCATCGAGCGGGGAGCCACGTATGCCGAGGCCATCCTGCCGGGCTGGGACACGCATACGGACAACGCTCCGCGTGTTCGACGGCTCCTCGCGCAGATGGACCATGCTATGGCGGAACTGATTCGCGGCCTCGAGGAACGGGACCTTCTCCGCAATACCCTTGTTCTCTGGATGGGGGAGTTCGGTCGAACGCGCGAGATCAACAGGGCAGGCGGCCGCGATCACGATCCTGATCAGGCGTGTGTCGCCATGGCGGGGGGCGGGATACGCGGCGGCATTGTCCTCATCGGACGCTCGGTCCCAGTGGCCGACGTGTTCGCGACGGCAGCATCGGTGTCTCCCCTGTATCGTGGTCGGCCTCGCGTAGCCCAGGGCGTCCCGATCGGGCCGGTTCTGGCGCAGACGCCTACGACATACCTGAAAAGGTCAGTGAAACAGGAGGGTGGCCATGGCCTGGTGTGAGCTCCATTACCGCAGCGCGGCGCTGGTGAAGCACGTTGCCGCCAATGTCATCTTGCCGGATGATCCGGCGCTTTCGCCGCCTTACCCGGTGATGTATCTGCTCCACGGCCTCTCGGATGACTACACAATCTGGATGCGGCGGACCTCCATCGAACGCTACATGGACGGCATTCCCATGATCGTTGTCATGCCGGACGGAGGGCGCGGCT
This sequence comes from Chthonomonadales bacterium, assembly GCA_037442185.1. Classification (GTDB taxonomy): domain Bacteria; phylum Armatimonadota; class Chthonomonadetes; order Chthonomonadales; family CAJBBX01; genus JAAYVH01. Next base: position 2,733 of record JBBIQU010000122.1, on the reverse strand, counting down.
TCTACACGGATGCCGTCGAAGGGTACGCCTACGAGTCTGCGATCATTTCGGACCTGATTCCGCTCGTGGATCGAACCTTCCCGACGATCGTCCGTCGCGCAGGTCGCTGCATCGGCGGCCTCTCGATGGGCGGCTATGGCGCACTCCGCCTGGCGCTGAGCCGACCCGACATGTTCTGTTCGGCAGTGAGCCATTCTGGCGCGGTGTTCTTCGGCAATCACGAACTGTCAATCGCCGACGACAGGGCGGCGGAGTTCAGGCGCATTCTGGGTGACGCGCCGCGCGGCGGACGGAACGACCTCTTTGCCCTGGCCGAACGACTGGACCGCAACCTGATGCCGGCGCTGCGCCTCGACTGCGGCACTGACGATCACCTGCTTGAGGCCAACAGAAGCTTCCACGCCCATCTGGAGGCCCTGGAGATTCCGCACGAGTACGAGGAGTTCCCCGGCGGGCACGATTGGTCGTACTGGGACACGCATGTTCCGGAGGCCATCCGGTTTCACCTGCGAGCCATGGCCGGCGCAACCTGACAGGGCGGTCCATCGTAGTGGGTTCCGGAGATCGGACCCCGGAGGATAGTACGCGTGTATTCGATAGTCGGAGCCGACAATCGCGAATACGGCCCAGTGGAGCTGGAGACGCTCGTCCAGTGGGCGCGCGAAGGTCGTGTGGTTGCCCGCACGACCGTATTGGATCATGTCACCGGACGCCGGTTCCTCGCCTGCGACCTCGAGGAGCTGAGCGCCGTCTTCAATCCGAAGGCCACCATAGCTCCGCCGAGCCGCCTCAAACCCGGGCGCTCGGGTTCCCTTCCGAGTGAGCTGACGCCTCCCGCCCCGGTGCTCGTGCTTGACAGCCTCAAGCCGAGGCGGAGCCGCATCGCCGCGGGACTGCTCGGCATCTTCCTCGGCCCACTGGGGGTCCACCGCTTCTATCTGGGCTATACCGGCGTCGGCACGCTCATGCTCTGCATCACTCTGTTCACCTGCGGCGTCGGCGCGATACTGACGTCCATATGGGGACTCATCGAGGGCATCCTGTGCCTGTTTGGGGCCATGACCGATGCTGACGGGCGCAAACTGGGCGTCTAGCGCGTACCCGAGAAGCCGGCCTTCCGCATGGCGCGCTGAGTTGAGGGATGCGATTCCATTAGGTTCCAGATTAGTCCCGACCGGTAGTTCTCGATGGCCAGCAGCGCCATGCCGAGATCAATGCCGATGACGTCCTTGTCGAACCAGTTGCGATCCACGTTGTAGGCATTGACGAAGCCGTACCGCCCCCAGACCCGTGACCCGAAAGTCCGGCGTATGTGGAGCGCCGTCTCCATGGCCCCTTTGGGGTCCACTGCGACCGCCGCAAGAACCGCCGTCGGCGCAAGCGTTCCGTCCTCCGGCGAAGGCACTCCGTAGGCCACGTAACCGTCGGGACCGTCGCAGGCGTTGATGCCCCAGCCGTGGGCGCCGTAACCCTTGCGCTTGGTCGGGTTGTCGAGGCAGAACTGCCGGTGAATGCGCGTAGCCGACACTGCCGCCTGGTGGTAGTCGTATCCGAGCGAGTCCTTGCGGCGCCGCAGGTCATAGTAGCCCTGTGACATCTGGTGCCAGAACAAGGGTCCCGCGGCGATGGTGGTGATGCCGGCGTACTCATACTTGCCGCGTCGCCAGGCGCTCCATGATTCGGCAGGAAGCGGGTCCGTGCGCGAGCCGAGTCCGAGCATGTACAGGACGACCAGCTCGCAGAAGCTGTCCCAGTCGTTGGGCAGGAACCCCGTCTCGGGCTTCCACCCATGGGACACGAGCAGCTTGTCGGGCTTGGTTCCTCCATTGGTCCGCATCCACGTCCAGTCAAGACGATCGTAGAACGTGTTGGCGAGGCGCTCTACGGCTGTGCCCTTGAAGAACCGGCCGCACGCCAGGCCGCCGGCGACAAAGAGAGCCGTGTCAATGGAGGATATCTCGCAGTTCCATCGGCGCTCGCCGGTTCGCCAGTCCACGAAGTGGTAGAGCCATCCGCGCTTGTGCGGCATGCTCAGCACGAACCGCAGAGTGCGCTCGGCTTGCCGTTGTGCTTCCTCCCGCTTCATCCAGCCGTGCTGTACGCCGATCGGCAGAGCGGCAAGTCCGTAGCCCGTCGCAGCGATGGAAGCCACGTCGTATCGGTCCGGACCGAAGTTGGAGGCCCGGTCTCGAACCAGGCCGCTCTTCGGGTTGGCGCATTCGACGAAGAACCTGAAGGCCCTGCGTTGCGCCTCGATCATGAGGCTTTCCGCGGCGTCCGGGGTGCCATACGCCGTATGGGGGCTTCCCGCGAGAAGCCCCCACACGAATGCGACCGCGCACGCGGCCAGAAGCCGACGGCGCGCTGATCCGTTCACCGATCGGTGGCCCGAAGCGTCGTGCAGAAGGTGTCTATCCACGATAGGTTCATCGTCCCGAACACCATGTTGTTGGGGTTGTACATCCACATGTTGGTGCCGTCCGGGTTGCTCGGGGTGCACGTGGCCGTGAAGTTGGTCCACTTGGCGTGACCGTCCATAAACGTCAGGTTGGCCGCGCGATCGGTGCCCCGGTGTCTGGCTCCCCAGTTGGCGCCTGCCGGTCCCCAGTTCGGATCGTATGCCATCCATGGACCATAGTCAGCCCAGATATCCTTGTGTTCACCGAACAAGATGGAGTTGGCCGGATAGTCGAACCCAGCCTCGGCGTACTTGAAGCCGGACCACCAATCGCC
>JBBIQU010000121.1:5134-12858 GCA_037442185.1 Chthonomonadales bacterium | reverse complement strand
CGGGCCACAACCATGCCGCCGCCGCGCTTGCCGATGGTCGCGTCTTCTGCTGGGGCAACAACAGCTCGGGGCAGCTGGGCGACGGCACCACCAACGGCTCTTCGACGCCCGTCCAGACATCCGGCATCGGAACCGCGACCGACGTAAGCCGCGGGCGGGGGTCACACCCTGGCGCGATTGTCGCCCGGGACCGTGCGCGCGTGGGGCTCGAGCTTTGACGGACAGTTGGGCAACGGCACGAACACCGATGCGCTGACGCCGGTGACCGTTGCAGGATTGACGGACACGCTCTCGATCGCCGCGTGCAACTCAGTGAGCTTCGCCCTGGCGGGTCTTACCGGAACATCGGTGGTGGCGACACACGCCAAGGGTCAGCCGGGCCAGAGCCTGTCCATCGAGGCCCAGCTGCTGGCATCGGGGACGCCGCTCGCAGGACGCAGCCTCGACGTGACCATTGACGGGTCCCCTGCAGGCACGTATGTCACCGATGCGAACGGCAGAGTCAGCCTCTCGTACACGATCCTCGAGAGCGACGCTTATGATGCAAAATACGTTCTTTTCTCGTTTGCCGGCGACATGCTGCTGCCTCGTAGCTCCGGCGCCGGGGCGTTCATCGGAACGCCTGGCCAGACCACAACGTGGACGGTTGACCGAACCGGCGTCATGACAGACCTGACGTACCTGCGAGCATGGCTCCGTCGCGTATGGGACGGGACTTACCTTGCCGGCAGGAGCATTCAGTTCCGCATTGACGGCGTCATCGTCGGCTCTGAAGTGACCGATGCGAACGGGCGCGCCACGCTGCCCTGGATCATCACGGACGGTCCGACCACCCGGGTGATCGAGGCACGGTTCCAGGGAGACGCCGCGTACCAGATGTCGAGCGGCGCTGCCACTCTCACCGCCCAGACGATCGAGACGAAGACACACGCGCTCGACCGGACCCAGCGGATCGCACGATCGGTACTGCTGCGCGGATACCTGCGCCGCAAGGTGGCCAGCACGCCCATCGAGGGCAAGTCGCTCGAGTTCAGCGTTGACGGTACGTCGGTGGGCAAGGTCCTGACCGGACCCACAGGCCGCGCCGACCAACGGTACGTTGTGCCCGAAGGCTCGGGGGCCGGTGTCCGCCCGATCTTGGTCGAGTGGGCCGGCGATGCCGGATACCTTCCCTCCAGCTATACGGCCGACCTGAACGTCCAGCGCGCGACCGTGTACATCTGGCCGCTTGTCAAGTCGGTTGCTCAGGGCACGCCCGCCACTCTGAAGGCCTACCTGCGGCGCATGCCGGACTATGTCGCTCTGAGCGACAAGGACCTCAGCTTCAGCATTGACGGCACGCATGTCGGAACAGCCACAACCGCGAACTTCCCGCTCTCCAGCTACGGTTGGGCGACTCTGTATGGGGTTGACACAAGCGGGCTCGCCATTGGCGTCCATTCAGGCAGCGTCTCGTTTGCGGGAGACGCGTTCTACGAGCCGGGTTCAAGCCCGTTCTCCATCAACATCCTCTGACATTAGACCGAGGATGGACGGCCCGACGCGGAGCGTATCCGCGTCGGGCTTTTTTTTGCGCTGAGGTATACTCCCATGTCCAACGGACCGGCGGCGGCCTAACCGCCCGTCGCCGAGCGGTGCGCTGTTACGCCGCAAGCGGAGGCTGTACGCGCCTCCGAGCTTCCTGCTCCGGACGGGACCGGAGCCATAGACCGAGGGGAGGAAACCATATAGTGCGCCACTACGAGGCGATGTACATCGTAGACCCCGAGTTCACGGACGAGCAGATCGAGCCCATCATCGAGCGGTACAAGAAGGTCGTTACCGACATGGGCGGCGTCGTGGGAGAGACCGGCAAATGGGAGGGCGGCCGTCGCAGGCTCGCCTATGCCATCAAGGGCCGAACCGAGGGGATCTACATCCTGATGCCGTTCGAGAGCGGCCCCGACGTGCCCGCCGAGCTCGACCGTGTGCTCAAGATCAGCGACGACGTGCTGCGGCACATCATCGTGCGACCGGACCCCGACGAGGAATAGCTTCGCTCCGTCACCATCGCGGGCGCGTCAAAGCGGGCGCGCCACAGGAGGAGTTTGGCCATGCTCAACCGCGTCATCTTGATCGGTCGCCTTGTTCGCGACCCGGATTGCTCGTACACCACCAACGGCATACACGTCGGGAAGATGCGCATAGCCGTTGACCGACGCTCGCGCAACCCGGAAACGAACGAGCGTGAGACCGACTTCATTGACATCGTCGTATGGCGGCAGACTGCTGACTTCGTGCGCGATTACGTGCGCAAAGGGCGACTGGTAGCTGTGGATGGCCGCCTGCAGGTCCGGTCGTGGACAGCTCAGGACGGAACGCGCCGATGGGCTACCGAGGTAGTCGCCGATAGCCTGCAGGCCCTCGATCGGCCGAAGGAAGGCGAGGAGATTCGCCCGCTTTCTCCGCCCGACGATCCGGGCCCCGAGCCTCCGCCCGAGCCGGCTCGCTCATCTGCTCCGGCGCCCGCGACGGCTTCGACTGCCGGACCGATCGAAGAAGACGAATACGATCCGTTTGCGGAACCCTAGACACTAACGGAAGGACCTTATATGACCGCACCAGCAAAGAAGCGCGCTCCCGGCAAGTGGAAGCGACCGCGGCGCAAGGTCTGCGCATTCTGCGTGGACAAGGCAACCAGCGTGGACTGGAAGAACGTAGGCAAGCTGCGCCGCTATCAGACCGACCGCGGCAAGATCGTTGCGCGGCGAACCAGCGGCAACTGCGCCAAGCACCAGCGCCTCGTAACCGACGCCATTCAGCGTGCGCGACATATGGCGCTCATGCCCTACGTGGCGGAGGCGTGATGCCTCGCCAGGCATCATACGTGTGCTAGACACTGAGCGGTCCGGCCCCGATTGCCCGCGAGGCTCTCGGGCCGGACCGTTCCACATGCAAGACAGGGAGTGTTCATGTCTCAAATCGCGAATCCGCGCGCGCCCATGGCCGAGATACTCGATGACCTCGACGCCATGCGCATCCTCGACAAGAGCGGCATGCTCGATCTCACCGAGCAGTTCCCGCAGCAATGCCGCGAAGCCCTCGAAATCACCAATGCGTTCACCGGCCGGCTTCCGGCCGTAACGAAACCCGCCAACGTTGTCATCACCGGTCTGGGCGGCTCGGCCATCGGCAGCGATCTGGCCGCAAGTCTCGCAGCCGTCGGCGGAGACGTCCCGGTGATCGTCAACAGGGACTACGATCTGCCGGGCTTCGTCGGCCCCGAGACCCTGGTCATCGCAAGTTCGTACTCCGGCAATACCGAGGAGACGCTGACGGCATATGCGCAGGCGCGAGCTGCGGGCTGCCGTATTGCGTGCGTCACCAGCGGCGGCGAACTGGCCAAGATGGCCGAAGCCGACGGTGTGCCCGTATGTCGTGTTCCCGGAGGCCGTCCGCCGCGAGCCTCCACCGGCTATATGTTCATCCCGACGCTGGGCATTCTGGCGGCGTATGTGCCGTTCGCCAAGTCGTGTTCGCCCGGCGCCATTGCCCTCGCCCTTCCGTTGCTCGAAGCCTGCTCGGCCAAGTGGGGCCGCGGCGCTTCGCTGAGCGGGAACCACGCCAAGCAGCTCGCGCTGCGGCTCCACGGCCGGATCCCGATCTTTTACGGCACCAAGGGCTACCGTGGAGTGCTGGCGGTGCGCTGGAAGGGCCAGTTCAACGAAAACGCCAAGGCCCATGCGTTCGCCAACGTGCTGCCCGAGCAGAACCATAACGAGATACTGGGCTGGGATCAGGCGCTGACGCAGGCGCAGAACTGGTCGGTAGTCTTCTTGCGCGATCCGAGCGAAACGACGGAGACTCCGCGCATCGTCCGCCGTGTCGAAGTCCTCAAGACCGTGATCGGCAATCGGGCCGATCAGATGGATGTGTGGGCGGAAGGCGACCTGCTCATGGAGCGGTTGCTCACGCTCATGTACCTGGGCGACTTCGCATCGGTCTATGCGGCGTTCTTGAATGGCGTGGACCCCACCGCAATCGCAGGCATTGACCTGCTGAAGGCTGAACTGGCGCAGTTCGCCGGCTAGGCTGCGGGGCTCCGCTTGACACCCGGGGCTCCGGAACATATAATCGGACCCGAAGATGAGACGCGCAGACCCTACGCCTGCGCGGTGAAGGAGGGCGCCTGCCAATGGCAAGCGTGAGGCTGAACGAACTGACCAAGGAGTTCAAGGAGGTCCTCGCCGTCAACAAGCTGACGCTCGAGATCAAGGACAAAGAGTTCCTTGTTCTCGTGGGTCCGTCGGGCTGCGGCAAGACCACCGCATTGCGCATGATCGCCGGTCTAGAAGAAGCCACAGGCGGCGAGATCTACATTGGCGACCGCGTGGTCAACGACGTCTCGCCCAAAGACCGCGACATTGCCATGGTCTTCCAGAACTACGCCCTCTATCCGCACATGTCGGTCTACGACAACATGAGCTTCGGCCTCCGCCTCAAGCGCCTCCCCACGGGCAAGCCCTGGCCGATGAACACCAAGCGCGCTTTCACCAAACAGGAGATTGACCGTAGAGTCAACGAAGCTGCGCGTCTGCTCGGCCTCGAGAACCTCCTCCAGCGCAAGCCGAAGCAGCTTTCCGGCGGTCAGCGGCAGCGCGTCGCCCTCGGGCGGGCCATCGTGCGCGAGCCCAAAGTCTTCCTCATGGACGAGCCGCTCTCCAACCTCGACGCCAAGCTCCGCGTTCAGACCCGGGCCGAGCTCATCAAGCTCCATCGCCGTCTCGGCATCACGACCATCTATGTCACCCACGATCAGGTCGAGGCCATGACCATGGGCGACCGCATCGCCGTGCTGAACAACGGCATCATGCAGCAGTGCGATACGCCGCTCAACCTCTACAACCATCCGGCCAACATGTTCGTCGCCGGCTTCATCGGTTCGCCGGCCATGAACATGGTGCCTGTCACCGTCAAGGCTCAGGGCGACGGTTTCGTGGCCGACGCTGGGTCATTCCAGGTGGAGCTTCCGAAGGCGATGGCCGACAAGATCAAGCCCGAAGAGGGCAAAGCGTGCATGCTCGGCATCCGGCCTGAAGACATCTACGATAAGAGCCTCGAGGGTCTTGTCAAGCCCACGTCCGGCAACGTCGTGAAGGTTGGCGTGGATGTTGTCGAGCCTCTCGGGAACGATGTCGAGATGTACCTTACGGTCGGCGACCACCAGATGATCGCGATGATAGACAACAAGACGAAAGCCAGGTCGGGCGACCAGATTGAGGTCATCTTCGATATGGACAAGAGCCACCTCTTCGATAAGCAGACCGAAGCCGCCGTGTACTGACGCGCCGGTGCGGCCGTAGGCGCGCGCCCCAAGTCCATCAGTTCGCGTCGTGTCCCGTGCGTCCGCGTGGGCATGTTCCCTGCGTGACGCCATTGCTCTCGCGGGCCGACCTCCCGTATGATGCGGCAAACCCGGGAAAGATAATGACTCTGGGGCATGGTAATGTCGCCGAGTTACCGGCGTCAGTAGTCAACTGTGGCGCGGCTTGTGTTGAGCCGCTTTACCTGCCATCATCCTGGCAAGCCGCGCCCGAATCCGTCCGGCGGCGGCGCCCGTACAAGATGACTGCCTCGACTCAGCATTGCGATGCCCGAGTTTCGGCCTGCCTGTCGGCTCGCGGCCCGAAGCAGGTCGAGGAAGCCATGCGCCATCTTGTCCTGGATGTGGTGCTGCCGGCCGCAAGACGCCATGTTCGCGCCGCGTTGCCGGGCCGACCGTGGCTCCGCAAGCTCAGCCGAGACCGGCGCGCTGCCGAGGACGCCGAAGATGTCATTGCCGAGACCGTTCTCCGCGTCCTGACCCGCATCCAACTGCTCCGCGAGGGGGCCGCGGTGATGCAGATTGCCGACCTCGATGCATTCGTCGCCGTGGCAGCCCGAAACGCAGTGGCAAGCCTCCATCGCCAGAGTCACCCGGGCCGCACGCTTGTGGCCAAGCGCCTGGACTACCACCTCGGCGGCATGCCTGACATTGAGATCCGTCAATCGCGTGACGGGAAGGAGTCGGTTGTACTGGTGAGCGGCTGCTCAGGTTCCTCAGACACGGCAGGCGATGGGGGGCCAACCCGCGCGCGCATCCGCGAGCATCTGCGAGCTGCAGGCGGCACAATGAGCCATGATGTTCTGGTCCGTCTGGTTGCCGGCGACGGCAGCATGCCGATGACCGCGGTTCTGCTAACCGACCTCGCCTCGAACGATGCGGTGCCGGACCTGACCGACCGCGACGTTGGACCGGATCGCGACGCTGTGGCCCATGAGGAACTGCGCGTCCTATGGGCCGAGATCGTAGAGCTTCCGCTGCATCAGCGGCGGGCGCTGCTCCTCGGCCTCGACGACATTGCGCTGCTGCCCATTTCGGGTACCGCCAGCCTGAAGCGCATCGCCGAGGCCATGGATATGCCATCGGAACGCCTTGCGCGGCTCTGGCGCGACCTACCAATGAGTGACGCACAGATCGCCGTCGAAATCGGCACCACGGAAGTCCGCGTCCGGAGCTTCCGCAAGTGTGCCCGCGAGCGATTGGGGCGCCGCATGGCGGCTGCCGGACTCGGGCCGATCGTGGGTACGCAGGGAGGGCGGAAATGACGCCGCACCTCACCGACGAGCAGCTTCGCGCATTCTGCGCGCGGCAGATGGCTCCAGACGAGCTCCTGAACGCCGACGAGCATCTGGCCGAGTGCGAAGAGTGCCGCAAGAGGGCCTGGGACTTGGCGCATGGCGCAGGGGGCACGGCACGCATCGCGGAATCGCTACTCCCCGATCGCGTCGCTGGCGTCGCTCCGCACGGGCGCCGGCTTGTCTTCAGTCGCCTGGTCACAATTGGGGCGGCGATCGCGATGGCATGCATCCTCCTCTTCCTCTGGCCCGATCGGGACGCTTCTGGCGCGCCTTATCTCATCCTGGAACTCCCCCGAGGCGTCGCCCTTCTCCCGAGAGAGCAACTCACGGTCACGATCGCAGGCTTGCGGGGTCGAACACCCTTCATGCTTTTCCGACGAACGGCGGCGGACGGGAGTGGCCGAGTTCCGACGGTGAGCGTGCCGATCGGCACGTGCACCGTCTCAGTCCTCCGCGAGAACCCCAAAGCTACACCGCGCCGCCTCTACCTTGCCCTCAGTGACTTGCGCTCCGGACGGCATCGTGCGCGGCTCATCGCGGCCGACAACAACGAGACCGACGCCGCCGTGCTCGCCCGCCTTGCCGCCGGGGCTCGCGGGCAGAGTAAGATCGAGAGCGTCATGCTCGGCGCGTCCATGAACTTCTTCGACGACGTGAAGGTCAGCACAGCGAACACGGTGTTGTTCGACGAGGACTTCGACCGACCGGACGGGACGGATCGTGTTCCGGGGCTAGAGACACAATGGCCGGGCAAGGGAGCGTTCGTCTCCCGGTCAGTGGCGCTGCCGGACACTCGCGGCGGCGTCTGGGTCAACCTCGCGTACCCCAACTTCAACCGGGCCGACAGGGTACCGATCCGCCCGGCCGATATCCCGCCCGGCGAACCCCTGATCATCGAGACGCGCGTCATGGTCACCGATCCCCGCGCCGGCATCGAGATCGCACTGAGCAAGCCGTTCGTCAACGCGACCGGACTGGCGCAGGACACCCCCATGCTCATGCGCTTCGAGCTTGGCAAGATCACCGCCCATGGCCGACCCAACCTGATGTCCTTCGATCCCCTC
>JBBIQU010000121.1:0-5117 GCA_037442185.1 Chthonomonadales bacterium | reverse complement strand
ATCAGGTCCGCATCGAATGCGACCTTGCCTCACACCTACAACGTCATCGTTGACGGCTCGACCCTCGCCACCAACATCCCAATAAGGAAGAGCGACCGCCCCGGCGTGGGCTACGACTTCGACGGCGTAGTCCTCGCCGGCCAGTGGCACGGGAACGTGGAGTAAGCCGCACCGAAGGCGCCATCGCCTGTAGCATGCCCCGGATTTCGCGGGTTGATCGCCGCAGGATGATGCAAGCATTGACAGCGATGCTGTCGGTGCGCTATGATGGTGGCCAGAGCTAATCGTAAGGAGCGGCAACATGGCGGTCTTGACCATCAGAAACCTCCCGGATGACGTACACCGGCGTCTGAGGCTGCGGGCCGCACGAGCGGAGCGAAGCATGGAGGCCGAGGCTCGCGCGATCCTTGCGCAGGCTTGCGCCGCCGAACCGCTAGTATCGGCCGACGCTCTCAAAGCGTGGGTCAGCGACCTGTACGGGGGTGCGCTACCGGCGGGCGTCGTGGATGAGCTGATCGCAGACAGACGCTCTGAGGCGGCTACCGAGTGATCGCGCTCGACGCCTCGGCGCTGCTGGGCTTCATGTTCGATGAACCGGGATGCGCCGACCTCGGACCGCGACTTCAGTCAGCATGCATGTCGGCTGTGAACGCGTGCGAGGTCCTGGGGCGGTTCGCCAGGGATGGCCATCCAACGTTGGGCGTGCTGGAGCGCATGCTTGGCGCCGGGATCGAGATCGTGCCGTTCGACTGTGAAGCGGCGGCCATATTCGCTGACCTCTATCCTTCGACGGCGCCGCTTGGTCTTTCTCTCGGCGATCGCGCGTGCCTGGGCCTGGCCTTGGCTCGGGGGATCGTCGCCGTGACTGCCGACCGAAAGTGGGCGGAACTGGAGATCGGCGTCACGGTGGAGGTCGTCCGGTGACTGGCCGAACTGATACCTGAGTCCCGACATCCGTGACCCTGATTTCACCGAAGTCCCGTCCTGCGTCAATGCGGTTCACTCAAGGCATAGGGTAGACGGACTGCCTCAGCGCGTAGCATTGTGTCGAGCGTCCTCGTGTATGCGCTCCGGCGGCCTCCGTCGCCTTCAGCTATAATACGACCATGCCACAGGTTGCCAAGCCCATACCCGCCTCCGTTGTGCCCGTCCCGCGGCGTCTCCGATGGACGCGGGCCAAGTGCGACGCCATCCGCGACAGCGGAGTGCTGACCGGCGCTTACGAGCTGATAGACGGGGAGATCATCTCGAAGATGGGACAGAAGCCGGCGCACCGCATGGTGGTCGTTCTCCTTCACGACTTGCTGATCGCGATCTTCGGACGGCTCCGCGTCCAGAGTCAGGCCGCCATCGAGCTGGGCCGCGCGGCCGACGACTACAACGAGCCCGAGCCGGACCTCGCCGTTACCGATGAGCCCAACACCGCCTATGCCGACCGCCATCCCGGGCCGGACGATCTCCTGCTCGTTGTGGAGGTAGCCGATACGACGCTGGAGTTCGATCGGGTCCGCAAGGCGGACCTGTATGCACGCGCGGGAATCCGAGAGTACTGGGTTGCCGACATCGTCGGACGTCAGCTATTCGTCCACCGCGGGCCAACCGATGCAGCCTATGCCGAGGTAGTGGTCTACTCGGAAGATGAGACCGTGACGCCCATCGCCGCTCCCGACAGCGCCATCAGGGTCGGCGATTTCATGCCGCCCGCCTGAAACTCGCGAACCCGGCTGGAGGTTCAGAGATCGCTGCCGCGTACTGTCGAGACCGGTGCGAACGCAGCCGGGCTCATGGGTACGTACGCCGCCGCCCAGGAAGCCTCGTCCCGACCGAAGTGAGAGGATCAACCATGTCTGCGCCCGCCCTACGCCGGCGCCTTCAGCTATAATGTGACCATGCCACAGGTTGCCAAGCCCATACCCGCCTCCGTTGTGCCCGTCCCGCGGCGTCTCCGATGGACGCGGGCCAAGTGCGACGCCATCCGCGACAGCGGAGTGCTGACCGGCGCTTACGAGCTGATAGACGGGGAGATCATCTCGAAGATGGGACAGAAGCCGGCGCACCGCATGGTGGTCGTTCTCCTTCACGACTTGCTGATCGCGATCTTCGGACGGCTCCGCGTCCAGAGTCAGGCCGCCATCGAGCTGGGCCGCGCGGCCGACGACTACAACGAGCCCGAGCCGGACCTCGCCGTTACCGATGAGCCCAACACCGCCTATGCCGACCGCCATCCCGGGCCGGACGATCTCCTGCTCGTTGTGGAGGTAGCCGATACGACGCTGGAGTTCGATCGGGTCCGCAAGGCGGACCTGTATGCACGCGCGGGAATCCGAGAGTACTGGGTTGCCGACATCGTCGGACGTCAGCTATTCGTCCACCGCGGGCCAACCGATGCAGCCTATGCCGAGGTAGTGGTCTACTCGGAAGATGAGACCGTGACGCCCATCGCCGCTCCCGACAGCGCCATCAGGGTCGGCGATTTCATGCCGCCAGCGTCCGCGTAGCGCCCCGCAGTTCCGCCTCAGCCGGCGGTCAGCGTATACCCCGCCCGTCGAAAGTCCCGCGCCGCGTCGAACAGGGCCAGCGTGTTCTCTGGCGAAACGTCCGGCTTGATGTGGTGATCCGGGCCGCAGATGTAGCCGCCGCCTTCGCCAAGCGCCTCGATACACCGGATCGTCTCAGATCGCACATCCGCTGGCGATGCGAACGGCAGACGCTGGGTGTTGACGCCGCCGAAGAACGCAAGGTGCCGGCCGAACTGCCGTTTCAGTTCGAACGGCTGCATGGGCAGAGTGTGGAGCTGAACGGTCTCCCAGACGTCGGCGCCGATCTCGATAAGTTCGCCGAGCACCGACGTGACATCGCCGCACGAATGGAACCAAACAGGAAGGCCGCGTCGCTTGGCCAGTTCGAACAGGCGCGCGTAACGGGTCTTGAGGAACTTCCTCCAGTGGCGAGGGTTCAGCATCAGACCCCGCTGAGTCGCGAAGTCGTCGCCCAGACAGAAAACCGCCAATCCGTCGCCGCACGCATCGAGAAACCGCTCGCAGTACTCGATCGTGTGCTGAGTGATGCACTCGATGGCGGCCTCGAAGATGGCCGGCCGGTTGAGCATCCGCTCCAGGGCCGTTTCCATGCCGAACAGGCTGCACGCCTGGCAGAAGATCGGCTTCCAGTAAGGCCCCCGTACCGCGTAGCGGGTCCCGAGGTCCCTCGCCACGATTCCGGCCGTCTCGTAATCGTAGGCGCCCGGGTCCGGCCACGGGTAGCGCTCAATCTCGGCAACCGTGGCGGCTTCGGCGAGCGGGTAGCGATGCGAGGTGCCGTAGTCCAGAACGGCCGCAGCACGCCATTCGGTCATCGGCTCTCCGTTGGCATCGTGGGCAACCGGAAGCGTACACGGCGCCGAGACGACGCGCCCGTCTAGGCCGAGGCGATCGAGCACATCATCCTGAGCGATGCCCAGGTGCGCTGCGATCTCCGGGATGTTCTCAACGCATATCGCATCAACGGGAAGCCGATCGGGGATTTCGTGGCTGATGGCGGCGAGAACGCGCTCGCGCGGAGTCATGTTGCTCATACGTCGAACTTCGATATGCACATCGGACTTTCCTTCCCGAGGTCCCGGAATGCGGGCGTCTGCCGCGAAGGACTGCCGGTCTCGCGCGCCGAACTCCAGGTTGTTCGTATCTCGGAGGAGGTCCGCCATGGACAAGCCGCTCCGTCTCGCATTCGTTGGCGCAGGGGGCATCGCGCGCGCCCACCTTGAACCTGTCCTGTCAGTGCCCGGCGTGGACATTGCAGCCTTCGCCGATCCCGATGCTGAGCGTTGCGAAGCGCGGGCTCGCGAGCTGCGCGCGTTGCGGCCCGATGCCAACCCGCAATGTTTCGCTGACCCGGTCGAGATGCTCAAGACGACGCCGTGTGACGCCGCCTATATCCTGCTACCCCCGTTCGCTCACGGTCCGGTCGAGCGCGCCTGCATCGAGCGCGGGATACCGTTCTTCATCGAGAAGCCGGTAGGCCTTGACATGGGCCTGACGCGAGAGCTGGCCGCAGAGATCGAGGTGCGCGGGCTTCTGACGTGCGCCGGCTACATGAACCGCTACCGCGAAGGCGTTCAGCGCGCCCGCGGGATGCTCAAGGACGACCCCGCAGTGCTCATTCACGGCGGCTGGATCGGCGGATCGCCCGATCCGAACCCGGGTTCCTGGTGGCCGCAGAAGCGCCTCAGCGGCGGCCAGATCGTCGAACAAAGCACGCACACCTTCGACCTGGTCCGCTTCCTGGCGGGCGAAGCCGTCGAGGTCTTCGCGCATGGCGCCACGGGCTTCAACCGGGGTCTCAGCCCCTACAGCATCGAGGACGCGAGCGTCGTCGGGGTGCGGCTTGCTTCAGGCGGCGTCGCAAGCCTCATGGCATGTTGCGCCGCCAATGCGGGCGGCGGCGGCGTCTGGCTCAACGCCTACGCCCACGATGCGACGTTCCTATTCACCGGATGGGAGCATAGCGTTCAGGTGCTCCAGGTCGGCGCGGAGCCGGAAACCATCGCGGGCGAGCCGGGCATCTTTGCCGTCGAGGATGCCGTTTTCCTCGAGGCCGTGCGTACCGGCTCGCGCGGGGCGATTCTATCGAGCTATTCGGATGCTGCCCGCACGCTGGAGTTGACGCTTGCCGCGAATCGGGCCATGGAAACCGGTCAGGTCGTCAAAGTCGCATGAGGCTCCGGAGGCCGACGCGCCGTTGCGTTTCGGCATCGTTGCGGTAGAATGCCGCCACACCCCAGACGGAGATCGCCCATGCCCGACCCGCGCAGTCCCGACCTTTTCCCGGTTGACCTAGAGCGGTTCTGGGAGGATGATGCCGCCAGCCACGGCAAGTGGTTCAGCGTGGACAAGCCGCAGGTCCCGCTTGGCATCCGCATGCCGGCCACATGCATCTGGGACGAGCTGGGGCTGCCCATGCCCGAGAACGCCGACACGGAGGTCCAGAACCCCTACGATGCGCCGCTGGAGCTGCGCAAGCGCTACAACGAGCGAGCAGTCGCCATTGTCGGCCGGCCCATGATGCCCGAGGATGACCCTCCTCCTGCCGACTCCCACTTTCCGCCGGTCAAGGGGATC
>JBBIQU010000120.1:0-13090 GCA_037442185.1 Chthonomonadales bacterium | reverse complement strand
TGCAAACGATGCATTCCTTCGGCGTCGCAAGAAGCGACGGCTACACGCTGCGCGTAACTTGGCCCGCGTTCTGGTCTGCGAACGAATCCCCCCTCCCCCTTGCCCCCGCCCACCCAAGGGGGCGGGGGAAACTGGGGCGTCCGCCCCATGCAGGAGCCCGGAGCGTTCTCCGCGAACTGGCCTTCATGGAGGTGGACGATGACTGACCGCGAGCGCTATCTGGAGACACTCCTTTTCGGCAAGCCGGACCGGATCCCGTTCAGTCCGGGCGGGCCGCGGGAATCGACGCTGGCCGCGTGGCGGACCCAGGGGCTTCCCGAAGGGGTCAACTGGTACGCCCGGGTGCGCGAGCTGATCGGGATCGAACCGCCGCCGTCCGAGCCGCGCCCCGGCGTCTGGATACGTCACACGATGATCCCCGAGTTCGAAGAGAAGGTCATCGAGGAGCGCGAGGATTCGCTCATCGTTCAGGATTGGAAGGGCAACGTCTGCGAGATATCGCGCCGCTTCGACGTGAGCTACCTTCGTGCGGCCAAGGACTTCGTCACACGCCGCTGGATTCGCTGTCCGGTGGAGACATGGGACGACTGGGAGAAGATGAAGGCCCGGTACGATGCGGAAGATCCTTCGCGCATCCCGGCGAACCTCGCCGAACTCGCGCCGCAGCTGGCCGAGCGCCACTATCCCATCGGTGTCGGGCTGCACGGCCCGTTCTGGCAGATGCGCGAGTGGCTCGGCTTCGAGGGCCTCTGCATCGCATTCAAGGACGATCCCGACATGGTCCGCGACATGGTCCGGTTCTGGACCGACTATGCGTCGCGACTGCTGGAGCGCGTCCTATCCGTGGTCGTGTTCGACTACCTGCACATCTCCGAGGACATGGCCTACAAGGTCAAGCCCATGATTGGCCCCGACATGTGCCGCGAGTTCCTCGCTCCGTGTTGGAGGCAGTGGGGCGACATCCTGCGCTCCTATGGCGTGCCCATTTACGACGTTGATTCCGACGGGTTCATCGGGGACCTCATTCCCGTGTGGATCGAATGCGGCGTCAACGTGTGCGATCCGATCGAGGTTGCCGCAGGCAATGACATCGTCGCCATGCGCGCGGAGTTCGGCAAGGCCATGGCGTTCGTCGGCGGAGTGGACAAACAGGCCATGGCGCGGGGCGGAGCCGATCTCGAAGCTGAGATGGATAGGATCGAGCCCGTGGTTCGGTCAGGGGGATACATCCCCGGATGCGACCACGGAATACCCGGCGATGTGAGCTGGCCCAACATGGTTGCCTACTGCGACCGTCTCGCCCGGATGACAGGTTGGAAGTGACGGCCAGGGCGCCATCGGCCTCGGGTACGCCTGTAACCTACGTCCCCGGTCTGGGCGGGATGCGCTCGGCATAGTAGATGTCGGCTTCGATCATCTTGCCGTCGCGGTAGTAATGATGCACGAAGTAGAGGTTGCCACTGGCGTCGAGGGTCGGCTCTCCTGCAAATGTGCTGACCATCAGCTCCGGCTCCGACCAGTTGCCGCCGATCCGCTTTGACCGGAACAGGGCGGGAGTGCCCTGGTGGGTCCGCAGGAACCAGAACTCCTTGCCGTCTTCGGAGATGAAGGGCCAGCCTTCATTGCCGTCAGTGTTGAACGCGGCCATGTTGACCGGCGCGGACCATCCCTGATCGCTCGCCCATTCCTTTTCTGGGTCGGGCGTCCGTCGTTCCATCCGCCAGATGTCCAGCCCGCCCTTGCCGCCCTCACGGTCCGAATGGAAATACAGGGCACCGTCCCTGGCGATGTGAAGCTCTCCGACCTTCAGATCGCGGCAAAGGCGGTCGCCCAGATGCCGCACGTCGGACCACGCGCCGGCCTTCGAGGTCGCGGCGAAGTGATGGATGCCTTCGTAGCCCTCGCGCGCCGAAACGAACCAGAGCGTGTTGCCGCGCAGCGTGGGCGCGCCATCGAGGGCAAGCTTGCCGGACTCCTGGAGCATGATGCGCTCGGCCTGCGTCCATTGGCCTCGCACCTTGCGCGAGACCCAGATGCCCGTGACGCCGTCGAAGAGCTGCTTGTTGGCGGGGACGTTCACATCGGGCGTGAAGAAGAGGAACAGCGTGTTCCCGTCGGGCGTGACAAACGGCGAGTCCTCGCCACCGGCAGTGTTGACGGCGGGTCCCAGAGGCACCGGCTTCTTGAACTCGCGCGAGTGCAGCACGGGTGGGTGCGCATCGGTCTCCGGCGTCATCTTGACGGCGCCGGCAGGGATGGCCTTGAGCCGATCCATCCCTCGGTCCTGAGCGCCGAAAGCCGCCAGCGCGCCGACTGCCGCGAGCAACAACCATCCGGTCTTCATGCTGCCCGTCCTTTCCGATCGGCCGATCATCGTCTATGACCCCGCGGCGGCGGAGCAGGTTTCGCCAATGCCGCGCGGTCCGAGTCTGGATTACATGGCGAACCGCGGCAGCCCGAACGCATCGCGGTAGGCCTTGACGACCGCCACATAGTTGGCGATCGGCACCGATGCCGTGATGGCGTTGCTTGCGCAGAGGATGTGCCCGCCGTTACCCATGCCGGCTGCAATACAATCGAGCGTATGCGCGCGTACCTCGGCCTCGGTTCCGAAGCTCATGATGTTGCCGCAGTCGAGATTGCCGAAGAGGGTCACGCGGTCCCCACAGATGGCCTTGAGGCGGCGCATGTCCATGCCAGCATGCAGGTCAATCTCGAGGTAGCCGTCCACCTCGCACCCGAAGAGGAAGTCGTCGAGGACGGGCCAGAGGTTGCCGTCGCTCGCGTTGATCGCGCGGAGGCCTGCGGCGTGGATGCGCCTGCTCAGGATGCGGACCTCGGGGACGATGAACTCGCGATAGGCCTGCGGCGAGATGATTGGCCGCGTTCCCGCGAAGTCACCCCCGACGCCGATCTGGTCAACCCCTGCGGCAATGTACTTCTCGATGAGCGCGAGCGAGCGGCGCGTGGCGATCCTGAAATGTTCGCGCGCGATCTCCGGCGCGAGAACCATGGTCTGCATGAGATCAACGTCGGTCCACACGCCGTGGGCGTAAGCCGGAGCGAGGATGGGCAGGTCAACATCCCGGAGCCGCATGCCGTCGCGGAGCGCCGAATAGATGGCGAGCGTATCATCGGCAATCTGCGGCTCGCCCTCGCCGCATGCGTTTCGTCTCCGCACCCGTTCAACCGGGTCGTCGGGCGTCTCGGGCGGAGCCTCAACCTCCCGAGCGGGGCCTGGCGGAGGCGGGTTGGGGATGGCGTAGATCATGTCGTGGCCGAGCGCAAGCGCCAGATCGAGCTGATCGTCGGCTCGGCGGCGGAGGGCGCCTTCCCATCCAAGCTCGCGCACGAGCCCATCCCAATGTGCCGGGTCTGCCCCATACGTTCGCCCGAGCAGTTGATCGGCGACCGGCGACAGAAGGACGTACTCGAAGACCGGCGTGCGGTCCGGCTCCTTGTGATCCAGTGCGCGCTCGATCCGTTCGCGTGATGTCACGGGCGTGATCCTCCATGCAGCGCTAAGCACACCCGACGATGAATCGTCGGTCTGCGAGACAAGTCCCGCACGCGGGATGGGCTCAACCGATGAAGGTAGGTTTCGTGAGTCGCAGGCGGTCGCTTCATCGCCCGCCTGACCTGAACATCATCATGAGTGACGAGCGTTGTACCGCAGCCGAACTTGCAGTTGCCGGTTCGCATGGGAGCCGGGCTACTTGCCCTTGCCGATGCGCTCGATGGCCCTATCGAGCACGGCCTCGGCCTCGGCGACCCTGCCCGACTGCAGCAGCGGCGGCAGGTCGCGCTCGACATCTTGCGCGATGGGCCTCGGATCGCGTCCCTCTGCCAGCCATTGCGCGAAGCCCTCTTGGAGCCGTCGCATCTTGTCGCGGATGCGCTTCTCGGGACGGTCCGCCGGTATGGGCTTTTCGGCGAGCGTGCCGCCTCCCAGCCACTTCCGATAGGCCGCCAGAGCCTCGTCGCCGAATGCGCTCTTTTCAAGCCTGTCGGGCAGCTCAACCCCGGTCGCGCCCGTGTTGATGCCGACCAGCGTTGCGCCGTGGTTGAAATGCCAGGCCAGGTATGTCTCCCAGTCGGCAAGCGTGCCCGGGAACCCCACGTTGGCCTCCACTCCTCCCCACGGAGGATTGCCGTGCTTCTTCAGTTCAGCGTAGATCGGCGCAAAGCCCTCCTCGAGCGGTCCGACCGCGTAGGTGGACCAACCGGGCCGCGACCACCGATTGAACGCCGTGCGCGGCGGCGAACAGGTCACGGCATCGTCGGCCCCGGCGGGAATGTGGGGATACAGCTTCGAAACGGGGATGCCGGACTCCGCGAACTGGCGGCACCAGTATGCAACGGTCTCCTGGATGATGTCGGCAAGGGCCTTGATGAGGTCGGCCGGCGGCTTGTCGGCGCTGAAGCCACGGTCGAGGAGCGCTCGATAGCCGGTCTGGGTGAGGGGTGTGCCGTCCTCCTTCGCGAGCTTCGCCGACTCGGGGTCGGTTCGCGCGTAGTTGTCGAACGTCGGCTCGGACCCGACCAGGACACCTGCGAAGAGATGCTCACGGCCCTCTTTGCGCAGTCGCTCGAGCTCCGGCTTGATGGCAGGCACGATCACTCGGCGGATCAGCCTGCGCCATTCGGCCCGGATCGCAGGGCTCGTGAAGCACATGGGAGGGGCCATGCGTTCGGCCTTGCCCCAGTTGAGGTAGCGCACCTTGGCCGCGGGGCCGTCCCAGCCGAACCACTCGACGTTGCGCTTGTTCTGGGGGTTGTAGCCGGGCTTGTCGGGGTCAAACCAGTTCCACAGATCCGGCCTGCACTGCCAGTCAATGTGGAAGTCGAAATGGAGCATGACTGCAACGTCGTTCTCGCGGGCGGCCTGGAATGCCGAGCGCACCAGCTCGGGAATGCGCTTTTCCAGAGGGAACGTCGAGCAGGGCAACCCGAACCCGAGGATGCGCGTCTTCCCGTCGCCGCGCGCGCCGATGCGCCGGACAAGCTCAGCCGCCTGCTCGGGCGGACGCCAGAACAGGAGGTATTGCGGCTCCTGCCGGGACACCGGCATCCCGAACGAGGGAGCGCACAACGCGGCCCCCGCAATGGCCGCGCAGGCCAGTCGCGGTGCGAACATCGTAGACCCTCCTTCGCGAAGAGGATGGATCGAGCTTACCCTGCGCTGCCCGTGGGCTGCATCACCAAGGCCATAGCCTGCCCGATTCATGACCGTGGCGGTGGGTCGCTGGGAGGCGCTCATGACGGCGCCAGACATCGCGGCCAGGATCGCTATGATCGCGATCACGACCAACAACTCGATGAGTGTGAAACCGGTGGGTCTCGACGAACCAGTCCTCATTGACCACCTCAGTAGTCAGGGATCTATGCGAACCTCGTATCGCTCACGATATCGCGACATTCTGGCCGTAACACTAGCCGCAAGCGCCGTCGCATAGCGTCTGCGTGCCCTGCGCGTGCCCGTGCGCCCTACCAGGGGCGGCTTGACGCCTGCGGGCCACGGGGCCATAATCCGCCCTATGCGCGCATACGGAATCACAAGGCGCAGTCTGCTGTTGGGAGCGGCGCTCATGGGGATGCCGCTGGACGAACGGGCGACCGATTTCGCTCGCGAGGCCGACCGGCTGACGGACCTCCTCCACCGGACGTTCTGGGACCCGGTCCCCGCCATGTACCGGGCGCCGGTCGCGGGACCCGAAACGGTCGCATCGGATGCTGCCCACGACCGCGGCTACGTCCTCTGGCCCTCCATTGAGATGCTCCATGCCCTCGTCGAGGGGGAGACGGCGCGCAAGGGCCGGTACCGCGCGAAGATCGCCGAGGTCTACGACGGCCTCGAGAAGTACCGCAATGCCGATGCCCATGCTTACAACGCCTGGCTCGATTTCCCGGGCAACGTGGATCGCTACTACGACGACAACGCCATCCTTGCGCGCGCGCTGGCGAAGGCATATCGCGCAACAGGCGAGCGGCGCTATCGCGATAGGGCGCGCGACATCATGGACGGCTTCATCCGGAATGGCTGGGACCCGACCGGCAAGCCGGGCGGCATGCAGTGGGGCGTGGACCCATCCAAACCGGGTACGGGCGACCGCGCGGCATGCTCGACCTCCATGACGGCGCTGGCAGCCCTCGAGCTGGTGTCGGCACGGGCAGGCGATCGCGACTACGTGGGCTGGGCCGAAGCGCTCATGGCGTGGCTAATCGAGCGCCTGCGCGATGCGGACGGCCTGATCAGCGATGCCCTCGAACCGCCCGACTGGCGCGTGAGGCCGGTCAAGTGGACCTACAACACGGGCATGGCGATCCATTCCCACGTTCTGCTGTGGCGGCTCACGCGCAAGGCGTCATACCTCGAGACCGCCCGCTCCCTGGGGGAAGCCGCGCTGGATCGCAAAGGGCGCATGTACGACGGCCTCGTCAAGGACCCCGAGCGCAACCACTGGTTCGATTCGAGCTTCTTCACGCCCTACCTTGCCGACGGCCTCGTCGAGCTGACGCGCGCCACCGGCGACCGACGGTACGCGAATGAGGTTCGACGCAATGCCGAGTTCGCGCGGCAGTTCCTTCACGACCCTGCAGACGGCCTCTACTTCCGCAACTGGCGCCTGTGGCGCATAGACGCGCAGCGAGCCGATGCCTGGCGGCGCATGACAGGCGTTGACCACCCGCTCGAAGCCGACCCAGACGAGCGAGCCAGGACGCCCGAAGCCCGCAAGCTTCCCGCCGCCCAGCGCCCCCTCGTCAAGACCCTCCTCGCCAACGCCGGCATGGCCAGGCTGTTCCGTATTGCGGCGAGGGCGTGACCTGACCGCGCGCACTGCCGAGCGGGTCTGCGAATGCCCCCGATCCGATAGGTAGGACACACGCGGCATCTCGAGCAATGGCCGGGGAGGCACGGTCGGTTCTGGGCGACACGCGCGTCGTTGGGGGCTATGCGCAAGCGATCTGACGCGAAGCCCACTCCAGCGCAGCCGCGACAAGCTCGCAGGCTCTCGTCCGGTCCACCGGCTCAGACGAAAGCCACTCGCCGTAGCGGTACTCCACGGCGTACGGGGACCACTCAAGCAACATCTCCATCTCGGGGGGCGCCTCAATGCCTGAGTCGGAAAGCAGATCACGGAGTTCCTGCAAGTCATGCGTCCGCCTGTACGTCACGCCGGCCTTACAGAGCACGGCCTTGAGGCACTTCTCGGCGACTTGCTGGGTGTGGAACCCCGCGATCTCATCGGCAATCTCGGAGTCGGTGACTGCCCGTCGCACGATCACCGCATCCTGTTCAGCCTTCCGCAGCAGGAGCAGCGCCTGATCCATCCAGGGCATAGAGCACCTTCCCCTCGCGCAGGGCGTCGTACAGGCACGAGCCCGGAAAGTCGGCCCACGAGGAGGAGAGCGTAGCCTCGTCGGCAATCAACACGTCTGCCGGTATCCTGAGCGGGCTGAGAGCCTTCCTCAGGCGCGCCATTTCGCGGCGCGGAGCCTGCACTCGTCGCGCAACCACGAGGAAGTCAACGTCGGAGTCCGGTCGCGCATCGCCCCGCGCATGCGACCCGAAGAGGATGACCTTGATCGGATGGGCTTCGCGGACCAGTATGTCCACGGCTCGCTGAATCGTTGCCGGATCTAACATGGGTTGAACCTTGATCGTCGTGTGCCTCGAGCGGATTCTACCACCGAGCGCCGTTCGTCGCGCTCCGGGCCACGTCCGCCCCGGCGACGTTCTCGGGATCGCGTCGCTCCGCCGGCGATGACGCAGGAGGCGCGGCTGGCCTATAATAGGCGCATATGCCGGACACGACCGAAATCCTCACAGACCCATACCTTGTCCGCATCGTGCGCTTGACCCGCGAGGCCATCGGGCCGACACCGACGCGGGGCTATCTCTTCGGCTCACGGGCGACAGGCCGAGCGGCGCCGGGATCGGACTACGACATTGCGGTCGAGGGCGACGGCGACATAGAGGCTGCTCTCTCGCGCGCACGGATCGCGCTCGAGGATTCGACGATACCGTTCACGGTGGATGTGGTGGACCTCTCTGCCGTGGACGAACGTTTCCGAGCGTCGGTGCTGAGGGAGGGGATCCGACTGTGGGGCGAGTAAGAGACCAGCTTGTCTCTGCGGAGAAGGCGCTTGAGACGATGCGCTTCGCCGTTGCATTGGAGCCCAGTACGATCGTGCGCGATGCCTGTATCCAGAGGTTCGAATACACGTTCGAAGCAAGCTGGAAAGCCCTCAAGGCATACCTTGCGGAGGTCGAGGGCGTGGCGCATGCTTCGCCGAACCAGTGCTTCCGCGCGGCGTTGCGCGTCGGTTTGTGTTCTCCTGAGGATGCGGCGAGCCTGCTGCAGATGACGACCGACCGCAATCTGACCGCTCATGCTTACATTGAAGGAGTGGCGATCCGCATCGCGTCCCGTCTGCCTCGTTATGCCGAACTGATCGAGCGCCTTCTCGGCACCATCCGGCAGCGCATTGCGGACAGTGAACGGCGGTTGACATAGGCTACGCGTCCGACTGCAGCCGGGACGGCTGCGCTACGGTAGACGACTGCAGCCGGGACGGCTGCGCTACGGGGACGGAGGCGCTCCGACAGATAAGGACCGATCCATGACCTACGGCCATTTCGATGATGATGCGCGCGAGTATGTGATCACGCGGCCGGACCCGCCGCTGTCGTGGAGCAACTACCTGGGCGACACGCGGTACGGCGCGATCATCACCAACAACGCGGGCGGCTACAGCTTCTACCGATCCGGCGCACAGGGGCGTATCCTGCGGCTGCGGTTCAACACGATCCCCATGGACCAGCCGGGCCGCTACTTCTACCTGCGCGATGCCGAGACGGGCGACTTCTGGTCGGCAAGCTGGCAGCCGGTCGGAAAGCCGCTCGACGCCTATGAGACGATCTGCCGACACGGCACAGCTTACACCGTGATCACGTCGCACTACGCGGGCATCGAGAGTGAAGCGACGTACTTCGTGCCGCTCGGCCGGACGTTCGAGGTCTGGAAGCTGCGCCTGACGAACCGGTCGGATCGGCCGCGCCGGATCTCGGTCTTCACGTACTGCGAGTTCACGAACCATTGGAACACGACGCAGGACCTGGTGAACCTGCAGTATTCGCTCTTCATCGTCCGCGGCCGGGTGCAGGACGGACTGCTGCGCATCGCCATCAACGACCACCTCATTACCGATTCGGCGCGCTATGCCGAAGGCGAGACCGGCCAGCACGTCTGGATGGGCCTCGCCGGCGCGCCCATGACCGGCTTCGACACGAGCCGCGAGGCGTTCCTCGGTCCCTACCGCTCGTACGATCGGCCACTGGCAGTCGAGCGCGGTTCATGCTCGGGCAGCGAGGTGTACGGCGAGAACGCCTGCGGAAGCATCCAGACCGACGTCGAGCTTGCGCCCGGCGAGAGCCGCGATATGGTGGTGCTCATGGGCATCGGCCTCGCCGAGACCACGGGCAAGGCTGCCATGGCCGAGTTCGGGTCCGTGGCGCGGGCGGATGCGGAACTGGAACGCGTTCGGCAGCACTGGCATGCCCGGCTCGGCAGGCTGACGGTCAGGACGCCCGACCCGGATTTCGATCACATGATGAACGTCTGGGCGCCCTACAACTGCCTCATCACGTTCGCATGGTCCCGCTCGGCCAGCCTGGTGTACAACGGCGAAAGGGACGGCCTCGGCTTCCGGGATTCGGTTCAGGACATACTGGGCGTGGCCTCGATGATCCCGCAGGAGTCCCGCGAGAGGCTGCGGCTTCTCCTCTCCGGTCAGTTCTCCACCGGCGGCGCCAAGCCGGTGATTGATCCCATCCGTCATTCGCCCGGCCATGAGCCGACCCTCGACCCGGAGGAGTACCGCTCCGACGACTGCCTCTGGTTCTTCAACGCGATCCCCGCCTACGTTGCCGAGACGGGCGACGAGGGCTTCTATTCCGAGGTCGTCCCGTACGCCGATGCCGGAGAGGATACCGTCCTGGGCCACCTCAGGCGCGCGCTCGAGTTCAACCTGGAGCGAACGGGCGCCCACGGCCTGCCGTGCGGTCTGGCCGCCGACTGGAACGACTGTCTGCGCCTCGGCTACAACGGCGAGAGCCTGTTCGTCGCGTTCCAGGTGCGCCTCGGCCTCCTCATGTACGCGTCCATCGCCGATCGCCTGGGCCTGTCGGATGAGGCCGCCTGGGCACGATCGAAAGTCGGCCCTCTCGACGAAGCCATCCAGGCAGTGGCATGGGACGGCGACTGGTTCATCTGGGCCATCGGCGACGACGGCACGGTTTACGGCACGAAGGCCTGCGAAGAAGGGCAGGTCTACCTCAACACGCAGGTCTGGTCCATCCTGAGCGGAGCGGCGACGCCCGAGCAAGCCGAGCGGTGCATGGAGGCCGTGCGGGACAAGCTGGCCACCGAACATGGCGTGATGCTCTGCGCGCCGCCGTTCGTGAAGACGCCCATTGATGTGATGCGCGCGGTTCTGTTCAACCCGAGCATCAAGGAGAACGCGGGCATTTTCAACCACACCCAGGGCTGGGTGGCCATGGCCGAGTGCATGCTCGGCCGGGGCGACCGAGCGTATGAGTACTATCGCGCTTCGATGCCCGCCGCCTACAACGACCGGGCCGAAGTCCGAGGCGCCGAGCCCTATGTGCAGGCGCAGACCACCTATTCGGCCTACTCGCCGCGCGCCGGCGCTGCTCGGACCTCATGGCTGACCGGCGCGGCGGCCTGGGCCTACTACAGCGCGACGCAGTACATCCTCGGCATTCGTCCCGAGCTGGGCGGCCTGAGGATAGACCCCTGCATTCCGTCGGCGTGGCCCGGCTTCACTGCCGAGCGCGTCTTCCGCGGCAAGCGCATCCGCATCGAAGTGCGCAACCCGGAGGGCGTATGCCGCGGCGTGCGGCGCATCACCCTGAACGGCGAGCCGATCGAAGGCAACCTGCTGCCCATCGAGCGGCTGAAAGACCGGAACGAAGCAGTCGTCGAGATGGGATAGGGCCGGTCGGACGAGTCGGACGAGTCGGACGAGTCGGACCTGTCGGACCTGTCGGACCTTCTCCTATTGGCGGCGGGGCTCGACACCCCACAGATGCCGCACGAGGAAGTCGCGCATGCGGCGCTGGCCGTAGGGCGGGCCGGTGGCGCCGTGACCCACGCCCGGCATGACAAGCAGGTCGAAGTCTTTGTCGGCCTTGACGAGCGCGTTGACGACCTGCATGGTGGACGCCGGGTCAACGTTGGTGTCCACTTCGCCCACGACGAGCATCAGCTTGCCCTGAAGCTTGCCCGCATGCGTGACGTTGGAGTTGTCGGCGTATTCGGGTCCCACGGGCCAGCCCATCCAGAGCTCGTTCCACCATATCTTGTCCATGCGGTTGTCGTGGCAGCCGCAGTCCGCCACGCCCACCTTGTAGAACTCTGGATGGAACAGCATCCCGCTGAGCGTATTCTGGCCGCCGGCCGATCCGCCGTAGATGCCGACCCGCGTGAGGTCCATCCAGGGGCGCGTCTTCGCGGCGGCCTTCATCCAGAGGATCCGGTCGGGGAATCCCGCGTCCTTCAGGTTCTTCCAGCACACGTCGTGGAACGCCTTGGACCGGTTCGACGTGCCCATGCCGTCAATCTGCACCACGATGAAGCCGAGCTCGGCCATGACCTGGGCTCCATGGAGCGCCGACCACCCCTTGGGCACATGGCTGCTGTGGGGACCGGCGTAGATGGCCTCGACGACGGGGTACTTCCGGCGCGGGTTGAAGTTGGTTGGCCGATGGATAATCCCGTAGATGTCGGTCGTGCTGTCTCGGCCCTTGGCCACGAACCGCTCCGGAGCCTTCCATCCTGTGGCGATCAGGGCGGACGCATCGCCACGCTCAAGAAGGCAGACCAGCTTGCCTGTCTCGGCGTCGCGCAGCTCCGTCACGGGAGGCATGTCCACGCGGGAGTAGGTGTCAATGATGTAGCGCCCGTTCGGCGAGGGCGCGATGGTGTGCGTGCCGTCGCCTTCCGTGAGAAGCGTCAGACCCGTGCCGTCGAAGCCGACGCGCGCATAGTGGACGTAATACGGGTCCTGGGCGGCGTAGTATCCGCCAAGGCGGAAGAGCATCTGCCGCCTGGCCTCGTCAACGCGCTCGACTCCCCGAACGACCCATTCACCCCTGGTGATCTGGTTCTTGACCGAGCCTGTCCGGGCGTCATAGAGGTACAGGTGGTTCCAGCCGTCGCGCTCCGACATCCAGATGATCTCTCCAGTCGCGTCGGCGTAGTGGACAAAGCGCTTGCCCGCGTAGTCAATGAACGTCTTGCTCCGCTCGTCCACGATGGCGGTGGCCTTCCCCGTAGCCGCGTCCACCGCAACGATGCGAAGGACCTGGTGGCCCCTCTGATTGTAGGCAAAGGTGAAGCGCTTGCCGTCGGGCTCCCAGCGCAGCTCGTCTATGCTCCACGGATTGTCGAAGAGGTCATCGGCCACGGGTATCTCGCGCCGTGCCGCCACATCGAAGAGGTGAGGCCTCGGGTGGGCGATCCGGTCGCCCGGCTTGAGGTAGTCGAACACGCGGAGCTTGGGTTGAACCTGGTCGGGCGGGGATGATTCGACGATGGTTACCTTGTGTTCCTGTGCCGCCTTCGTCTTGATGGCGACGAGACGGGTCGAGTCAGGCGACCAGCGCAGCTCGCCGTATGCGTCGTCGGCGGTTCCGTCGGTGGTCAACAGCACTGGGTCAGCATCGGCCGGGTCTCTGATCCAGACGTTGTAGTCTCGGATGAGCGCCGCGCGCTTCCCGTCGGGAGACGGCATGTCCGATCCAGGCTGTCGTCCTTGCCCGGTGCGGCGTTGTGGCCTGCGGGCCGGGGGGCGTCGGCCTTCGATGACGGCCGTGCCCGGCGCTTCGGTGGCTTCAAACACCCCCAGGACCGTCCCGCCCGCATCGGTGACCAGCCACACATGCCCGGCGAAGGTGTGCTGATCGCGTCTCGCCCCGGCCGCAAGAACGCCGTACGGCTGACGGTTGCCGTCGGTGTCCATCCAGAACACGCGCAGTTCCGACTGGGTTCGGTTGACGAACGTT
>JBBIQU010000119.1:9681-13428 GCA_037442185.1 Chthonomonadales bacterium | reverse complement strand
TGAGTCGCGACCGAGGCAAGACCTGGTCGGATGCAGGCGTCATCGCGTCAGGTCCCAGAGGAGCCGACATTGGCGACGGATGTCTCTTCGAGGTGTCCAGCAGGCGCATCCTCTACTCGTACCGCTACAACAGAACCGATGGACCCGACAAGTCGTACGCCATCCGCATCGCCGAGAGTGCGGATTCGGGCAAGACCTGGAAACGGCACTCCACGGTCGCCGAGGCCAAGGGCGATACGGGCGGGCTATGGTCGTCGTTCGTGTTCAGAACTCGGGCAGGCGACCTCCTGTGCATGTTCGATGACGAGAGGTCGCCGTGGGAGGCCGGACTGCCCAGACATCAGTGGCTCACCATGAAGCGCTGGGACGCGCGGACCAGGTCATGGCAGATGCCCGTTACAGTCAGCCGTGCGCACAACCCGGCTCGCCTCAGCCGCGACGGCATGGGTTCAATCATCGAGGTCAGGCCGGGACGGCTGCTGTGCGTCTTCGAGACGGTTGATACGGCGCTGCCCCATGCAGGCGTGATCATGTCGGTAACGTCCAATGACGGCGGCCGCACGTGGAGCTGGAGGAACGCCGAGCGTTCTGTCGTGTACCGCCCATCGGACCGTCGGTTCGGCGCGTACTGCCCGTGGATCGCCCGGGCGCGGGACGGGCGCATCGTGTGCGTCTTTGGGCTCAACGAAGGGCGAGATCGTCCCATACCCGGAGGCACGCCGCTGCCGGAGCTCGGCCTCGACATCGTGGCCGTCGAAAGTCACGATGAGGGCCGCACATGGTCAGCGCCCGTCAGGCTCTACGAAGGCACGCACCGCAACGCCATGCCCGGCATAGTCGCCCTACCCGGCCGCGCAGATTCCCTGTTCGTTCACTGGGTGGACTTCGATCGCGGTTACCTGTCGGTCACCGGCACGACCCGCTGATCGCGGTCAGTCCCGACGCACGCTGATGGCGGCGTCAGCCGGCAGCGCGAGCCCGGCCGCAACCTCGACGGCCTTGATGATTCCCGCCGGCACCGGGCATGCTGCGTGAGGGCAGTATCGCGGAGCCGCCTCCATGACCTGCGGGGGGCGACCTCGCCAGCTGATCTCCCTCATCGGATCAACGCGCGTCAGTTCGCCCGCCATCTTGGTAATGTCCGGGCAGTCGCTGTTGATGGTCAGAACGCACTCATCGCCGTCCATCTCGGCATGGACAACGGTCGTGAAGCCGCATATGCCGGCGTGTATCTCGGTCGTGGCCAAGGTTGGTCTCCTCGGAGAGCTTTTTCGACGTGGAGTATGGCACGTCATCGCCCCGAACGTTGCATGGTATACAGAAGGAGACCGTAGGAAACGATCGGGAGGGGCGTAATGGCAATGGAGACCGTGGCGTTCATCGGTACCGGATTGATGGGCTTGCCGATGGCAAAGAACCTGATGCGGGCGGGCTTTCGCCTGCGCGTCCACTCTCGCACGCGCTCCAAGGCCGAGCCGTTGCTGGACGACGGCGCGCTCTGGGCCGATACGCCGGGTGAGGCTGCCGCCGGAGCCGACGCCGTGGTCACCATGGTCTCCGACACGCCGGACGTCCGGCAGGTTCTCCTTGGTGACAACGGTGTATGCCGCGGGGTTCGACCCGGCGCGATCGTGGTAGACATGAGCACCATATCGCCGCGAGCCACCCGCGAAATGGCGGCAGAGCTGTCCCGGATCGGCGCAACGATGCTCGATGCGCCTGTGTCGGGCGGCGTCAAGGGAGCCATCGAGGGCACCCTGTCCATCATGGTGGGCGGTCCTGTCGAAGCTCTCGAGCGCGCGCGTCCGGTTCTGGAGGCGATGGGCAAGAACATCGTCCATTGCGGCGATCACGGACAGGGGCAGATGACCAAGCTGTGCAACCAGGTCGCCGTTGCCAACCATATGGTGGCTGCCGCCGAGGCGATTGTGCTCGCAAGGAAAGCAGGTCTCGATGTTCACGCCATGGTCCGAGCCGTTGGCGCAGGCGCAGGGCGCAGTTGGGCCATCAACGTACTCGGACCTAAGATGGCCGATCATGACTTCGCGCCGGGCTTCATGGTCAAGCTGCTGCAGAAGGACCTCCGACTGGTGATGGAGGCGGCCTCGGAGCTTTCCGTGCCTCTTCCCGGTACCGCCGCGGTTCACCAGCTGTATGCCGCGCTTGAAGCCGAAGGGAGAGGCGACGAGGGCACTCAGGCGCTGGTGAGCGTGTTCGAGAGGCTGGCGGGGCTGCTCGCCTGAGGTTCTAAGGCCCGGCAGGCCGCCAACCGTAGCGATCGAACTCTCGCTGGACCCTGATGCGCACGTCGCGAAGCGCTTGTTCAGGCGTCTTCTCGCCGGCAAGGGCAAGGTCGCGCGCTGTGGCAAGCTCGTTATTGTAGAGGCTCGATATCGGCAGCGCCGGGAAATGGTCGCCCCGGGGCGTGTCGGCAAGGTCGAGGAAGATGCCGAACTTGCGCCTGTAGTCGGCGCCCTCGCGCAGGCGCTTGGCCTTGAGGAGCCTGCGCATGTTGGGCACGTTGTTCATGGCCTCGGCGAACATGAGCTGCGCTTCGTCGGTCTGCATCCAGACGAGCAGGTCCCACGCCTCTCGCGGATGCTTCGCGTCACGCGGGATGCATATCATGTTGCCTCCGAGCCATGTGACGGGCGGCCGTGGATCGCCCGATCGAACCGGCGGCAGCGGCGCAACCCCATAGTCCAGATTGGGCGCATAGCGGCTGCACCAGTACGGGTTCCACTCGCCGTTGATCATCATGGCCACCTGGCCCGTGAAGAACGGGTTGTTCGTGCCCTGCGCTTGGCCGAAGCCCGCGGCGAAGCCGTTGACCTGCTGGTATCCGCCCATCCGTTCGACCAGCTCAATGTACCACTTGAGGGCCGCAACACAGCCGGGATCGTCCGGGGTTACCTTTCCGGTATCCGGATCGTACAGCCGACCGCCGAACGCGGCGTTGATCAGGTACATGTCCGAGAGCGGCTGGAGACCGAGCCGCTTGACATTGCCTCGTTCCGACTTGGTCAACCGGACAGCGTAGTCGGCCATTTCCTTCAATGACTTCGGAGGCGCGTGGGGGTCCAGACCTGCCTCGCGGAACGCTGCCTTGTTCCACATGAGGGCATAGCAGTCAATGAGATAGGGCATGGCGAACAGCTTGCCGCCGACGCGGCACTGGCTCAGCGACGCGTGCGTGAAATCGCTTTCCTTCAGGGCGGATGCCGCGAAGAGAGGATCAAGGTCCGTCAACGCGCCGTTGGCCGCGAGCGGGCCCAGGTACAGCGGGTCGGCAAGCGTGAAGAGGTCCGGCGGGACACCGGCAACGATCGCGCGCACCGTCTTCGTGTCGTCGCGGATCGCGCCGAGATTCTCGATCACGGTGCCCGGATGAGTCTCCTCATAGCGCCGGAGGACGTTGAGGAAGTTGCGCTCCTCGGGTCCCGACCACATGGTCCAGAACGTAAGGCGAACCCTGGGAGCCTCCTCCGCGCGCCTGCATCCGGCCGAGAGCAGGCACACGACTGCGAGCGCAATCGGGATCGAGCGGGCCATATGTGAAGGCACCGGGCGACACATGGATACGTCGCATATTCTGATGCGCGGTCGCGGATTCCTTCAAGCAGCTCGAAGAGGGACTGGATCATATCTCGTGATCCGGTGGCTAGCACAAACGTCATCGAGAGGGATGACGACGGGCGCGCGCGTCTCGTAGGGGCGTATCAGCCGGACCGAACACCTGCGGATCAT
>JBBIQU010000119.1:0-9581 GCA_037442185.1 Chthonomonadales bacterium | reverse complement strand
TTACGGTCGCCTGCTCGTCGAGACGTGGGTCGTGCGGTTGACTCGCCCCTACGACGGCGGGCGCGCGCGTCTCGTAGGGGCGTATCAGCCGGACCGAACACCTGCGGATCATCGGAGATCACCATCCGACCGGCTGGTACGCCCTCGTATCGCCACGAGGCAGCAACTCCTCGTTCATGGCCTGTATGACGACGGTTCCGCTCCACGGGATGCCATGAGGGCGAGCCAACCGCGGCCTTACGGTCGCCTGCTCGTCGAGACGTGGGTCGTGCGGTTGACTCGCCCCTACGACTGCGGGTGTTCGAAACCGATCCGCAACAGCGACCATGACAGAACACGATATTCACGCACTTTGCCGTTGGCAGGAGGATTGACCGAGTCGGCATCGAAAGATTCGCCAAACGAATCCCAACCGCCACGGTGATGCCGGCCGCACCAAGGAGACCGCACATGATGACGTCCCATGAGCGCTTTGCGCGCATGTTCGCACACAAGGAGGCCGACAGGATACCCATCATTGACGGCCCCTGGGCCGATACGGTCGCCCGGTGGCACCGCGAGGGCATGCCCGAAAACGTGAGCTACGTGGACTTCTTCGGCCTCGACAAGGTGGCCGGAATGGGCGGGGACAACGGCCCGCGATGGGAGGCCAAGCGCCTCGAAGAGACCGACGAACACGTCATTGACCTGACCTCCTGGGGCGTGACGCTGAAGAACCTCAAGACGACGTCGGTGCCCGAGTATCTGGACTTCCGCATCAAGGACCCCGACACATGGCGAGAGGCGCGAGAGCGCATGACCCCAAGCCGAGATCGCGTCAACTGGGACCACCTGAAGCAGCACTACCCCACATGGCGCAAGGAAGGCTACTGGACGCAGGGACATCTCTGGTTCGGTTTCGATGCGACGCACTCGTTCGTTGACATGGAGGTGCTGCTCGAGGCCATGGTCGAGAAGCCCGACTGGGTCAAGGAAATGTACGACCACTGTCTCGACGTGAGCCTGGCGCTCCTCGACATGATCTGGGACGAGGGCTACACGTTCGATTCGATCTTCTGGTGCGACGACATGGGCTACCGGGGGACACAGTTCTTCTCGGTGCGCACCTATCGCGAGCTGTTGAAGCCGGCCCAGAAACGCGCGATCGAATGGGCGCATGCGAAGGGCATCCCCGCGCATCTTCACTCGTGCGGCAACATCATGAAGTTTGTGCCCGAGCTGGTGGAGATAGGGTTGGACGGCCTCAACCCGCTTGAGGTCAAGGCGGGGATGGACTCGTTGGCGCTCAAGCGCGATTTCGGCGACAGACTGCTTCTGCACGGCGGCATCAACGCGGTGCTATGGGACAAGCCGGCCGAGATTGAGGCCGAGATGCGGCGGGTCGTGCCCGCCCTTGCCAAGAACGGCGGCTACATCTTCTCTTCCGACCACTCCGTGCCCTCGAGCGTAAGCCTCGAGGACTTCCGTCGCATCGTCAACCTCGCCAAGGAGCT
Source organism: Chthonomonadales bacterium (assembly GCA_037442185.1). Lineage (GTDB taxonomy): Bacteria > Armatimonadota > Chthonomonadetes > Chthonomonadales > CAJBBX01 > JAAYVH01. The sequence continues at coordinate 8,088 of JBBIQU010000119.1, read as the reverse complement.
AGGAAGTTACGAATAGGTCCTGAGACGTACTGACCGATAGACCGGCATCCTCTGGAGGCAAACACGATGAAACGCTACGGCCAGGTACTGCGACTGCGCCCGGGCGCGCTCGAGGAGTACGCCCGCCTTCATGCCGATGTGTGGCCCGAGGTCCTTGCGAAGATCGCCGACTGCAACATACGGAACTACTCGATCTTCCACAAGGACGGCTACTTGTTCGCGTATTTCGAGTATCACGGTTCGGACTTCGAAGCCGACATGAAGCGGATGGCGGCCGACCCCAACACGCAGCGCTGGTGGTCGGTGTGCGAGCCGCTCCAGGACCCGCTGCCCACGCGCGCCGAAGGCGAGTGGTGGGCCAACATGGACGAACTCTTCCACGTGGACTGAGGCAGTCGGACCGCGGATGAAGCCGGTCCGGGACAATCAGGCGACACTGCCAAAGGAGGCATAGACATGCTGTCCTTCATGCTGTCGGCAACCATGCTGCACCAACCCGCTGCGGCATCATCGGAAACGTGGGCTCTCGCGCGACGTCATGCGCGCACCTATCGGGTTTCAACCCTGATCACCGCCGACCAGGTGGTCAACATGCTCAAGGACGAGGCGGGTGTCCACCGGGCCATCGGGTGGTGCAAGGAGCATGGCATCACACGCGTCTACATCGAGTCCTATCGCGACAAGGTAGAACCATCCGACGAGGCGCTCCGTCGCGCCCGCGACGGCTTCCGGTCGGCCGGTTTCCTTGTTAGCGGGTGCATCACACCCACGCAGATCGGGAAGCCGAGCACAAACTGGAAATCTGTGTCCTGCTACACCGACCCAACGACACGGCGCGAGACCGAGAGGATCTTCCGACGAGCTGCGGCGCTCTTCGATGAGGTGATGATAGACGACTTTCTCTTCACCGACTGTCGGTGCGAGGACTGCGTGAAGGCCAAAGGGGATCGGAGCTGGGCCGAACACAGGTGCGACCTGATGCTCGACGTCAGCCGCAAGGAGATTCTGGGCGCAGCGAAAGCGGTGAATCCCCGCTGCCGGCTCATCATCAAGTACCCCTGCTGGCATGAGGAGTTTCAGGAGCGGGGCTATGATGTCGCGAGACAGACGGCTGAGTTCGACAAGACATGGGTGGGAACCGAGACCCGCGGCGGCGTGCCTGGATCGGGATGGACGGCCGAACCTCAGTACCGCGCGTACTGGCTCATGCGGTGGCTCGGCGGGATCGGCGGAGCCAAGTGCGGCGGCGGTTGGTACGATTGGCTCGGCACCAACCCAAAGTACTACCTTGAGCAGGCGCGGATGACCATCCTCGGCGGCGCTCGTGAAGCCATGCTGTTCAACTACGGAGCCCTTGTCGGCGATGGGCTGGGCAAACGCGACGTCGCAGGATGGCTTATGGAACTGCCGCAGCACTTCGAACTGGCCGAGATCATATCGGGTCGCAAGCCACGGGGACTTCTCGGGTGGAAGCCGATGGGCAGTCCGGCGGGCAAGGACCGGAACTTCCACAGCCTCCTCGGCATGGCAGGCTTCCCTGTGATCGCAGCGCACCAGTTTGACGCATCGGCTCCCGGCTTCATCTTCGCCGAGCAGACCCGCGCCGATCGTGGATGGTCCAAGGCGTGGCGCGCGGCCGTCTCGTCAGGTCGGCCCGTCGTGGTCTCTGCGGCGTTCGCGTCGGGCACGGGATCGGATCGAGCGGTGCTGATACCCGCCAACTCAGACGCCAACAGGCTGGTTCCGCTGGCTGAGATGCCCCAGGACGATCTCGACTCCCTGCGCGATCGGGCGACGGCGGGACTCGGGCTGAGGTTCCACGCGCCATACGGCGTTGCTCTGTTCCTGTTCGGCGCCGACACCGCAGTCATCCAGAGCTTCGTGGACGCCCCTGTGTCTTGTACGCTGGAGATCGGCGGCTGGAAATCGGCGAGCATCGCGCTGCGCATACCATCGGATAGCGCTACGACGCTCAGTACAGGCCCGCGCCTTCGCATCGGCTTGCCGCCGCGGTCCATGGTGGTTCTGCGTAGATCACCCGTTCGATCCTGAACCGGTTCGGGTGGCCTGACGATCCATCGCTGGTCTGAGAGAACATTCGCTCTGGGCCGGATGAATCAATCCCAAGCAGGCGGGTTGCCTGAGGGCCAGGTGGACGAGTTAACGTCTGTGTGGCTCGTTCACCAACTGAGTGACGGGCATCGGATCTCGATGCCACGAACATCCGCGCGCTCATACCCGTAGAGCGTACTGGTACAATGGCCGAACCTCACACTTGGAGAGCCTCGATGCGCTTTGAGACGCTAGCAATACACGCCGGTCAGCCGCCGGACCCGACATACGGCGCAGTGATGCCGCCGATATACCAGACCTCGACATTTGCCTTTCCTGAGGTCGGAAAGCCGGGCGAGTTCGACTACACGCGGAGCGGCAATCCCACAAGAAGGGCGCTCGAGGAGTGTCTCGCGGCGCTAGAAGGCGGTACCCATGCGTTCGCGTTCTCGTCCGGGATGGCTGCCATTGCCACCGCCCTCGCCCTGCTGGATTCGGGCGACCACGTCATTGTGCATGACGACCTCTACGGCGGCACCTACCGATACCTGACGACTGTAAGCGCCAGGCAGGGCATCCGAGTGACGTTCGTGAACCTGCGCGACCTCGATGCGCTTCGAGGCGCGATAGAGCCGTCAACGCGCCTCATCTGGACCGAGACGCCGACCAATCCCCTCATGAACCTGCAGGACCTCAGCGCAATAGCGGCAATCGCCCGGCAGCACGGGATACCCACACTTACCGACAACACGTTCGCATCGCCGTACAATCAGCGGCCTCTGGACCTCGGCATCTCCATCTCGCTCCATTCGATGACCAAGTACATCAACGGGCACTCCGACGTGATCGCCGGCGCGCTGATCGTTCGAGACGAGGCTCTGGCCGTGCGCATCAAGTTCCTTCAGAACGCCATGGGCACCGCGCTTTCGCCCTTCGATTGCTTCCTCGTTCTGCGCGGCATCAAGACCCTGCCGGTCCGCATGGAAGCCCACAATGCCAACGCCCTGGCCATTGCCCGATGGCTGGAGACCCGACCCGAAGTGTCCGAAGTCCTGCATCCGTTGCTCGAGCGCCATCCCCAGCGTGAGCTTGCCATGCGGCAGATGCGCGGCATCGGCGGCACATTTTCGTTCCGAATGCGCGGCGGAGGCGATGCGGCGGTTGGGCTGTTGAGCCGCGTGCGGCTGTTCACGTTGGCCGAGTCTCTGGGAGGCGTCGAGTCGCTCATAGAACATCCGTGGTCTATGACCCACGTCTCGGTCGTTGAGCATGCGCGCCGCGCCATGGGAATCACCGAGGACCTCATCAGGATCAGCGTGGGGATCGAGCACGTAGATGACCTCATCGCGGACCTGAGTCAGGCCATGGAGAACGGTAGTTGAGGACCGGGATCCGCGATCAGAGACACCGGTTTCTCGATTTGAGATCTGAGATTGCAGATTTCAGACCCGAGAGCACGGAACGGCGCGCGCTGCAAGCATCGGCCTGAGCGCGCGGCATGTTCGAAGGAGAGTACGCATGGGCAAGGTTAGATGGACGTACCCTATGCGCCTGGCGGCTCCGATGGCGGCGCTTCTGATCGGAGCATCCGTGTCGGCGTCGCCGGTAGGTGAAGCGCGCAAGCTCGTTCGCAAGTTGGTGACCGTCAAGAGCCCGGCAGAGCTTCCGCCGCTCCTCACCAACGAGACCGCTGCCGGTATGGGGGTTGTGTTCGGCGCCATGCTCGGCATGACCGGAGCGATGGCAGACGCGATGACGGGCGCTGTGGAGGGTATGGCGGACGCGCTCGGCGACGCGATGGGCTCACAGCCGCAGGACCCCATGGGTGACGCCATAGGCGACGGGATCGTCGGCGAGCATCCGAAGAAGCCGCGCCCGCCGAAGAAGGCGACCGGGACGAGTCCGTTCTCGAGCGTTATGTCCGATGTTGAGCGCGTCTTCCGGAAGCACGGTGTGCCGACCGACAACTCCACAAGGTCGCTCACGCCCGCGCAAAGAGCGAGAATCGCGCGGTCGGGCCGCGCGCTGCTGACTGACGTCATTCGCATCATGGAGAAGTTGCCCGAATCCAAAGGGGGCGGATCCAAGGGCATCATGCCCAACAAGGACATCCGGCCCGAGAAGCTGAAGTACAGGCAGATCAGCGCCACACGCGTGCAGATCATTGACCCGAGCAGCCCGAAGGCGCGGCTGGAGGCCAGGGTAGAGAACGGGGCATGGCGGCTGCACATGCAGGATGCCGTCGCCGTGCTCGACGGGAAGCCCGGGCCATCGCCCCGGTAGCCGGCTGGGCCCGAGCAATCCGAGCCGGCCTCGCGGCACGGCTTACACAATAGGAGGAACTTGTGCGACCCATCACCTCCATGAAGCTGTCGGCAGCAGCCCTCGTCGCGGCACTAGCTGCATACGGTGCATCTTGCAGCCTTGCCGGAGTGCAGGATGCCAGACCGCCCGTCGCGATTGGGATTAGCGCCGCTCCCCCGCAAGGGGCGACGGTTCTCTTTTCCGGCAAGGCCGATGACATTGCCGCGCATTGGATGAAGCGCGACGGAAGCGGACCATCGGACTGGAAGCTCGCAGGGAACGCCATGACTCCGGTCCACGGCGACATATCCACCAAGGCCGAGTTCGGCGACTGCTATCTCCATGTGGAGTTCCGGCCCACGGTGGACGAAACCGGCAAGACCCGCGGCCACGGCAATGCCGGCGTGGGCATGCAGGGGCGCTACGAGATCCAGATCATGGACTCGTATGGTGCGGAGCCCGAGGCCCACGGATGCGGCTCGTTCTACAGTCAGAAGCCCGCAAAGGCCAACGCCTGCAAGAAAGCCGGAGAGTGGCAGAGCTTCGACATCATCTTTCGCGCGCCGAGGCTGAACGCCGAGGGGCAGGTTGTCGAGAAAGCCCGCGCGACCGTATTCCAGAACGGCATCCTGATCCACAACAACGAGGAGTTCGCAGGACCTACGGGCATCCAGTACGGCCAGTTCAAGGGTGAGGCGGACAAGGGGCCCATCATTCTCCAAGGCGACCATGACCCCGTGGAGTTCCGCAACATCTGGCTGGTGAGCCTGTAAGGGGCTTGGCGTCCGACACGGCCGCGCTCCACTGAAAAGAACGGCCCCCTCGGCGAGGGCGGTAATCGCGACAGCTGCGTTGATGTCGCCGCCGAGGGGACCGTTGGAGGAAAGCGGTCAGGTCTTGACGTTGCCGAAGCATCGGGCGGCAGCCGGCTGAGGCTCGGCCAGCACGCACTCGACGGTGATCCAGCCGCTAGCCGGATCAGGTGTCGTCGCCGACGCCTGGGCGCGCTTGGTGCGTGGCCACGTTGTGCGCTGCCATGATCGCCCCGTGCTCGGGCATCGTTCGATTGAGGTCTTGGCGCACAGTACAGTAAGGCTGCGCGCCCCGCACGTAAAGCGTGCCTTGCCGGAACCAGGGGCGGCGTCGGCTCGCTGCCATCCGTGCTTTTCGAGGTCGTCGCCGAGGGTTCGGACGGCGGCGGCGTAATCGGCCTTGAACGAGTAGGTAAGGAGCATGCCCCCTGCCGCACGAACGGGCGGCATGAGGGACGTGTGCCCCTTCAGGATCGTGACGTCACGGAATGCGGTCTCAACGCGGTTCACCCGTTGCGGCCGCTGCAGCGCGCCCATTGCATGTGTGGCGCAGGCGATGGCGAGCAGAGCGGATAGCGCGACCGCGCTCCTCACACGGAGGGAATCGGAGACCCTCACTTGGGCGGTTGCTGACGATCTTGGCTGCATGGCGTTCCTCCTTGCGGCCCGCATCACTTCTGAGTGGTTGCGGGCCCTTGATGCCATGCAGTCTCGCACTTGGCCTGTCATTGGAGTCCGAAATGCGGACGCCCTTCGGCGTGACGCCGGCGTGACGGAGGGTGTCACGCCGGCGTCTGGTCCCGATCGTTGTTCTGACCGTTCACCGACCGAGTTCATCCGTGCAACCGACTTTCGGTCAGTCCAGAGCCATCCGCTGCTGACCCGGCGAAATCGGGGTCTGCTCGGGTTGGCGGCGGTCATTGCCGGAGGCGTCAACGCGATGGATGCCGCCCTGGAGCGCGCCTTTGGGAGCCTCGGAAGCAGGGGTGACGATCTCGCCCTCTCTCTTGCAGCCGCCGATCCCGAGCGACAGGGCGATGCCCAGGACCGCGAGGATGATCCGTGTCTTCATCGTTCACTGCACCGTCGGTCTGTGGAACCAAGCCGCACCACAGGAGTTGATCCACAGGCTGGTCGGCACGCCGTTGGCGTCGGTGGCAGCCCACGGGGACTCGCCGCCGGGATGCCGCACGTACTTGACATGCCCGTCGCCCCGCACAACGTTGCTTCCCGACGTGTGGACCCAGTGCGTCGCCGTGATCGAGCGCGTGTCGAACATGTTCACCGTGCAGTCGTCACATGCGTCGCATGGGTACTCCTCCTTGAAAAGCCACTCGGGGCCGCCGGCCACGGGCCCGCCCGATCTCATCCAGGGAATCGGACTCGGGATGGAGGCGCCCACGAAGGTCTGCTTGCCGTGGCCTTCCCATGCCATGATCACCCTTGCCGGCGGGACCATTCCGGCCATGGGCCACCGGTGCAGGTACCCGTTGTAGGCGATTGCGATGCTTACGGGCGTTTGGAGGCCGAACGGATTGGATGATGTCGCCGATGGGCACGAATAGACACCCCAGTTCCTCACGTACGGCTGGGTGGCGTTGGTGAAGTAGCTCATGCGCCTCGCCATGCTTTCCGGATTCGTCGCGGTCACGTCGGCAGGCGTCCCATACCAGAAGATGCGATTCTGGGGGATCGCCAGCGGAAACAGCTCGTCGTAGTCCTGCGCATACATTAGGATGGCCGTTGCGACTTGCTTCTCGTTGGAGACGCAGGAAGTCTGGCGCGCCTTCTCGCGTGCCTGGGCAAACACCGGGAATAGGATTGCGGCCAGGATCGCGATGATCGCGATGACCACCAGCAGCTCGATGAGCGTGAAGGCGGCCCGGTCGGTGTGATGCCTCATTCTGAGGTCCTCCTGTTGAGATTGGCTCGGTCGGCGCGGTCACTGCCCGTTGTGTTCCTGCAATGGACGAACGCCTCCCGAGCTGCAACCAGTCTGCATCCGGGCATGTGACGTCGCCGTGACACGCGGGCGCGGGTTGCGTGACGAAGTGCGGCATGGCCCGATCACGGCGACTCTGCGGCTGTCGTGCGCCAAACGGGTGTCAACCGTTTCGCCCTCTCGCTCGTATATAGGCTGACAGCATCGCATGGACACCGATTCTCGGCGCGTAGAGAGCGAACACAAGTTGCGGATTGCGTTGTTCGGTCCGCCCAAGGTTGAGGTCAACGGCGCGCCCGTGGCGCAGCTGCGATCGCGGAAGGGCATGTGGCTTCTGGCATTGCTGACGATCAGGGGGCGTCGCGAGGTGAGCCGGGAATGGCTCATGGGCGCTCTCTGGCCGGACGCGGCGCCGCAGAATGCGTCGGCGAGCCTGCGCCAGAGCCTGGCCGATCTGAGGCGCGCGCTCGGTCCGCTCTCGGCAAGGATCGTGTCTCCGTCCCCTCGGACTCTGAGTCTCGACATTGCCCCACGCGAGGCCGATGTTCTCAGTTTCGACGAAGCTATCGCCGACGGGAGCCCGGGGGCGCTCGAGACCGCTGTGGGCGCATACTCCGGTCCGCTGCTCGAGGGATGTGATGAGGACCGGGCGATCCAGGAACGGAACGCTCGCGAGCAGGCATACCTGAATGCCCTCGAAGCGCTGGCGGAGCGTGATCGGCTGCGCGGATCCCCTGCGACGGCAGCGGAACGGCTCAGGCTCGTGATCGGCGTGGATCCCTACCGCGAGCATGCCCATCGGGCGCTCATTGAGAGCCTTGCGGCGGCGGGCGACTTTGCGTCTGCGATCATCGCGTACCGTGATCTGCGTCTGCTTCTGCGCAGGGAGCTCGGAACGGAACCCCACCCCGACACGGTCGCGGCCTATGAGCGCGCGCGGTCCGAGGCGCGCGCACGAGAGGCTCTCGCCGACCCGGG
>JBBIQU010000118.1:0-13464 GCA_037442185.1 Chthonomonadales bacterium | reverse complement strand
GAAGTACGGCATAGGACCGGATCAGGTCGCGGACTTCAAAGCTCTCGTCGGCGATAAGTCGGACAATGTTCCGGGCGTGCCCGGAGTGGGAGCGGTAACAGCTGCCCGACTCCTGCGTGAGTACGGTACGCTGGAAGCCATTCTGGAGGGCGCCGACGGCCTGCCCGAACGCACCGCCACGGATCGCAAAGTGAAGGAAGCGCTCCGGGCCGCTCGATCCACGGCCAGACTGGCGCGGACACTCACTACCATCCGGACCGACGCTCCCGTCGCTCGCCCGATCCGGCGCTATGTGCCCACTGAGGCGACCTGGGAAGCCGTCCGGCGCGTTTTCGCCGATCTGGAGTTTCGCGGGCTGGCTCAGCGTCTGCCGAGTGCCGAGCGCGCCGCCGAGGCCGTGCCGAAGCCGAAGCCTGTTGCGGAAACGGCCGCGGATGCAGAGTACGTCGAGATCCTCTCAGACGCCGATCTGGCCGCCGCGATTCAGGCCGCGCGAGAGGCCGGCTGGGCGGCAATATGGCTCGACATGGCGGATGTGCCTTCAGGACCGCGCCGGTGGCGTGGCGTCGCGTTCGCGACCGGCGGCTCCCGCGCCTATTACATTAGATTGACGACGGCCGCCGAAACCGGGCTGCTTGCGGGCGCGTCCGATGACGGCGACGTCTACTCGGCTGAGCCGACCGCGCTTGCGCCGCTCCTTACCGAGCCCGGCATGCGCAGGATCGGCCACGATGTCAAGAACCTGATCCACGTCCTGCGGCGTCACCGTTTGGAGCGCCCGGATTACGAGTTCGACACGATGGTGGCGGGCTATCTGCTGAACCCAGGTCACAGCGCCCTCGGTCTCGACGATCTGGCGACCAAGCATCTGGGCGACGACGGCAGGGGCGGCTCGCTCGCGAACGCTCAGCTTGCGTGCAGGGCTGCCGATCGGATCGGGCGACTCTGGCCGGTCCTCGAGGCACGCCTTCAGCGCGATGGCCTTAACAATGTTATGCGCACCATCGAGATGCCGCTCGTGTCGGCGCTTGCTTCGGTTGAGGCGCAGGGCATTCAGGTGGATCGCCGGGGGCTTGCGGCGTTCTCGGCCGAGATGGCCGCGAGCATTGCCGAACTGACGGAAGCGATCCACACCCTCGCCGGCGAGAAGTTCGCCATAGGCTCGACACAGCAACTCCAACGCATCCTGTTCGAGAAGCTGGAGCTGCCGTCGGGCAAGCGGACCAAGACGGGGCTCTCGACGGCTGCCGCACACCTCGAGACGCTCGCCCACGAACACGAAATCGCGCGCCTCATCCTCGAGTACCGCGAGGTCACCAAGCTCAAGAGCACATACGTTGACGCTCTGCCGAAGCTCGTGGACCCTCGAACGGGCAGGGTGCACACCACGCTGCATCAAACGGTCACCACGACGGGCCGGTTGGCATCCAGCGATCCGAACCTGCAGAACATACCGGTTAGGTCGGACGCGGGCCGTATCGTGAGGCGCGCCTTCGTTGCGCCCGACGGCATGGCGCTGATATCCTGCGACTATTCTCAGATCGAGCTGCGGGTCTTTGCCCATTTCACGCAGGATCCGGAGCTCAGGCGCGCATTCGAGGCGAACGAAGACATCCATTCAGCCACGGCGCAGCGCCTGTTCGGCGTTGGACCCGAGGATGTGACGACCGACATGCGAAGGCGAGCCAAGACGGTGAACTTCGCGGTCATTTATGGCCAGAGCGACTTCGGACTTTCGCAGACGCTGGGCACTCCGATGGGTGAGGCCCGCGAGTTCATTGACCGGTACTTCCGGCAGTTCCCCGGGGTGAAGGCGTGGACGCACGAAGTCCTCGATCAGGCCAGGCAGAACGGGTATGTGGAGACGCTGTTCGGACGCCGCCGCTACCTGCCCGAACTCCGGAGTTCCAACAGGAATGTGCGCCTTGGGGCGGAGCGCGCGGCGGTGAACATGCCCATTCAGGGCACGGCGGCGGACCTCATGAAGCTCGCCATGATATCCGTCGCCCATGACATTCGCGACAACGCCCGTCCCTGGAGACTGCTTCTGCAGGTTCACGACGAGCTGCTGCTTGAGGCGCCCGCGGACAGAACCGGGGAAGCCGCCGCGCGCGTCCGGGAGCTGATGGAGGGCGCATGTGCGCTCAGCGTGCCGCTGAGAGCGGACGCCAAAGCGGGCCCGAACTGGGCGGACATGTCGCCGTTGGGTTGACTGGGCCGCTCAAACATGCCGACATAGCAGTCCCGCGACTTGCGGGAAAAAAGAAGGAATCGGGCGCGCTAGCGTCTAAACTATAATCCCGGCGATGCGCTATCGGGCGGGTCCGTTAGCGGGCGCATGGACTTTTTGGGGTATTCAGAAGACCCGCCATGACTGTGATGCGGCGTGTCGGCAGCGACCGCGACGCGCCACGAGAGGAGATGTGGACATGTCAGAGGAGAATCTGGACGAGCGCCGTGACGAGACATCTGAGGAGGTGACGACGGCAGCGGCCGCCGACACGAACGCCGAGCCGACGCCGACCGAGGTCGTTGCCGTCGAGCCGACGGTCGTGGAGACACCGGCAATCGTCGAGCCGGTCATGGCCGACGAAACGGCGTCTGTGCCGGAAGCCATCGTCGCCGACGAGGTTTCCGCGCCTGCGGCCGAGGCCGAACCTGCCGATGAAGCGGTCGAAGCGCCTCCGGCTGTGGTGCAGACGGAGGCGACCGAAGCGGCAGCGAGCCCCGTGCCCGAGGTTTCCGTTGCCGCGCCGACTCTGCCTCCGACCCCCGTAGCCGCGACGCAGCCGCCCGTCGAGGGCGAGCGCGCCCTGGCTCAGACGGCCCAGGAGTACGAGAGCAGCTTCCCAAATCTGGCCGAGGGAGAGGTTGTCAAGGGGGTGGTGGTCCACATTGACCGCGAAGGTGTGCTCGTAGATGTCGGCGCGAAGTCGGAAGGCATCATTCGACTGAACGAGCTCTCCAAGGACGTGTCGGCCCAGGCCGAGGACCTGGTGTCCGTGGGAGAGCAGATAGACGTTTATGTCATGGAGGCGGAGAGCGCCGACGGACGACTGATCCTCAGCAAGAAGCGCGCGGACTTCGAGAAGGCATGGGAGCGCGTGCTCGAGGCCAAGGAGACCGGGAAGATCATCCAGGCGATGGTAACGGACCGCGTCAAGGGCGGACTCGTGGTGGACCTGGGGATTCGCGGCTTTGTTCCGGCTTCGCACGTAGGCAACGGCTCGCTCAAGACCAACCTGGACCGGTTTGTGGGCCAGTCCATCCCGCTCAAGGTGATCGAGGTGGACAAGGAGCGGCGCAAGGTGGTCCTGTCCAACAAGCTTGCCGCCGAAGAGGAGCGCCAGCACAAGAAGCAGGACACGGTTGCCAGCCTTCAGGTCGGGCAGATCCGATCGGGCACCGTGCGGCGTCTGACCAACTACGGCGCGTTCGTGGATCTTGGCGGGATTGACGGGCTTCTCCACATTTCGGAGATGGCGTGGACCCGCATCAACCATCCTCAGGAGGTCCTGAAGGAGGGGCAGTTGATCCAGGTTGTCATCCTCAAGATGGACCTCAGCCAGGGGCGCGTTAGCCTTGGCCGGCGCCAGATTCTGCCCGATCCGTGGCGTGAGATCGAGAAGATGTATCGCATCGGCGACACGATCCACGGTCAGGTCACGCGGATTGTCCCGTTCGGCGCATTCGTGCAGGTCGAGGGCGGCATCGAGGGCATCATTCCGAACTCTGAGATGAGCTCGAGGCGCGGGGTCAAGGCAGGCGACCTGATCCATCAGGGCATGGACGTCGAGGTCAAGATCATTGACCTGCGTCCGGAAGAGCGCAAGATGACGCTGTCGCTTCGGCAGGCGCGGCAGGAGGAGGAAGTTCGGCGCGAGCGTCGGGCCATGGATGACTATCATGCCCGACAGGAGCGAGACGAGCCGCGGTTCACGATCGGCGACGCCATCCGGGCCAAGGAGGACGCCGAATCCTGACCTTCCGGGCGCTGCAGCGGATCGCCTTCGGATGCGGCTGATCGGACTTACGGGAGGCGTTGCGACCGGAAAGTCGTTGGTCGCGCGCCTCTTCGCCATGAGGGGCGCAACGGTCCTGAGCGCCGACGCCGTGGCGCACAGGCTGACGGCACCCGGCAAGCCCCTTGTTCGTCGGATCGGCGAGGAGTTGGGTGATCTGTATGTCCGCGACGGAGCGCTCGACCGCGCCGCTCTGGCGACCCTCGTCTTCAGCGACCCTGAGGCGCGCCGCAAGCTCGAGAGGATTGTGCATCCCAGGGTCAAAGCCGAACTGCGCCGGGCCGTTGCCCGCCTTCGAAACCTCGAAACTCCGCCGGAGGTTGTTGTAGTTGAAGTGCCATTGCTTTTCGAAGCGGGGATGGAAGGCTGGTTTGACGAAGTGATCGTGGTTGTCGCATCCGAGGAGGAGCAAATCAGCCGCATGCGGGATCGTGACGGACTGGACGAGGCGGCGGCCCGGGCGCGGATCAAAGCTCAGATGCCGCTTGAAGCCAAGGCATCTCGAGCGGACCACGTCATATCGAACAGCGGGTCGCTTCGGGAGCTCGAATCGCAGGTGGAAGCGGTCATCCGGAACCGTACCCAATGATGTCGCCGTCGTGCCCGTGGAGCGCCGTAACCGGACATCGTGGAGCGAACTCAAAAACCGTTGTTGCACACGCAAGGTGCTTGTGCTATAATCCGCTCGGCAGGGCATGGCGCTGCTTGGAATACGTTCGGTTCGCCAAGGCCATAGAGGCGTGCCACGACTGTGAGCGTGCTCTCTAGCTAGGAGGTAAGACCCGTCTTGAAACGAGTGAGACTAAACCACCTCTGCTCCATCACACTGGTCTCCCTACTGCTCGCCACAACCTGCACAACCGGCGCCTTCGCGCAGGGAACTGGAGTGTCGAGCGGTCCGCGACCTCCTCGAGGCAAGCCGTTCGTTGGCATCAACGCCCCCATGCCGCGCGAGGTCACAGCGAAGCCCGTCAAGCAGACGCGCGCCGAGACCACCAAGGCAACCGTTGACATCACCCCCAACACGCCGCTCGTCACCGATGCAGCGCCCTTCTGGACGCAGGACGAGAACAGCGTCTACTTCCAGTCCAACAGAAGCAACCTGAGCGGGACGACCGCCGGCACGCTGCCGCATATCTATAGGATGACGCCGACCGGTTCGAGTGTGACGGCCATTACCGGACCGCTGTCGCCCGGCAAACTGGGCGAGGCAAGCGGACAGACCGATCCCGCCGTTAACGCCGCCGGCAACAAGCTGGTCTACGTTGAGACAACGGCGACCGGTTCGGTTGATCTCGTGGAACTCGATCTGAGCACGCGGACGACAAAGTCGCTGGTCAAGAACAACGCCGAGGGGTTCAACTTCGTTGCGCTGAGCGGTCCGCAGTACGGAGTCTGGGCGGACACCAACATCCCCGTCCTGTTCGCCGGTCGCACCAGCGCCTCCGGTCCCTTCAAGCTCTATGCGGTGGACACGCAGAGCCGCAGGGTCCAGCAAGTCACCGGGGGTATCTCGGACGATCGGAATCCGACGGTCAGTCCGGCCGTCGGCACGTCGCAGCTCAAGGCCGTCATCGCGTTCGACAGCAATCGCTCCAATAGCGATGGTACGGCGACGAAGGCCACACGAGACATCTGGGTGATACCGGCTGACCGTCCGGCGGTTCCGGCCGTTCAGATCACCAACTTCGGCGTCGGCGGATCACGGTCGTCGAACATCATGCCTTCATGGAGCACGAACAAGCTGGATACCAACGGCTTCGTGAACGGCCAGCAGCTCTTGGCATTCTCTTCCACCAGGGTGGATACCGCCAATGACGGCAATGCCGATGCCATCAGTTCGAACGGCAGCCATGATATCTACTGGCTGAAGGTCACCATCGGGACTCATCCGGACGGCTACGCAACGGTAACGACCCCCGAGACGGTGGCGAACGCTGCATTCAAACTGCCGACCGGCGATCCGGGACACATCTACGATGACCTCGGCCCGGTCTGGCCCCAGTTCATCGGGACGTATCGGGTCGTCTTCCAGTCGAACCGGACTGCGTACGATCCGGTAAATCAGGTCTCGCAGCCGGCCAATCCGACGGCGGCCACGCCGACGGACATCTTCTCATCGTCGCTGATGGACCTGAACGCGCCGACGCTGGTCCGCTTCGACGAGACCTCCGGCGAGGTGGTGAACGTTGAGCCCAGGCTCGCAACGCCCGGAAGCTCCGTTCGGTTCACCGTCAAGGTCGTTGACCTCGAGACGGGCGTTCGTGATGTGTGGCTGCAGATCAAGAACCCCAACAGCAAGTATCAGTCGGCTGACGGCGTCGAGCACAAGGTCTACGTGGGCGCCGGGCTGAACCTCGACCAGAACAACATAGCGCTCAGCGTTCCTATCGAGTATGAGCAACAGCGCGTCTTCATAGGCTCAGACCCATCCGACCCGCGAGTGAACACGTACGCGAATCCGCGTTACGTCGCCAGTCAAGCCGATTTCTGGGCCTTTTCGGGCGAAGTCAACGCTCCGGATCCGTCATGGCTCAAACTGAACTTCGTGTCGCGCGATCCCGTCACCGGCGTCGGCACCTACACTGCGACCTGGACAACGCCAAGCGTGCCGAGCGACTACCACATAGACGTCATCGTGTACGACAATGCGGTGGATCCCTTCTGGGGCGAGAAGATCAACTGGAAGATATACGACAACGTTTGGGGCTTCTCGACCCAGGCCTTCCAGGCAGGTCGGGGCATCCTCTTCGTGAGCGACTATGCCGCCGGTCAGAAGTTCTTCAGTTCGCGATTCGGTGAGGCCGCGCTCGTCAACGTTCGCCATACGTTCTGGGGAACGGAAAGCTGGATGACAGACATTGACGTCAACCTGCTGCCCCGCACGTACCAGAACAACACAACGATCGGCAGCTTGGTCAATGTCCTGAATGCGCTTGGCGTGAAGTCCTATGCGGCATTCGATCCGCGTGACCCGTTCACAGCCCGTGGCTCGGACTCCAGCCTGTACGACGGAACCGTTGTTGACGGCGTTGACGCGCCGATGACGCAGCAGTACGACATCTGGCGTACGCTGTGCCGCGGACCAGTGCCGGATGCCGTCCTTGCTCAGTATCTGCCGCACTCGGCGCAGCAGCCGCCCGACGTCATCAACAACGAGACCACGCCACGAGTTGTGACGGTGGCGCCGCGCTGTGTGATCTGGCACGCACCCTATACGGGCAACGTGTTCGCCGGTCCCGGAACGCTGACCGATCTCGCCACCCAGACGCAGCTGACGGCTTTCGTCAACGCCGGCGGACGGCTTCTGGTCAATGGGCAGGACATCGCATGGGCGCTCACGCTTGACGGAGCGGCAGCCAACGGTTTCCTGAGCAACGTGCTGAAGGCGCAGTTCGTTCGGGACGATGCGGGTGGGACGTTCTTCCGCATCGGCGGCGGCGGGTTCGGGATTTTCTTCGGAATCTCGTCGGAGTATGCTCTGACCGGAGCCGGCGCGTACAACCCGATCTCGCACGATCCGTGGGTGAATATCCCCGGGACGTTCCTGTCCTCGCAGCACCTGTACCCGGGTCCACCGGAGCCGCCTGGCAACTTCCACCCGATCTCGGCTGCAACGAACTACGTGGCAGCCGGAAGCGACATCAACAATCCACGCACACTTGCGTGTCCGGGCAACTTCTATCCGGATGCGGTGAACTCGTTGAGCGGCGCAGTGCCCGTATTGACGTACGGCGGAGGCGCTACCGCGGTTCATTACGTGCTCGACACCACCAGCGGCAGCCGATTGGTCTATGCGCCAATGGGCCTTGAGGGATTGTTCCCCGACTGGTGGACGCCGGCCAACACTCAGAACACAATCGCTCTCAAGAACAGAAGAAGCGAGCTCCTGCACAACTTCGCATGTTGGGCACGGACCGGTACGATAACGGGCACGGTCCTTGATGTTGAGGGCGCCGGCGCTCCCCTCGCAAATGCCCTTGTCCGGTTGGCGAATCGCACCAGCGGCAGCTCCATCGTGACTGCGTATACCGGGCTCACTGCCGAAGACGGCTCCTTCTTCATCAATGGCGTGGAGCCGGGCGCCTATGAGATCACGGCGGTCAAGCCGGGCTACACGATCCAGAAGCGAACCGGCGTAGTGGTTCATGGCGGCGCTCGCGATGACATTAGCTTCCGTATGACGAAGGCGGAGCCTGCGGTCGTGACCGGCAAGGTTACGCGCATGGACGGAACCACGCCGGTCGTCGGGGCGACGGTGACGCTGACGGATGCCCTGCCGCCTAACGCCACCTTCACGGGCGTTACCGATGCTAACGGCGAATACACCATCAGCCGCGTGCCGTCGCAGACTACGTATACCGTCACGTGTGCTGCGCCCGGGTTCGGCGAGAGCGTGCCGACAAGCTACACGCTGCCAAAGGCAGGCGACGCAGACAAGGTCGTCCAGCCATCCAAGGTCTACACAGGCTTCGACTTCCGCCTGAAGGCTGAACAGGGTGGGGCGACGGGTCGTGTGCTGGCTGCAGCAACGGACCTTCCCATCGCGGGCGCGACGGTCACGGCAACGCTCGGTTCGGCCACCGTGACGGCGACGACCGATGCGAACGGTACCTACAGCTTCGCTAAGACGAACGATCCGGCCAACGGACTCGATCCAGGAGCTTGGGGCCTTGTGGCGGCTGCCGCCGGCTATAAGCCTAGCGATCCTGTCTCGGTTGTGGTGAACAGCAACGAGGTCGCCAATGTTCCGGTAATCAAGCTCGAGACCACGCCGCCCGGTTCCGTATCGGGTCTGGTGACGCGCACAAGCGATGGCGTTGCTCAAGCCGGCGTCAAGATTGAACTGCGTGATCCTGCAGGCAACCTGGTTGCCGAAGGAACCACGACCGGCGCGGTCACTTCGGGCGGATACACGTACAACTACAAGCTGGCGGATGTGCCTGCAGGGCTGACGTATACGGTCACCGCCGCTGCGCAGGGCTTCACGCCCGTTCCGGCATCGCGGCAGGCGAAGGTCGAGAGCGACGTCGAAACGAAGAACGTCAACTTCCAGATGGAGCCGCTCCACACGTTCGCCGGCGCGCTGACGCTCATGTCCACGCCGTACGACTATAGCGGCGTTGACGCGGGTGACCTGCTCAGCATTCCGCCTGCCGATCGGACCAACGGCGCGTTCCTGCTGGCTACGTGGGACCTCCAGAAGTACAGGTTCTATCCTCAGCCGCTGGTGACGTCCTTCAGAGCCGGTCGCGGCTACTTCATGGCGTACAAGACCAACATCCCGCTGAGCACTGAGGGTGTCAAGGCCGATACCACCAGGCCGTTCGATATCCCGCTCAACATCGGCTGGAACCTTATCGGCAACCCGTTCTTGTTCGACCTCGACTGGACCAAGGCGATGGTCGTGGATGGCGGCGCGCTGAAGTCCTTCAGTGAAGCCGTGGCCAGTGGGGCGATCAGTTCAGCTCTCTACACCTATGTGTCGGGAAGCTACATCCTTGACTACAAGCTCGTGCCGTGGCGCGGCTACTGGGTGAGGGCCTATCGCAACGTTACGTTGAGGCTGGATCCCGTTGCCGGGCGCTATGGAAGGGCGTCGCAGACTGCCGTCAGTCGGTCGGTGCTCCGTGGCGGCCAGGGCTGGTCGGCGAACCTCCGTGTCGCGGTCGGCGACCTCAGGGACGACGACAACCGGTTCGGCGTCGCATCGGGAGCCACCGACGGCTTCGATGGGTTCAAGGTTGAGAAGCCGCCCGCGTTCGGAGACCGGTTCGTGCGCCTGACCTTCGATCATCCGGAGTGGGGCGACAAAGCCGGCGGATACGGCGTTGACATTCGCGCAGCATCCGTCCGTGCCCGAACGTGGGAGTTCACGGTGACCGCGTCCAGCGATGGTGCGACAGCAGGGCTGACGTGGCCGGACATTGCCGGCGTCAGCCGCAACGTCGTCCTGACCCTGACTGACCTTGCGACCGGGGCTCAGCGGGACATGCGGTCCAGCAGCGGCTATACGTGGCGCGCCGAAGCGGGAGTGACCGAGCGTAAGTTCCGCATCGAGATGACCCAGCAGGATCGCGCGGCGCTCCGGATTACGGAGGCGCGTGCGACACAGGTCGGACGTGGAGCCGGGGCGGACATCAGCTTCGTGACCAGCGCCACCGCGGCGGTTACGGTTCGCATCCTGAACGCGTCGGGCGCAACTGTCCGCACATTGCCGGCGCTTGCCGGTCGCGCGGCAGGACGCCAGCAAGTCAGGTGGGATCAGAGGGATGCAAAGGGCGTGACCATGCCCGCCGGAGCGTATCAGGTCGAGATCAAGGCGCAAACTCCGGACGGCAAGCAGTCCGTGCGCGCCATGACGCAGCTTCTGATCACACGATAACACGTCGTATCGGGCCGCCGCGTCTGCGACGGCCCGGGGTCTCGATCATAGTCGTGGATACGTGCCGTTTGACGGTACGCCGAGCTGTCTACTGTTGTAGACGCGTGCAGTGAGATGCAACGTTTGCTGCGGCAACGGCGCAATGCGCCGACCGTGGGAGATGTGATCCAGGGAGGAACTCTCAGAGTGAAACGGATCAGGAAAAGCAGGGTCGCCCGGTTGGCAAGCTGGGTCATTACGGCGGCGATGGTCGCGCCGTTGGCCTGCAGGGTGATCGGCCCGGACGCCGCATTCGCGCAAGCGCCGGTTGCGACGAACTTGCAGACGGCGATTGTCGTTGACTTCGTCAATAAGGCGGGCTTTCTTGGCGAAGCGCTGGCGCGTCGGGCAACGGACGCCGTAGCGGTCGAACTCGCAAACTCGGCCCGCTTTGAGGTCCTCAGGCGCGACGAGGTTGACAAGCAGGCGAACGCGATGGGCATCAAGCGGCCATACGACGACGTGGCGCAGGCGAAGCTCGCCGCGGCCCTCGGGGCGACGACAGTGGTGACGGGCGAAGTGTCCTTCGTCAGTCCGGTCGTAAAGTCGGACCCGAAAAGGATTGTGGCCGGCCTCAAGGTGATGCTGCGCGCGCCAGGGTCGCCCGAGCTGGTCAACGGCGCGGCGGAGCTGGGCGAGGCGCGAGCGCGTCCCGGGCTATCGGACGACGAATCGCTGGCCCAAGAGGCGGTAGACAACGCGGCGGTGGTCGCGGTGAAGAAGATCCTCGCGACTAACCTGCCCGAAGGCACGATCGTCAGCACCGTCGGGCCGCAGACGAGCCTGCTGATCCTCGTGAACCGCGGATCGCGTGACGGCGTTCAGCCGGGATTGCAGATGCTCGTGACACGGCAGGGCCAGCGCGTCGGCAAGATCCAGTTGACCAACGTGTTCGCGACGGACTCCGAGGCCAAGGTGATCGAAAGCACGCTGGGTCTTCGGCCTGAGGACAAAGTCCGCGCGGTCTTCCCCATGCCGGCTTTCGAGAACATCGCCGGCATCAAGGGCGTCAAGACCGGACCGAGCGCGCCGAAAGGCTCTGTGGCCTCGCTGGGCAAGGTGCTTGTCGTTCTGGCTGCAGGCGTCGTGATCGCAGCTGCCGTGATGGGCGGCAAGAACACCAGCGTTACGGGCGTGACGGCGGAAGCCGACGTTGAAGGCGTCGAACCGGTTGTACGCATCACGTGGCGTGACAACTTCTGGGGCGCCACAACCTTGGAACACCAGATATGGCGCGTTCCGGATGCGCCCTACAACTTCCAGGGCGAGCCGATCGCGTCGAAGCAGTATGAGCCCCGCTACGTTGACCGCGCTGCACCGTACAGCTATTGGGACGGCAACCGCAGCTTCCTGCGGGCTCCCTTGCCGGGAACCGGTACCGGGGGCGGCACAAACGGCGGAACCGAGGCCGAGGTCGTGACGCCTGAGGCCGGGGCCGTTCCAGGCTTCACCGTCGGGCGCAGCTACACCTACGCGTTGACGGCGGTGATCCGACGACCGTTGGCGATCATCAACACGGGTGGCGGCACCGGCGGCGGCAACAACCAGGTCGGAACAGAGGACGTGGGAACGTCACCCGTCCCGTCGGCCCAGACGACGCCGATTGCTCAGGCGCAGTTGGTCCAGCCTGAGAACATGTTCACCAACGTGGACCTCACCCGGTTCAATCCGACCTGGATGAGCACGACCGGCGCCGATGTGTTCGTCGTCGAGGTCAGCACGGATCGGACATTCAAGAACAAGACGCTGATCCTGCAGCTGCCGCGTGTGTACTCGACGGCGCCGCTCGCAACGGGTGTCACGCAGGTGCTGGATGGCGCAGTGAATCTCACGACGAACCCGGTACTCCTCCGAGACGCCGTCTTCGCCAACTACGTCAACCGTGTGCCGAACGCGCCTAAGCCGACCCTCTACTGGCGCGTGGGCGCGCGCAACGATGATGACAGGCCGGGACCGGTCAACTGGATCACGCGGAATCATGCGGACGGCGACCGGACTTTCCGATATGTGTATTCCGAGGTACGTAGCTTCACGCCGGCCGATATGCCTCCGCCCCCTCCGTAGTGCGGGGGTCGGCACGGGTTGTCCATGGTGGGCGCCGGCTCCATCGAGTAGGCGCCCGCCAGACGGTTAGCGTGAGAGGAGCGTTGGAAGCATGAACAAGTGGCTTCGAGTCTGTGCGCAGGTCTTCCTGACGGCGGGCATCGCCTTGCTGGCGCTTGGCGGTCCGGCCTTTGGTGCCGATCGTCCGGCATTTGTGCCGGGTGAAGTCGTTGTCTGGGCTCAGGATGGCGTTGGCGTCAATGCCGTCCGGAATGCCGGCACCGACGCGAACCTCGAGTTCGTGCGGGCGTGCCTGATGCCTGATGTCTATGTGCTTCGGGTCAAGTCCGCGCCGGGGGCCGCCCCGACCGCCGAGCAGACCCTCGGTGCCGTCAATGCGCTGAAACCCAATCCGATCTTCCGGTGGGTGGGCACGAACACGATCTTCAGGTTTCTGGACACTGTTCCGAATGATCCGCGGTACCGCGAGCAGTGGCATCTGCCCCTGATGAACATGCCGCAGGCGTGGGATATCGAAAAGGGATCGGACACGGTCGTTGTTGCGGTCGTGGATTCGGGCGCGGTGACCACCCACCCCGATCTGGCCCCGCGGCTGCTCCCCGGTTACAACAGCAGCGGGACGGGCGCTACGACGGATGTGACCGACAACGACGGCCATGGAACGCATGTTAGCGGCATCATTGGAGCAGCCACGAACAATGGGATCGGCGTTGCAGGTGTGACCTATCAAGGCGTCAAGATTCTCCCTGTGAAGGTCGGCGACGGCGGCGGCACGCTGACAGCGATTGCGGACGGGCTGCAGTGGGCGTTCACGAAGGGCGTACACGCAGTCAACGTGAGCCTCGGAGCCCCTGCCGATAGCGATACGCCTCCCGCGCAGCTCGCGCCACACGAGGCGAAGATCCTCGAGATGGCCAAAGCGGGTGTGGTTTTCACCATCGCGGCCGGCAACAG
>JBBIQU010000117.1:0-13657 GCA_037442185.1 Chthonomonadales bacterium | reverse complement strand
GGGGACCGCGAGTTATACCTAAGCCATTACCGGGCGGACCCGGGGGCGGTACCGGAGTTTCGCTCATTGACGATCGCGAGATTGAGGCTGCCGCGGCCGTCTTGCGATCCGGTAAGCTCTTCCGTTTCCATCCCGAAAGCGAAGTGCGGGCATTCGAGAAAGAGGCTGCGGAGTGGATCGGGACTCGTCATGCCCTGATGGTCAACTCGGGGACGAGCGCCCTCATATGCGCGCTGGCCGGCGCGGGCATCGGTCCGGGCGACGAGGTCATTGTCCCTGCCTATACGTACATCGCCACGCCTGCCGCTGTCGTGGCCGTCGGCGCAGTGCCCGTGATCGCCGAAATAGACCTGTCACTGGGCCTGGACCCCGCTGACGTCGTCCGGAAGCTAACTCCTCAGACACGCGCCATCATCCCGGTGCACATGCAGGGCGTTCCGTGCCGCATTGATGCGCTGAAGCGCATCGCCGACGAACGCGGCTTGGTAATGATTGAAGACTGCTGCCAGTGCATCGGAGGACGCTATCGCGGTCGGGTTGTCGGGACGTTTGGCATCGCGGGCGCTTGGAGCCTTAACTACTTCAAGATCATCACGTGCGGCGAGGGCGGGGTCGTCTTCACCGCTGATCCCCTCGTTCACGAACGCGCGTGCTTCGCTTCCGACCCTGCCCTGCCCATGTGGATGCGCGACAGCATCCCCGCTGAGGGCTGGATGGACCGCCCCTTCTCGGCCCAGTGCTATCGGCCAAGTGAGCTGCTTGGAGCCATTGCGCGTGTTCAGTTGTCCAAACTCGACGCCATACTGACGCACACGCGCGAACTCAAGTCCGCGTTTCTGGCCAATCTGGAGTCGCCAACCACCTATGACCTGCAGGCCGTTGATGACCCCGACGGCGATTGCGGGATCAGCGCCGCTATCATTGTCAAGGAGGGCGTCTCCCCGTCGTTGTTCGCCGAAGCGTCGACCGCCGAAGGGCTCCCATGCGGCACCGCCCACAATGAGGGCTTCCCTGACAGGCACATCTACCGCTACTGGGACTCGATCCTGGAGAAGAGCTCGCATCATGCCGCTGCCGCCCCATGGAGTCACCCCGCCTATCGAGGCGCGGTCGAGTACTCCCCAGACATGTGCCCTGCGACCCTGGACATCCTGGGGAGGGCGCTCAGGTTCGGCTTCAACATGCGGATGACGACGGAACATGCGAAACAAATGGCGCACGCCGTCAACAAGGTTGATCGCGCGCTCGCGTAGGGCTCATTCGTTTCACCATACAAACTGGAGGAGAAACAAGTTGTCTGCCAATCTCAACGTCGGTGTCATCGGTGTTCGGGGCATCGCGAACACGCACTTTCCGGGATGGCGCGATAGCCCTCACACAGAGGTGATCGCGCTGGCGGATGTGGACCCGCAGGTCCTCGCCGCCAAGGGAACGGAACTGGGCATACACAAGCTTTATGACGATCCGTATGCGCTCATTGCCGATCCCGATGTGGCGATCGTGGATATCTGCACGCCGAACATGTACCATGCCCCCCTCGCCATCGCGGCATTGGATGCCGGCAAGCACGTTCTGTGCGAGAAACCGCTGGCGCCGACGCCCGCCGAAATCGAGCAGATGATCGCCGCCCGCGATCGAAGCGGGAAGCTGCTCATGACCGCCCAGCACTTTCGCTTCGAAGGGGCCGCGCGTGCGCTGAAGGCCCAGATAGATGCGGGTAGCCTCGGGCAGGTCTATCATGCCCGAAGCTGGATGCTGCGCCGATCAGGGGCGCCGACACGCTCGACGTTCATCGAGAAGAAGCACAGCGGCGGAGGTCCGTGCATTGACATCGGTGTTCACATTCTGGACCTGACCCTCTGGATGATGGGGCACCCGAAGCCCGTCGCGGTCAGCGGCGTCACCCAGGACCGCCTCCGCGGCCTGCCCGGTGCCTTCTCGAACTGGGGAGGCCCGATACCCGCTTCTTGGGACGTCGAGGAGTTTGCCGCAGCCTTCGTTCGGTTCGAAACCGGCGCTACGCTCGTCCTGGAGGTCTCCTGGCTGCTGAACCATCCCAAGACGCACGGCGAGGACATGCAGATGTGGCTCTATGGGGATCAGGGAGGAGCTCACTGGCCGGCGAACGTGATCCTCAAGACGGACAATGCGACGCGACAGCACTTCGACCTGCAGCTGCAGAACAAGGAGGGCGGCGAACCTCACGCGCTCGAGTGCATGGCATTCGCGGATGCGATCGTCGGGGGCAAGCCGTCACCCGTTCCCGCCGAGCAGTCGCTCGACGTCATCCGGATTCTGGACGCGCTCTACCGGAGCGCCTCGGATGGCAAGGAGATCAGACTGGACTGAGCCCAGAGATCGGCGATGGATGGCGTAGCCCGCCATCCATCGCCGATAGCGGCGTCGCATTGGGAGGCGTTACCGGAGTCCCCTTACGGCGCCCTCCAGGATCGGGCGTCGGACCGATCCCGAAAGAGTGAACAGCACATCCCCGGCGAGCCATTGCGCGGCACCGGGCCTGATGACAGGCTCCTGCGGCGCGCGGCGCCTCAAGCGGGCTACTGCAGGGGGAATCTTGCGCTGTGTCAGCCTCAGCATATTGACGCCATCGCTGTAGGAGATCACCACGCCGGCCGGACCGTCCGATCCCATGATCCAGA
Source organism: Chthonomonadales bacterium (assembly GCA_037442185.1). Lineage (GTDB taxonomy): Bacteria > Armatimonadota > Chthonomonadetes > Chthonomonadales > CAJBBX01 > JAAYVH01. The sequence goes on along the minus strand of JBBIQU010000117.1, from coordinate 10,997 downwards.
TTCCGGTGCGGCGAAACGACGGGGGCAACGGCGGTTCACGTAGGCGGAAACCGACCTTGGCCTCTGCCTCTGCCAACGTGGCTACCGCTTCGGCCCGCATAGCCGCACCCGCCGGCGCGCGCGCGACGAGGGACTCACGTTTGAAATCGTCTGCGTCGAACTGCGGCGAGTAGTCTATGCGGGTGAAGTAGGATGTTGCGATCACAGATCCGGATGCGTCCACGGTCTCGTACCGCAATCGCACGCCGGTCTCACGATCTATCCATAGCCGTTTGAAGGGAACCTCAGCTCGAGGCCTTGCTTCAACGATCTCGGCGGTCCGGCCGGCGACAAGTTCCTGTCCAAGATGGCGCAAGGCAATGCGATCGGTTTGGACGGCCGCCAGCAAGTCCCGAATGGGGCGAACCTGCGCATCGGGAGGCACACTGGTCTCCACCAGCCTGGGCACGGGCCGCATGCGCAGATGAAGCCGCTTACCGCCAAGATCGAGGATCACCTCGCCCCGAATGCGGGGAGGGGCGAGAAACTCGATCCTCTCGCGCCCTGGAGCCGCATGCTTCACGATCTGCCGAGATTCGGCCACCTGACCTTCGAGCAGACGCGTCGTCTGCTCGCCAATGTAGCCCGTACGAACGCCTCGCGTCAGCATTAGGCGCAACAGTCGGACCACGCGAGCGCGTCCGGCGCGAACCCGAAGGCTGTCATCCGGATCAGCGGTCTGGCACATCGCGACACGGCCTGCGCAGATAAAGAGCGCGGCCAGCGCAAGCGCTTGGGCAGACCGGAGCGCGGCGCGATCATTCACTGCGGTCGTCCTGCCTGACCGTCTCGGCGCCGAGCGCCGCCAGATTGGCGACGGCGAGATCATCCAGCGGCCCACCAAACGATAGGGCGATATCCTGGGATGCAACCGTTCTCAGGGTCTCCGCAACCGTGGCACGCTCAATCCTGTCGCGCCGAATGCCCTGGACACGAACGCCAATGATAAGCGCGACGCAGCACGCAGCCCCTATGGCCAGTCCGGCCATGCGCAACGACCTCGGAGCATAGCGCAGCCGCTCAAGAAGCGATTGTCGCCCAGCGCCGGTCTCGATGCGCGGGTTCACCGATAACAGGAAGTTATCAGCATCGAGGGTCTCACGAAGTTCGGACGATGCGGCTGCGAGTCCCCTGAGGTCGTAAGCGAATGCGCTGCATGCTGCGCATCCCTGAACGTGCTCACGGAGTTTGACAAGGTCACGCGCAGACAGCCGATCATCCATCTCAAGCGAAATCAACTGCTGGGCTGTCGTGCACTTCATTGCTCTACACCTCGCCGGTCGTTCCCCAGCCTGATGGGTTCCTCGCCGCGCAGATAGGGAGCCAGAGCCGCCCGCAGCGCCGCGCGAGCATGGAACAGGCGTGACTTCACGGTTCCCAAAGGGCATCCGACTATCGCCGCGATCTCTTCGTATGCCAGTCCGTTGACGTCGTGGAGCACCACGACAGTGCGCAGTCGCTCCGGCAGATCCGCTATCGCCCGGTCAAGCGCTTGTGCGAGCTCGCTGCGCAAGGCACGCGCCTCCGGCTCAGCCGACGCGTCAGCGCGCACCTGTTCGATGCCCGGCTGCGCACCGCGACCGGCCAGGGGAACCGGTTGCCTATCGGGTCGGTTATTCTTTCGCCGATAGTCAATGCACAGGTTCGTCGCAATCCGATACACCCAGGTGTTCAGCGAAGACCTGCTCTGGAATGATCTGAGGCCCGCGTAGATGCGGACGAATGTCTCCTGAGCGATATCCTCGGCGTCTTCACGGCTATTCACCATACGCCGAACGTATGTAATGACGCGGTCCATATACCGGCACACGATCTCGTTGAAGGCATCCCTGTCGTTGTCTCTGCACCGGGATATCAGTGCCGCATCGCTATCGGCCACGCGTTCCACCCTGCCCAAGTTCCTCCATACCATTCTGACGGAACCGATCGTCTGAGTATACAGACGAAGCGGAAGCTCGACAGTTCACAGTGCCGCGCGTTTTGTCCGGACCATTCGCCCGCCGGGCCGGCCGTCCTTGACAGCCGATTGCCGGGCGTTATACAATGGCACAATCGTCACGGTATGCACAGCTCACGCCGCTCGGGTGCGATGCCTGCACTGTGGCGTCCTCAGGCTGGGCAGGGATGACTGTGTCCGCACCCGACTTCGTATTCGAGACCGAGTTCACTCTTCTTGACGTCGGCGCGACCGGAGCGTTGATACGCTCGGGCGGCGTCAGGCCGTCACTCGTCGCATACACCGAGGGAGCAGGCGCCGAAAGCGTTGTGCTCGAGTGGAGCCCCGACGAAGATCCGGCGCTTGCGTTCGAAGAGGCGCGTCGCTGGCTCAGGGCCCTCGATCCCGTCGCGTACGCCGCTGTCGCGGTCATCGGGCGACAGATGGACGGCACCCGGCTACTGAGTTCCACGGAGCGGCCACAGGACGGCTCCCTTCTTGCCGTGGCGATGTTCAGCGCCGATGGCCAGGCTCGCGGCCTGCTGTACCCCATCGGCGTTAGCCATGAAGGCATTGCGCTGGGAATGCCCACCGCGACCGAGGCGGAGGATACCGACTGGTGCCCGATCGGAGACATATGGGCCAACCCGTTCTGCATCGGGGATCTCGTCCGTCTTAAGCCCCGTGAGCGAGCGCTTGACCCTTCGTCTAATCTGTGGAAGGCCATCATTGATCTCACCAAGATGCGCATCCAGGCTGATGAATCCCGCTCCACCGACTACATGGCGTTCCTGGATGATGTTCGGAACGGCGTCTTCACGGTTGCAGGGCGCCCCGCCAACAACGGGCTGCGCGTGATGCTCAAACCACGTACCATGTACAACCCCATCGGGTTCATTGTGCTCGACGCCTCCAAGCTGATTCTCATTGACGCAGGCTCGCCCACTTCCCTGAAGCAGAGCAGCGCAACGTGAACGTCGTTGCTGTGGTCAATCAGAAGGGCGGCGTGGCAAAGACCACTACCGTTGCGAACCTCGGGGCCTGTATCGCCGAGCGGGGATTGCGCACGCTGCTGATTGACCTCGACCCTCAGGCCAACCTGACGGTCGGCTTGGGCATCCAGTGGCCGGAGCTTGAGACTGCCCTTCATTCGGTGCTCCTCGATCCCGACGAGGTGCCGTTGGCAACAATCCTCCGACAGATCGAAGGTCTGCCACTGTTCCTGGCGCCCGGCCACCTTGACCTTGCGCATACGGAAGCCATGATGATGCCGCATGCCGATAAGGCATATCGGCTGCGGAATGCCATCGAAGACCTGACGCGCCGACAGGAGTTCGATTGGGTTTTCATTGACTGCCCACCGTCCCTGGGGACACTCACTCAGAACGCCATTGTTGCCGCAACCCACCTGTTGATCCCGACCGAACCCAAGTTCTATGCTTTTGCGGGCATGGACTCCCTGAACAAGATGATCGTCGCGTTGACGAAGAGCCTCCGATTCCGGGTGGAACTTCTCGGTGTGCTGCTGACCATGTTCGAGCGCGGCACGCGCCTCCACGCCACCATTGCCGCAGAGATCCGCGACCGGTTCGGTGACAAGGTTTTCCAGACCGTCATCTACAAGAACGTCCGCGTGTCCGAGTCCGAGGTGGAGGGCCGGCCCATCGCTCTGTTCGATCGGCGTGCATCCGGTGCTCAGAACTACGAGGCTCTTGCCGAGGAGGTCTTGCTCCGTGCGTCAGGATAAGGCGTCATCCCTGCGCGAGCGGCTGAGGCGCGGCGTCAGCAACTTCGAGTTCGATGCTCTGATTCAGGGCGTCTCGAACGTTGACGAGCCTGAGTCTCCCGCTGAACCGCAGCCGCCCATCGCCAAGCCGGCCTCGGATGCGCCCAAGGCGTCGCCTCCGGCCGCAACCGATCCCGATGGTCTGCGCACTGCAGTCATGACCCTCGGCGACCGCCTGCTGCAGGAGTCAGGCAAACTCGCCCACGCGCTGAACGGCCACGACGCTGTTGAGGGAGGCTATTACCTCTGTCGGGTCAATCAGGTGCTCGACCTGCTGAACGCCGTGGACCCGCGCGGCGATCTGGCTCGCTCACTGAAGACGCCCGTCGCACCTCCGCCAGGGCACTCATGGCCCCGCGCGACATGGTCGTTCTACGAGTTCGCGGAGTCGCCCATCAGCGGCCTACTCCCCAATGATGCCGACGAAGCCTTCTGCGCCACGATGATCGCGGAGGCCATCGCGAGTTCTGAAGCGTAACCCTCAAGCCGTCGGTCCCGTCCGCCCACAGCCGAACGGAGCGCCTATTGGCGACGCTCGATCTGTAACCTCAGATCAACGGCTGCCGTATGGAGCCGCACGAACGCCTCGAAAACACTGCCGTACGCGCTGAAATACCGGTGGACGTCCTGATCGCTCATGGACTTTGTCGCCATGTAGTACAGATGGTCCGAAGTCTGCATCCTTCGCCAGCAATCGGTAACCGATGGGTAGCCGAATGCTTTGACCGGTTCCTCCAGGCGCTTCAGCTCCTCATAGCAGAATCGTTGCATTTCGTTACCGAGCCATGCCGAAGTGTCACGCTCCATGTCGGCCCAAGAGATGGTTGAGTAGTCCCCCACCGAGAGCGAACCAACAGTCGGTAGCCGGCGTACCGCCTCGGTCGGCGTAACGCACTCCAACTGTCGGTGCTTGGCAATCTCATCCGGTAGGTGCTTGAGGAACTCGAAGATGCCTGTGTCGGCCCAGATATGCTCGCCCAGGGCCTCGTAGTCCATCGCGAGCAGGACGTTCATGTCGGTGTTCGCGGCAAGCCAACCCGCGAACCGATCGGCGCTGAGCGGCCAGCCCTCCCAATCCCTGTTGCTGAAGCGGTACCCGACGTCATCCGATAGCCGGTAGTTGCGCAACAGGACGGGCAGACCGCACGGCGCAGAGTACACGAAGTCCGGCGAACGCCAGCCCTCCATGAGCCAGTCAACACCCTCGGTAATGATCCCTTCGAAGCCAAGGGACTGTACGGTGGCGGCGATCCCGTCATTGAACATGCACTCCGTGTTACGGAACATGGTCGGACGCCGGCCAAAGAGGCGCTCGACACGATCGGAGTGCATCGCGACCTGCTCGGCGAACTCGCGCCGCTCAGCGTTGAACAGGGACGCTAGAGAATGGTAGTAGGTTTCGCCCGTAAACTCAACAAGACCGGTCTCGCCCAGGTCCTGAAAGAGACTCAGGAGTTCGGGATCGTAGCGCTCCATCTGATCGAGCAGAGTGCCCGACAACCCGAATGCGACCTTGAGCGGCTTGCTGTCGCCTGAGCGGCTGCGCACCAGGTCGCGGAGCAGCGTGGTGGCGGGCCGGTAGCACTTTTCGGCGACCTTTCTGAACACCTGCTCATTGAGGTCGGCATCGAAGTAACGGTCCCACAATCGGTCGAGATCGTCTGCCGAAGGAGCCGGTCGTCTGTCGTACGGCAGCAGTCGGTCGGGTTGGTGCGCGAAGAAGAAAAGGGTGATCAGTGTCATCCGGGATCTCCCGTGCAGCGAGGAACGCCGGCGCACCCGTCGAACCGGCTTGCAGATCCGGCGGAGAGGGCGGGATTCGAACCCGCGAGGCTCATCGCCTGCCCGTTTTCAAGACGGGTTCCATAGACCACTCGGACACCTCTCCGCACAAGTGCAGTATAGCGCATGGCCTTCCGAGCGTCAAACACGTGTCCGCCAGTGCCGACGCTGAGGTAAACTATCGAAACTTCCTTCACAACAGGACTGTTATGCCTCGCCACGTTCCCCCGCCTCCGATACCGCCGCACATCGCCCGTCTGAGCCCGTATCACCCTGGCAAGCCCATCGCCGAAGTCGAGCGCGAATACGGCCTCACCGACGTGGTGAAACTGGCCTCGAATGAGAACGCGCTCGGTCCGTCGCCGGCAGCCATCGAGGCCATTCGGGCCCATGCCCACCTTGCGCATCTGTACCCGGAAGGAGGCTGCCCGGACCTGAGGTCCGCCCTCTCCCGGCATCTCGGCGTAGGGCAGGACGAGATCGTGTTCGGAAACGGATCCGATGAGATCATCCACTTCCTTGGACTGGCCTTCATCGGTAAGGGCGACCGGATCGTGCAGGGGGCGCCCACCTTCAGCCGCTACGAAGCGGCCGGACTGCTGGGTGAAGCCGATTGCGTGAGCGTCCCGCTAAGGGATTGGCGCTATGACCTGGAAGCCATCGCATCCTCCATCACACCGGACACACGCGTTGTATTCGTGGCGAATCCCAACAATCCGACGGGCTCCTATGTAACGCACGATGAGGTGGAACGGCTGGTTGACCGCCTGCCGGATACGTGCATTCTGTGCCTCGATGAAGCCTACTTCGAGTTCGTTGACGCTGCCGATTACCCTGATGGCGTGCAGCTCGTTAGAGACCGCGCCAACGTGATCGTCCTTCGGACGTTCTCCAAGCTGTACGGCCTTGCGGGCCTCAGGATCGGATACGGGATCGCGCGCCCCGAGATCGTGCAAGCCATCGAGCAGGTGCGCGAGCCGTTCAATGTTAACCACCTGGCACAGGCTGCGGCGTTGGCTGCGCTCTCAGACCACGACCATGCTGCGCGTTCGCGGGCCATGGTGATCGAAGGACGGCAGCAGCTTTCGGACGGCCTTCGAAGCCACGGTCTCGTGCCCTGGCCTACGCAGGCCAACTTCGTGTGGGTTGATGTGGGGCGGCCCGCCAAGGCAGTCTACGAAGCTCTGCTGCGACAGGGCGTAATCGTTCGAGCCGGCGATGCGTTCGGCGCGCCGACGTTCCTTCGGGTCACGATTGGGACACGTGACCAGAATGCCAGGCTTCTCGATACCTTGCGGAGGGTCCTTCAATCATGATTGTCGTCATGGCTCCCCACGCCACCCCCGATCAGATCCGGGATGTTGAGGATCGCATCATTGGGTGGGGCTACGGCGTTCACCCTATCTATGGCACCGAGCGAACGGTCATCGGCGCGGTCGGCGTGCCCGAAGCCGACAAAGCTCGTTATCTCGAACAGCTCGAGAGGCTGGACTACGTCGAGTCGGCGATCGCTATCATCAAGCCGTACAAGTTCGTCAGCCGCGAGTTCAGGCCCGAGCCGACCACCATCCAGGTCGGAGGAGTGACGATCGGCGGACCGGCGGTTGTGATGATGGCTGGGCCGTGTACGGTGGAATCGTACGATTTGACCCTCGAAACAGCCAAGGTGATCCGCTCGCTGGGCTTCTCCGTCCTGCGCGGAGGAGCATACAAGCCCTGTACATCCCCCTACTCTTTCCAAGGTCTGGGCGTCGAGGGTTTGCGCATTCTGCGCGCGGTTGCAGATCAGACGGGCATGGCCGTCATCACCGAAGTCATGGATCCTCGCAACGTCGAGACGGTGTCTCACTATGCCGACATACTGCAGATCGGCACACGGAACATGCAGAACTATGACCTGCTACGCGAGATCGGACGGGGCACCAAGCCTGCGTTGCTGAAGCGAGGCATGTGGGCCAAGATCGAGGAGTGGCTGCAGGCTGCGGAGTACATCGTCTCAGGCGGCAACGAGAATGTCATCCTGTGCGAGCGAGGCATTCGGACGTTCGAGACCCACACTCGCAACACTTTGGACCTTTCGGCCGTCCCAGCCGTCAAGGAACTATCGCACCTGCCGGTCGTCGTGGACCCGAGTCAGGGCACGGGCAGATGGAGCCTTGTGGGAGCAATGTCGCGGGCTGCCATCGCAGCAGGCACAGACGGTCTCTTGATTGAAGTACACCCAGAGCCGGAGAAGGCCATCAAGGATGGCGCGCAGTCCGTCACCCATGAGGACTTCATCGCGCTCGTGGATTCTTGTCGGCCGATAGCGGCCGCAGTCGGAAGGAGCCTCGCATGAACGCACGCCGCCTGCCGTCCCCGATTGCGCGCGCCGGGAAGCCCGTCCTCAAAGTCGGGTGCTGCGCATATTCCTACCGCCAGTACTTGACCGGTGACGCGCCGCAGATGTCGCTTGAGGCGTTCCTCGACCGTTGCGCCGAGCTGGGATGTGACGGTGTCGAGCTGACGGCATACTACTTTCCCAGCCCGATCACGCCGCGCCTCATGCGCCGGCTCGCCCGACGCTGTTTCCTGCTCGGACTTGAGGTCGCCGGGACTGCCATTGGCAACACCTTCGCTTTGCCGCCCGGCCCTGAACGCAACGCCAACCTCGTCCTGACTCGCAACTGGATAGACCTGTCGGCGGAACTGGGTTCGCCATGCCTCCGCGTGTTTGCCGGCGCGGTTCCGCGAGGCATACCCCAGGCAAGAGGACGCCGGTGGGTCGCCGAGTGCCTGTCGGAAGTAATCGAGTATGCCGCTGACAGAGGCGTGATGCTCGCCCTTGAGAACCACGGCGGCGTCGTCGCCGAGCCGGACGGTCTTCTGGATGTCATATCCCGGGTCAAATCAGAGTGGCTCGGCGTCAAGCTTGACACCGGGAACTTCAACACCTCGGACCCGTACGCGGACCTGGCCCGGTGCGCTCCTTATGCCGTATCAACGCACATCAAGACGGAGATCAGACGCAACGGCACACTCGAACCGGCCGACATGGATCGGCTGGCGGCCATCCTCAGGCAGACCGGTTATCGCGGCTTCATGAACCTCGAATACGAGGCCGCTGAGGATGCCTCCACGGCCGTACCCCGTGCGATTGCCGAGATGCTCAGGGTCGCTCGCGCGACATGACGAGCGCCTAGATGGGTCTGCGGCGAACCGTAGTTCCGGCAGGGCCGTCGCCAACCTCGTAGCCGCGTTCGATCAGCTCTTCTCTGAGACGGTCGCTCTCGGCCCAGTCGCGTTGCTTGCGGGCGGCATTGCGCTGCTCGACGAGGGAGCGCACTTCCTCGGGAAGCTCCTCATCCTGCTGTCCGACGCGCTTGGCGATATCGAGGCCCAAGACGGCATCAAACTCGGTCCAAAGGCGATAACTGCCGTAGCGGTTCAGTAAGCCCGTCGCCTGAGGCACGTTCAGATCGTCGTTGAGGGCGGCAAGCACTTCCGCTCGCGCGTCGGCGTACGCCGATGGATCGCCGAGGGGCTCACGATCGGGTCGCACTGCATAGACCTTCCGCAGTCCCTGCTGAGCCGCTTCGAGCGCCTCCATCGTGAACCGCAGCTCCGATCTATAGTGTGCCTGCAGGCACAGGTAGCGGTACGCCAGGGCATCGAATCCACGCTCCGCAAGGACCGCCAGGGTCAGGAAGTTCTCGGTGGATTTCGACATCTTCTCGGATCCGATCAACAGCCACTCACCATGCAGCCAATAGCGGACAAACGGCTGTCCCGTTGCCCCCTCGCTCTGGGCAATCTCATTGGTGTGATGCACCGGTATGTGGTCCACGCCGCCGCAGTGTATGTCAAACGTCGGCCCAAGGTACTTCATGCTCATTGCCGAGCACTCAATGTGCCAACCCGGATAGCCTCGTCCCCAAGGGCTATCCCACTGCATCAGGTGCCGCGGCCGGTTGGTGAACCAGAGCGCGAAATCGTTGGGGTGCCGCTTGTCACCGGTCAGTTGAACCCGCCCTCCCGCTCCGGCTTGCAGCCCACGCAGGTCCAGACGCGCCAGCCTGGCATAGTCTCCGAACTTCGATGTGTCGAAGTAGATCGCATCATCGGTGGCATAAGCGTAGCCACGCTCAAGGAGCTTTTCGACGAGCTTGATCATATCGGGCACGTGATCGGTTGCTCTGCATATGACCTCCGGCCTCTCGATGTTGAGAAGAGCCATATCCTCCAACCACGCAGCCTCGTACTTGCGCGCCAGTTCCCACACGTCAAGTCCTTCACGCCGCGCGCCCTTCTCCATCTTGTCCTCGCCCTCGTCAGCGTCGGACTCGAGGTGCCCCACGTCGGTGATGTTCATGACATGCATGGGAACGAAGCCGTTGAAACGTAGCGTCCTGCGCAGCACGTCCTCGAACACGTACGTTCGTAGGTTTCCGATGTGGGCGTAGTTGTACACCGTGGGTCCGCAGCAGTACATTCCGGCCTTGCCGGGTTCGAGCGGCACGAAGTCCTCAACGGATCGAGAGAGCGTGTTGTACAATCGGAGCTTCACGGTTCAACCTCCAGATCGGAAACGGATTGGCGCCCTGAGCGTGCAGCCATGAAGACGTACTGCTGGGCCCACCCGGCATATGGACCCATGATACCGCGGAAAGCCGACGCCAGTGCCGAGTACACGCACGGCGTGAGGCTCTTCGTGGCCAGATCGGGCCGAAGACGAGAGATCACATAGCGCCTTACGTGCCGATCAACCGGCACAACGTCGTCGTGCGCCAGACCGAACAGGCCGACGCAATCGGCAACCTTACCCCCAACACCGGGCAGAGCCGTGAGTGCTTTGCGGGCATGGTCCCAGTCAACGGATTTCAAGCCGGCAAGGTAGTCCGCGCCTCGGGCTTCGATCTCCGAAGCCAGCTCGGCAAGGAATCTCGCTCGGTAGCCGAAGGCGGCCTCTCTGAGGCCTGTCTCGCCGATCTGGCCAATCTCCTTGAAGCTCGGTTCGGCGAACACACTCTCAGCCCATGGGCACGGGATCCGCCGGCCCGCCATGTAAGTGAGCGTCCGCAGCATTCGCGTAATCCGCGGAACGTTGTTGCAGGACGAACACACAAACGCGCAGAGCGTCGTTTCGGCGCTCTGCCTGAGCACACGGAGACCACGAAAGCGTACAACGAGGCTCGCAAAGCCGTTGTCGCGTGAGATCCACTCCGAGTAGAGTGCGTCGAGGTTCACGTCCAGGGCAAAGTACTCGCGGATCAGTGACCAGCGGCCGGCGGGCCAGGTTGCCCAGCCAAACCCATCGGCACGCGGCTCCAGAAGCACCGCCGTATCCGAGATTGCGCCGATCCACCTGCCTCCCTCGATCGGACTCCATCCGAACGCCTGTCCGCTCGTCAGCGTCAACGGGATGTTCAGGTCGCGAGCAGGCACTGCTGCCCACTGCATACAGTGGGCATCATG
>JBBIQU010000116.1:0-13771 GCA_037442185.1 Chthonomonadales bacterium | reverse complement strand
ATGGCATACCCTATCAACGCAACATCGGCGGCGGCACGAACGCGTCGGCGTTGCAGCGCACTCGCCTGGGGTCCCTCGCAACCACGGTCGGAGCGCCGGTGCGCTATATGCACTCCACCGTGCAGCTATGCCACGTGGACGACATCGAGGCGACGATCCGGTTGCTCGCGGCGTTCGTCGAGCATGCGCATGAGCTGTGCGAGATGCCTCAATGACTGCCGCGCGTCCACCGGCGGCGCTCCCTGCGCTCCTGATCGTACTCGCAGTGCTGATCCTCGCCGTTGCCGCCTACTGGGCAACCGTTCGAGCCGAGCGTCAGGCTGAGGCCACGCGCCCGAACGTGCCCAGCATGATGGTGGACCCCGAGGATGTGCTCAGGCGCAGCCGACCCAACTTGGAGCTTCCGCAGCAGCAGATGTCCGGCGGCCCCTCGATGTCGAAGGAGGAGGCCAAGGCCTTTGCCGATGCCGCCGGCAAGAGGCACGCAGAAACGGCGCGACGCATGCAGAAGCAGATGGGCGAGATAGACCGGATCCTGCGCGAGAACCCGGGAGACCCGCATCAACAGATCGAGAGGCAGATGCGGCGCATGCAGGAGAGCATGCGGCAGGGACGGTAGGTTCGGGCCGAAGCCGTCGAGCCCCGGTGAGCCGGACTGCCCGCCGCGCAGGTGAACATACATTATATTGACAACCGATATACATCTGCGTACAATGGGCGCGGAGGTATCGGTATGGCCGTTCATAAGAAACCCGCTGCGGTGCGACTCAGACCAGAGACGCACGATATCCTGGACCTGCTGGCGCAGGACACAGGCCTGACACGCACGGGCGTGATCGAGTTGGCCGTGCGTGACCTGGCAAAGCGACGCCGCGTTCAGTTGGCAGCCTCGTTGCCGACATTGTCCGAGGCCCATGGGCGGCGGTCGTTGCTGGGTGTTGCCGCCGGCCTGCCCGGCGGGTCTGAGGAGTTCCTGAGCCAGAAGAGCCGTGAGAAGGCGAGAGAGGACAGCCGCCACGAGGCGCGCGAGTGATCGTCGTACTGGACGCTTCGGCGGTAATCGCCTATCTCCACGGGGAGTCGGGCGGCGCCTTCGTGGATGAGGCGCTGCTCAACACGTCCGTCTCGTGCTTCATGCACGCGATCAACCTCTACGAAGTCTTCTACGATTTCCTGCGCCGCACTGATGCGCCCACGGCGCTGGGATACGTGCGAGCGCTGCGGGAGATCGGCCTGACCGTGCGCGAGGACATGGACGAGACACTTTGGCTCGATGCCGGCCGACTCAAGGTCGCCTTCAGTCTGTCAGTTGCCGACACCTTTGCCCTCGCTCTCGCGCGGCGCCTTGATGGCGAGCTTCTGTCGGCGGATCATCACGAGTTCGATCCCGTCGCCACGGCAGGCGAGTGCCGCATTCGTTTCATCCGATAGGAGCCTGACCGTCAGCGCCGGGCGGGCCGATCCAGCTGGCGTGTCCATTCCGCGCTGATCAGCGGGGGTACCATCTGCCCGTGTTATCGCCGAAGCTCGCTCGTTCCGTGAACCTCGTAGCCGCTCCGGCGTGTGGGAGGGCATCAGCATGAAGATCACAGCCGTCACAGCGACGCCGGTTCGGCTGGACATTCCCTATCCGCTCTACCCGGGCGAAGGCGCGGGCACGAAGATCGAGTGGGGCAAGCGCAGCCGCTTTACGCCGCTCCGCCCGACGCCCATGCTCGAGTACGTCATCGTGCGAATCGAGACCGACGAGGGCGTAACCGGATGGGGCGAGGCACAGGCCGACATCGGCTTCTTCGGCGAAACCGTCGAACAAGTCCGCTTCGCCGTGGCCGATTACATGGGGCGGCAGCTCATCGGCAAGGACCCCATGGACCGCGAGTACCTGCACAGTGTGATTGACTACCGGGGCAACGGGTGCGCCAAGTCGGGGATTGATATGGCCCTGCACGACCTCGCCGGCAAGGTTATGGGCGTGCCCGTGAGCGTGCTCCTGGGCGGCCGAAGGCGGACCCGGGTCCCGGTTGCCGTCGAGGTTGCCGGCGGTCTGCCCGATGCCATGGCGAAGGCGTGCGTGGATCTCCTGGCGCAGGGCGTTCGGGCATTCAAGCCGAAGGTCGGGAGCGATCCGGCTGCGGATGCCGACCGGTTGCGGGCCATCCGCGAGGCCGTGGGGCCCGATGTTTCGATCCGCGCCGATGCGAATCAGGGCTACAGCCCCAAGGAGGCCATACGCCTCTGTCGGCTTTGCGAACGCTTCGGAGTTGATCTGGAGCTTCTGGAGCAGCCCGTGGCGGTACATGACCTTCCGGGCATGGCGCTCGTCCGCCGGTCGGTGGACACGCTCATCGAGGCCGATGAGAGCTGCTTCACGCCGCAGGACGCGCTGGCCATCGTCCGGCACGAGGCCGCCGACGTACTGAACATCAAGCTCGGCAAGGCGGGCGGCTTCACCGGCGCGCGCAAGATCGCCGCAGTCGCCGAGGCCGCGGGCCTCAAGTGCGTCCTCGGCACCGGCTTCGGCCTCGGCCTCGAAATCGCCGCGAAGACTCACCTCTTCGCGGCGCTGGAGATCGTCACCGACGCCGTCGAGTTCACCGAGCTGTCGCTCCATGCCAACCTGCTCAAGCCGCCATGGGAGGTGCGATTGGCCCTGCCGCTCGAGGACGGCTGCGTGCCCGTGCCGGACGGGGCGGGGCTCGGGGTGGAAGTGGATGAGGATATGGGCAACCGCGAACGTATCGCAATATGATACACTACACCTGTTAGTACACTTTGTCATTGATAGTGTATATCGTAGGAGCGATCTATGCCCCAACTGGTTAGCGCCAGACTGCCTGACAGCACCGCAGAGCGGGTGAGGCGTTACGCGCGCCGGAAACAGCGCAGCGTGAACGAGACCATCGTTACGGCGCTCGAGGAGTGGCTCCGGCTGAACGAGTTTGCGAACGTGGAGTTCCGCGATACGCCGGACGGCCGTCGGCCGTACATGAAGGGATCGCGCCTGCCGGTGTGGTGGGTTGTGAAGCTGGCCAAGCAGTACGATATGGATGCCGAACGGACTGCAGCGTACTTCGGCGGACACCGTAGCCTTGCGTGGGTCCAGTCGGCGCTCAACTACTACGCCGCATTCCCGGACGAGGTGGATGAGGCGATTGCGGATCTCGGCTCAACTGATGATCGGCAGATTCTGGGTTCTGCGCCATCACTGGAGGTAATCCAGGTCGAGGCCGTCGGGGACAGCAGCGCATCGTGAGACTCGCGCTGCTCCTCGACGAAAACGTCTCACCCGTCGTCGCCGAACGAATGCGCGCTCAGCGCCCGGACATCCGGATTGAGAGCATCTATACGTGGCGCGATGGCGCATACGTTTCGGCGAGCGATGATGCGCTCCTTGCAGCTGCGCGCGCCGACGGACTGGTGCTGGTCACCTACGACATCCGGATGCTCTCGGACTGGTCCTTCGTGTTCAGCGGCGATCCCCCGTTCGCGGGCGTCGTCTTTGTGGACAGCGACACGATCCCCCTCGGCAACTTCGGAGGACTGGTTCGGGCGCTGATCGAACTGTGGGACCGGCACGCCGACGAGGACTGGTCATGCCGCATCGTGTTCCTCAAGGCGAGGGCATGAGGAGGTTGCTGACCGGCGGGAGAGGCGTGCTGTAGCGGGGCGAGCGGGTCACGTCGCGATTGCGGGCCTCGACTCGCGCGAAGGGTACACTCATGTACGGAAATCCTTCGCGGAGGACTTGCCTGTGGAGAATGAGGTCGAGCGCGACTCGGTGCTGCGTGAGATCGTGGAGACGATCGTCTCCACCGTTCAACCCACGCGCATCCTCCTGTTCGGCTCCCGCGCCCGTGGCGATGCCAAGTCCGACAGCGACTACGATCTGCTGATCGTGTACGACGGTCCCCAGCCCCACAGGGAGGCCAAGCTACAGGTCCGCCGCCGCTTCCGCTTCCCGAGCTTCTCGATGGACCTCTTCATGATGTCTTCGGCCGACTTCGCTCGCCAGCGGCACGTGCCCAACTCGATTGCGAGGGAAGCCGCGGAGAATGGAGTCGTCTGCTATGGATGAGGCGACGGCGGAAGCTGCGCAGCGGTGGCTGCAGAAGGCCGACAACGACCTGCGTGCAGCACGCGCAGCCCTTGACGCGGACCCACCGATCACAGACGCGGCTTGCTTCCACGCGCAGCAATGTGCCGAGAAGGCCCTCAAGGCCTTCCTTGTCGTCACCGGCACCCATATCGAGCGTACGCATGACCTTCCTCGCATCCTGGCCCGTTGCGTCACCCATGACCCAACCCTTACCGAGTTGGCCGACATCGCCGAACGGCTTGCCGACTACGCGGTCGCATCGAGGTACCCTGATGACTGGCGCGAGATCCCGGAGCAAGAAGCGCAAGCAGCGGTCACCGACGCAATCGAGGTTCTGCGATGTATCGAAGGGCGACTGGCCGGCGGGCTGGGCTGATCGTGGGGATGGCATTCGTGAACTCACCGGACCTCGAGCTCGGGCGCTTCACGACTGACGAGCTGGCGAATGCTATCGCGTTCTACGAAGACGAAGTCGGCTCTTCCGGGCTTCCGCTTCTGACGGCTTCGGAGCTGGGTAACGTCGCGAACGGACACAAGCTGGATCAGCGATACCGGCGTCTGCGACGCGCCCGTTCGATCAAGGGACGCACATGGGGCACGCGTCTGATGCGGATCGCCGAACAGAATGCAACACCCTCTGGCGCTGAGCCGCGCGCAGCGTGAGGAGCGACGATATCCGCAACCCAGATGTAGTGAAGACCAAACCCGCCGCCACGCTCAAAAAGACCCCGATTCAGGCCATAACTGCGGAAGTTGCGCTACGTTGACGCCACGAGCGATGACGCAACCCGGCATGGCGGGCGCGTTGATCACAAGTTGCGACCTCCGAACTGACGCTCGAAGGCAGGGGAACGGGCGGTGGGCGCGCCGAATCACCTTGGCGACAGATATCGGGACGGGAGGATACCGTGAACCGGAACGGAGGTATGCGGGCGGGTTTCATGATCGCGGCGGTCCTGGCTGTGCATGGGGATGGCGGTCGGCTCGCGGCATTGGGAGCGCCGCAGAAGCCGGGCAGAGCAACGCTGCTCGGCAAGCCGTGCAGAGCCCGCCAGATTCTCGGCGGAACGGTCGTGCGCGACCGCAAGACGGGCCGCGAGATGTTCGTGATCACCAACATGAACGAGGTCAGCGGCGCCGAGCTGATCTTCATTGACGTTGCCACAGGCAAGGCACGCGTTTTTCGCGCACCGGCCGGCGCCGGATCGTGGAACGTTCGGGAGGTACGCGGAGACCGACTCATTGTCGGAACGTTCTACGACGGGACGTTTCTCGTGTTCAGCCTTCGTTCCATGCGCTTCATCAAGCACGTCCGCTTCGCCAACGAGCAGTACCTGTGGAATACGGCCATCGGCGGCGACGGCAAGGTCTATGCCGGCACCTACCCGGGAGGCCGATTGGGCGCGCTGGACCTTGACACCTACACGGTTGAGGATTGCGGCGCGCCGGCACCTCCCAATCTGTATCTGCGCTACGTATCGCCCACCCATGACGGCCGACTGCTGTGCAGTTTCATGTCCGAGAAGCCCTGCGAGAAGCTGTATGACCCTCGCACCAAGGCGTGGTCGGATGTACCGGACACGATCAAGGGTGTCAGCATGGCCTGTGTGTGGGACGGCAAGTTCGCAGCGGGTTCGCGTCTGTTCGACGGTCCGAACTTCACGCCTCGCCCGCCTGACTTCCCTGTGCCGCCGGAATCGGGCGGTCCATGGGGTGTTGACGCGGCCCTCACAACCGAGACCAGACTGATCCTTCGGCAAGGTACGGCCGTCTACGGGTGGCGCAAGGGCGATCCGACGCTCACCAAACTTGCCGATCTGGAACTGCGCGGCGGAAGGTATCTCGGCGTCACCGAAATTGGTCGGCTGCTCGGAATCCGCGGACAGGATTGGTTCGTATGCAAGCCGGGCGACACCGACCTGCGTCTCATGCCGATCCCCGGGGACTCGACGCCCCGAAACCTCCACTTTCTGCGGGTTGCGCCCGATGGACGCATCTGGAGCGGCGCGCCGTTCGGCCAGACGCTGTGCAGCCTCGATCCCAAAACCCGCAAGATCACGAACACGAGCACCATCTGCGATGCCGGCGGCGAGGTCTTCGATGTTGCCTTCCGTGACCGGCGGCTCTACGCGGCGTCGTATTCGGGCGGCGACATCGTCGAGTATGCGCCCGATGGGCCGTGGGACCAGTGGAACAACCGCAATCCGCGAACGATCGCGAGCGTCGCTCCCGGCTACATTCGCCCTGTCGGCGGAATCCAGTTCGGACCCGACGGCAAGCTGTACTCAGGATGGATGGCGAAGTACGGCGCTTACGGCGGCGCCATTGCCGTCACCGATCCTCAGACGGGCAAGACGGACCTCATCGAGAACCCTCTCGGCGAGCAAACCGTTCAGGGCCTTGCCGTTGACCCGCGTCCGGGCGTCAACGTGGTCTATGTCGGCACAAGCCTCGGAGCCAACGGGCTGCCCAACAAGCCCAACGAATCTGCCAGGTTCGGCATCGTTGACCTGATGACGCGCAAGAGCCTGTACACCAAGACGTTTGAGGGCGCGGCATCGGTCCGCTCGGTCTGCTTCGATCCCTCCACCGGACTCGTCGCGATGATCGCCGGGCCTCGTATTGCGCTGTTCGAACCGACATCACGCACGTGGCTCACGCTCCCTGCGGACCTGCCGGATCCGCGAAGCAACCTTGCGCTTCACGACGGCCACGTCTACTACGGCAGCGGCCGAGACGTGATACGATTGGATCTTGCGACGCGGAGCTGGTCCGCTATCGCCAACGTTCCCGAGCCGTTCGGTCTGATCGCATTGTCGGATCGCGGCGACATCTACGTGGGCGCCGGGCCTTCGGTCTACCGGGTCCGCCCGGCCCGGTAAGCGTACGGCAGCCGCCGGCTCCAGCTTACCAAAGAAAAGGCCCCGCTGTCCGTGGGGACGGCGGGGCCTTCCTGGTGCAGTTCGGCCGTTCGGCTCTACTTGGTCCGGCCGTTCACCGTGTTCGAGAAGCCGCTCTCAAGGCCGTCGGCGTTGATCGCGGTGACCTTGAAGTAGTACCGGGTCCTGCGCGGCAGGCCGCTGTTGGTGTAGCTGGTGCCGGCGCTGACGGTCGCAATGCAGGTGAAGCCTGAGGTCGAACTGGTGGAACGATATATCTTGTTCTGCACGACATTCGGGCTGGAGGACTGGGTCCATGTCAGCGTGATGTAGTTGGTTCCGGTGCCGGCCACCTTCAGGTTCGTCGGTGCGGCGGGAGGCTCGGGCGCCGGCGGCGGAGGCTCCGAGACGGTTCCGCCCATTGCCTTGAACACGTTCACCCGACCGCCCGCAATGGTTCGGCCCGCGTACGGCGTATACGGATCGGTGTTGTCAATGATCAGCGCCTTCACGTCTGCGTTGGTCAGGAACGGCGACTTGGACCAGATCAAGGCCGCCTCGCCCGCCACATGGGGGCACGCCATGGAGGTGCCCGACAGCGTGGCGTAGTTCAGGCTGTAGCCCGCCGTGGCGGCGTAGGTGGGGGTTGTCGAAAGGATGGCTCCGCCGGGTGCGGCAACCTGAACCCACGAACCGTAGTTTGAGAAGCTGCACAGCGTATCGGTGGAGTCCGTTGCGGCCACCGCGAGGCTCTCGGGATAGGCTGCCGGATAGCTCGGCGTCGAGGTCGAGCTGTTCCCTGCGGCGACCACGACGACACAGCCCTTCGACCATGCGTAGCTAACGGCGCTCTGAAGCGTAACCGAGCCGCCGCCTCCGAGGCTCAGGCTGATCACGTTGGCCCCGTTGTCGGCTGCCCATGTGATGCCTTGAGCGACATCGGTCGTGTTGCCGCTGCCCCACTGGCTCAGGACCTTAACCGGCATCAGTTTCACATAGGCCGCGTCGCTGCCGGCGCCGCCGTCCCAACCGGCGATTCCGGCAATGCCGATGCCGTTGTTGATCTGACCGGCGGCAATGCCTGCGCAATGCGTGCCGTGTCCATGGTCGTCGAGCGCATCTGACGGCGCATCGGTCAGGGCGTTGAAGCCCACGACCGAGGTGCCGTTGCGCAGGATCTTGTTCGTCAGGTCGGGATGGGTGTTGTCAATGCCCGTATCCACGATCGCGATCACAACAGGCGCAGCCGGAGCCCAGAGCTCCCACGCAAGGTCGGCCTGGATCTTCTTGGGGCCGTACTGGCTCGAGAAGTACGGATCGTTGGGCGTGGCGCACGTTGTCAGAACATAGTTCGGCTCGACGAAGCGAACGCCGGGCGCTGCCGCGATCCGAGCGGCGGCCTGTTCGAGGCTCATGCCCGGTCGGACTCTGACTCGATGCACGCCGATGCGTCCGACGGTCTCGACGATGTCACCCACATTGATGGCCGCCTGCCGAAGGCTTCCTACGCGGTCGGCTTGATCGGTGTATCCGACGAGCAGCTCGCCGGGCACGTAGGGATACTGAACTGGGGCCTGGGCAATGGCGCTCACACATAGCGCGAGCACGATGATAGCGAGTGCGGCAACGGACAAGAGGCTGCGACGGTGGTTCATCTCGACCCTCCTTCAGAGTGGTTGCTGTCCCATTCGATTGGGATTATCGGCCTGAAGGGATGGGGAAGTCTGTAAGACAGAGTGAACTCCGGCCGTCGGAAACGGGCGACACGGAGCGCAGGAAATGTTCGCCTCGGTGTGGGCAGCCGGAGGAGCGCGCCCCGAAGGGCACGCCTGTAGGACCCGCTTGACGAGCTTTATGGGATGGGAAGGTCGGGGCCGTCGGCCAATCGGCGAGCGCGAAGGCCCAGATGGCTGCCGGCCACGCGCTGGCGTCCCGGCATTCCGTCGTGGATGGGGAGATTCATGATCCGGGGCGTGCGCGCGCGATCTTCGATCACGAGCGTGCTCGTGCCGCCGCCGTCGAGGTTGATGCCGTCCCACGCCCCCAGCGCCTTCAGCCACGCTCCCACTTCGGCCGTGGTGACGCCTTCGCTGTAGCCGGGCTGACGACCGTCAATGACCATGAGATAGAGCGTTCCCCCATCCTTTGAGATTCCGGCGGCCGTCCGAGGATGCAGGGCATCATCGGAGCCGGTGACCTCGCCGTTCCGCAGGACCACTCCGAAGCCGGCCACAGCGGTGCGCACGTCTTTGAGATCGAATGGAGGCTCGGCAATGCGCGCCTCATTTCGGCGGGAGATGAGAAGCGCAGGCAGCTTGGTCGCCGGCGATACGACCCGACCGTTCGAGACCGTCAGGCCGACGATGTCCACAGGCTTGCCTTCTTCGCGATGGATGGGGCCAAACGGCGCTGCGTTGATTGCGGCCTGCAGACGATGCGCGGCGAGAAACGAACCGGTCGTCAGGCCGAGCGTATGCTTCTCGCCCGTTGCGTTGGGAGGCGTTGCCAGAAACGACAGCCCGGGCGCGCGCAGGGCGATGCGCAGGGCATGGATGCGCAATGGCCTCGGCGTCTCGACCGCCAGGCGACCGTAATCAACGCCGACGAATGCCGGATGCCACGTCGTGATCGGCTCTTGCGCCGGTCCGATCTGCGCTGTCGCAGCCAGGATCAGGACAACGAGCCCGAACTTCAAGACGCCTCGTCGTGTTGCGTGAACGGCCTCACAAACCATACCTGGGTCACCCTCCCGGTTGCGGGCGATGACGGATGCTCGAAAGGCCCGGCAAAGCCCGTTCATCCCCGCGGTTTCGAATGTTACCCCGTCGCTGCGGTACCATGCGACGTACGTCATGAGCGGAAGGGGGCTATCGTGAACGCTGCCGCAGGCGTCATTGCGCTTGGATTGGCCTTGGCGTGTCCGCCTGTCGCCCATGGGGTGTCCGTGCCGGCATCGGACCCGCCCGGCGAGGTATCGGTTCGAGCATTCGGAGCTCGCGGAGACGGAACCCATGACGACACGGCGGCCTTCCGCAGGGCCATCGCCGCCGTTGCTGCTTCCGGCGGCGTCGTGCGCGTGCCGTCGCATGGTCCGAGCAAAGGGTATGTGATTACGGGCACTTTGCGGATCCCCGCAGGTGTCGCGCTCATCGGGAGCCCTGCCGGATTCGCCAACAACGGATGGGCCGCGTTCGCCATGCCGGAGCGGATCCTGGTCGGCTCGAAGATACTCGCTCGGCCCACCCCCGATCAGTACTCGGGTCCGCGAAAGCGTCCGCTGTTCGAGATGCCCGGTGGCTCGACTGTTCGGGGCCTGTACATCCTCTACGATCGCCAGCCGTGGCCTACCGATGAGGAGTTCGCCGATCCCCGCTCCAGGTTCCATTGCGCGTCGTTCGCCGATGCGAAGAAACGATTCATCGCGGAACACGTGAAGCCCTACGGGCCGACGTTCTACGTAACCGGACCGAACGCGGTCATCGAGGACATTGTCTGCGACAGATACTACGATTTCTTCGTGCAGGCGCGCGGCGGTCGAACGTATGTTGACCGCATCAGCCTCTATGGCTATCGGACGGGGTTCGCTTACCTCGAGTGCCTCGACGTGAACCGCCTGTCGCGGGTGCATCTCGTGCCCAATGTTGGGCCCGCCTGCCCGGGCAAGCCGCTGCCCGGCAAGACGTACACGTGGATCTACGGCATCGTGGCGTCCAACCCGTCCAACGTCGGCGTTCACGTTGGTCGTTCCGACGGCTACGTGTTCAGCGACCTGATGTTCTTCGGCGTCCATACGGCGCTGCGGCTCGGAGCATCGAAGGAGTACCCTCTGCGCGATCCCGTTGCGGGAGCGGAAGCCCATGCCGGGAGCGTAGGCGGGGCACAGGCCGGTTTCTCCCTGCCGTACCACGCTCAGGGACCCTGGGGCAGCGTGAACGGTCTGATGGCGGACCTGTGCGCCATAGGAATCCACATGGTATGGCCGACGCCGCTGACCAACCGGATGACGAACGTGACCGTGCACACCGGCATTCGCGACGGGAGAGAGTTCGCCGCCCTTGAAGATAGAGCGGCATCGCGCGCTCGGCCGGACGCGCCGCGCGATTCTATTCCCATCGGAGCGCAGGCGGCCGTGCTCGTCGAGCCGAGCCATGTAACGGCGAACGACATCGGTCTGGTTCCGGCCTTGTTCCTCTCCAACCTGTCGGTGGGCTCATTCACCGACACCGAGAGGTTCGCCGATGGCGCAGGGGATGCAGCCCGGGCGAACGGCCGCGTTTTCCTGATCGGAGGCGACATTGCCATCGAAGTCACCAACGTCCAGATCAACAGCCCCTACACTGAAGCCATGACCGTAGCGCTGGGTCCCGCAACATCGAGGGCATCGCTCCGCATGCGCGGGGTCGTGCGCACCGGCGTCGCTCAGAAAGACTACGAACTGGTTCGATGACGGCCAAGTAGAGCCGGGATGATGGTGCGCCCGGCTCATCAGGACAAGCGAAAACGGAGGCTACAGGAATGCGCGCCGAAACATCCGTGCCGATGCGGGCGATTACGTCAGGAGAGGGATACAGCTGGTTCGGCTACTACGATAAGCTCCAGTTCGACGCATCTGGCCGCTATGTGCTGGGGATGAAGGTCGGTTTCGAACACCGATCACCCGGTCCGAACGATGTGGTCGAAGTCGGCCTCGTTGATCTGGGGGACGGCGACCGTTGGACACGGCTGGGCGAAAGCCGCGCATGGAACTGGCAGCAGGGCTGCATGCTCCAGTGGCTTCCCGGCTCGACCCGCGAGGTGGTATGGAACGCCCGCGACGGCGACCGATTCGTATGTCACATTCTCGACATTGAGACGCAAGCGAGGCGGACTCTGCCAGAGCCGATCTACTCCATCAGTCCCGACGGAACCTGGGCGGTGTCGCCCGACTTCCGACGGCTCAATGACTGCAGGCCCGGCTACGGCTACGCGGGGCTTCCCGATCCGAACTTCGGCGTCGCCGCTCCGCCCGACGCCGGGATCCGGAAGGTCAACCTGCAGACAGGGGAGTCCGAACTCATCATCTCGTTTGCCGAGATCGCAAGCAGTCCCTATTCCGGCGGGTATTCGGACGGCGCCAAGCACTGGTTCAACCATCTTCTCGTCAACCCGAACGGCACACGCTTCATCTTTCTGCACCGTTGGCGCGGAGCGCAGGAGGGCGACGGCTTCTCAACGCGCATGTTCACTGCCGACCCTTCGGGCCGAGCCCTGCATGTGATGGACCCCCACGGTCAGACTTCCCATTTCATCTGGCGCGACCCGGAACATGCGTTGGCGTGGGCATGGCATCCGTCCGCGGGGGAGCGCTTCTACCTGTACCGTGATCTCACCGACGAGGTCGAACCCGTCGGCGCAGAGATGATGCCCGTGAA
The DNA here is from genome assembly GCA_037442185.1 of Chthonomonadales bacterium. Taxonomy (GTDB): domain Bacteria; phylum Armatimonadota; class Chthonomonadetes; order Chthonomonadales; family CAJBBX01; genus JAAYVH01. The sequence goes on along the minus strand of JBBIQU010000116.1, from coordinate 1,385 downwards.
CGGCCATTGCAGCTATCTCCCGGGCGGCAGGTTCATCCTGAACGACACGTACCCCGGTCAGGATGGCTTGCAGCGGCTCTATGTGTATGACACCGTCACCGGCAGTCGGACCGACCTGGGGGCCTTCCATGCCCCCGCACCATACCGGGGCGAGTGGCGCTGCGACCTGCATCCGCGCAGCAGCCGCGACGGGGGCCGTGTGTGCATCGATTCGGCGCATGAGGGCGGGAGGCGCATGTACCTGCTCGACATCTCCGAAGTCGTTCAGGCTGAGGATCAGTTCGGCTTGTAGAAGCGCTGCCAGTCCTTGTGCCGGCGGAAATGGCCGCCCCACTGCCATCCGCGTCGGGTAAAGGCGCGCACGACCGGGCCGTCCACAATGGTGCCGCGAACTCCCGCGCGATGCCGGGCGCCGGGGGGCAGAACGACTTTGCCGAGGACGTAAGGGTTCTGCCGGGGGTTCAGGTCAATGGCGGTCCCGAACGCATGTCGAGACATTCCACGCTCGCCCGGTTTGCGCCGGTAGTTGAACCCCGAGGTGTTATTGGCGGCCATGGACGCGTTGTCGGACCAGCCGTAGCGCGCAACGGACACCACGCGAGCGATGGGAAAACGGAGGCGCTCAAGGTTGCGGAAGATGCTCTGCACCTCGCGGGCAAGGTCCTTCCTGACAACGATCTGGCCCGCATGCGCCCGGGCATCGAAGCCTCGATACCGCACGTCAACGATGGCGAGGGACTTGCGGACGCGCTCGGGCGCATTTGTCCCTCCCAGCGCCTGGGCCAGTGTCATACGGCTGTCCACGACAACGCGCGACGCGTCGTCGCGCACCGGCTCGGCCGACACGGGTCCGTTTGCGGAGATGACCAAAGCGGCAAGCGTGAGCGCGCGAAGCATCGCTTTGGCCCTGGCTCCAATCACGGGGGCGCCCGGGCTGAACCTACCGACCAACCTGTCGCCGAATCGGCGCGCCACGCTGTGCGGCTCGCAGGTCGTAGCATTTGAGCTGATCGTGTGCGCGCAGGTAGAGCCTGCCGTCCAGCAGAACAGGATGGGCCCAAAGATCGCCCTTGACGCCCTCGAATGGGCGGAACCTTCCATCGAAAGCGAAGCCCTTCTCGGTTGGCCTGACCAGCGCAACTTCGCCGTCCTGGGCTACGCAGATCAGCTTTCCGTCGGCCACGATGGATGCTCCCATCGCAAGCTCGGTGGTCTCCTCTCGCTGTGCGCCCGTGGCCGGATCGAGCGATACCCAGCCGCGCCGCCTGTACCGAGCGCCGTAGATCCGCCCGTTGGCGAGCGTAGCTCCTCCCTGACATGCGTCCAGCGTCGTCTTCCATGCCTGCTCCACGCGAACCTCCCCGTCCCGCAGGCTCGGCCGCCAG
>JBBIQU010000115.1:0-13826 GCA_037442185.1 Chthonomonadales bacterium | reverse complement strand
TTCCGCGCCAGACCGGGCCCAGGTGGCGGCCGGTCTCGATGGCTTCCACAAACGAGTGCAGGTCGTCGCATCCGACAAACGTTCCCTCGTGGCCGTGTTCGACCATGAAGGTGCGAGTGGTTTCGACGGTACGGTTGTGGACGGCGATGGGGAAGCCGTTGCGGGCGATATTCCGCGCCAGGTTCTGGCCCATGACCGCGAGGCCGGTCAGGCCGATGGTTGGTTTGCTCATGTTGTTTCCTTTCTGCTCGGCGAACCGGGGTTGCCGGTGCGGCCAAGCTGATACGTTCCACGCCTAGACGGCGGTCAGGGGCGCTTCTTCTTGCTGCGCGTTCGCGGCAGCGCCAATCAGCAGCTCGTGCGGCGGGACCCGGTGCGGCCATGCGAACGCATGGCGGAATGCGGCGTCCTGGCAGGCCCTGAGCTGCCTGAAGTCAATGATGTCTTGAATGAGCAGGTTTTCGTATTCGAACGGAAGGCGAACGTTGTGCAATCCGGCGTTGTCGGTGCAGATGGCGATGTCAACTCCCTCACGTTCGCAGCGTTCGAAGACCGTCCGAAGCTGTTCGAGACTCTCCAGCGTTCCGGTCTTCAGATACGTCGTGGGGCATATCTCGAGGCACTGACCGCGCGCCGCAAGCTCGGGCAGCAGCTCCGGATGCCGCAGCGGAATCTGCACCCCGTGGCCAATCCGATCCAGCAAGGGAAGGAGCTCCGGATACGCGCCGTCCGGCGTCTCATAGACGTGGCCTGTGGTCTTGAGGCCCAGAGCGCGAGCGTAGCGGAACAACTCGACGAACTCGCTCAGACGCGGTCCATAGAGCCGGTCCGGTCCAGCGAGATCCACTCCGCAGACGTATTCGGGCATGGCGGCGGCCAGTTCGACAATCGCCCTGTTGATGTCACCGGAGAGCCTGCTGTGCATGCAGAGTATCTGCTTGAAGATCAGCGGATACTCAGGCTGCCTCCCGGCCAGTCCGATGCAGGTCACTATGTCCCGCATGCGTCCGATGCGCCACTCGGTCGGCGCCCCTGGGTCGGTTCGCAAGAATGGCGTGTGTCGAAGCTCCAGATAGGCTATGGACTCGAAAACGAAGGCTCCACGCACGAGTTTGGTCACGAAGTACGCGAGAGTATCCTCCTGCTGGACGCTCTCGGCCAATGTGTGCAGCTCGAGATAGGATTCCAGGCTGGACCTCGGGCGCGTGAAGAACTCCTCGAAGCTGTCGTAACTGGGGTATTCCTCAGCGAGCGGATGCCCTGTGCGATGCAGGAATCGCCAGAAAATGCGCGGGACGACGGCGCCTCCGAGGTGACGATGAAGCTCGGCGTGCAGGGACATGAGCCGATTCTACCTTGCGAGCGTTACCGTGCTGCGGGGAGTTGGCGGTCCGGATCACTACCGCCTTCGCCATTGCGTCGCATGGCTCGGGAGAATGTGTGTGCTCGAACGGTTCGCGGGTGCCCAGATGAGTAGATGTGACACACGCCGGGGGGGCACCGGAAGGGATGAGCCCGTGCGATGGCGAACAACCACCCATGTCCCAGCCACATTGGCGCAGATCATCACCGATCGTTCTGGTTGCGGCCATGCTGCTGCCGTCGGTGGCGCTGCTGCTCGTTTTCAACTATACGCCGGCGGCAATCGGTTTGTATCGAGCCTTCACCCACTGGGAGACCGGCGAACCGCCGCGATGGTGCGGGTTGGCCAACTTCGTGGCCATGGGACGCGACGAGTTCCTCCGCATCGGCATCGGCAATCAGATCATCCTGCTGCTTGCCGGTCTCGTCAAGACGCTTGCGGCGCCGTTCGTCGTTGCCGAGCTTCTGATGGGCCTTCGGTCTGCTCGACTGCAGTACGCGCTGCGTACGGCGTTCATCCTGCCGATGGTGGTGCCGGGCATGGTGACCATGCTGCTGTGGGCGTTCGTCTATGACGGCAGCATCGGCATCCTGAACATGGTACTGGAATCGGTTGGCCTCGGCTCCATGACCAGGGCGTGGCTCGGGGAGGCTTCGACCGCTCTGCCCGCCATCGTCGGTGTGGGGTTTCCGTGGGCAGGAGGTCTTGCTCTGCTCATCTACCTTGCCGGTCTCAACGGCATATCGGCCGACGTATGGGACGCCACGTCGCTGGATGGCGCTACGGGATTGCGCCGCATCCTCTCGATTGACCTGCCCCTGCTCAGGCCGCAGATTCGCCTGCTGGCAACGCTAACTGTGATCGGAGCCCTGCAGGATTTCGGCAGCATCCTGATCCTTACCGGCGGCGGGCCGGGGCTATCAACGCACGTGCCCGCACTGCACATGTACTTCCAGGCATTCCGTTTCGGCCACATGGGTTACGCCTCTGCGATCGGCTTCGCCCTGTTCATCGTGATCTTCGCCCTCGCTGTGGCGAACCAGCGATGGGGGAGAAGGGCTGAATACTGAAGGCTGAAGGGTGAAGGCTGAAGGCTGAATGCTGAATGCTGAAGGCTGAGGGATGAAGGATGAAGGCTGAAGGATGAAGGATGAATGCTGAAGGAAGGGGCTGGTGTGAAATAGGATGAGGCCCGCGCCGGCTCTTCATCGCCGGCGCGGGCCTTCGGGTCGCTTCACACTTGGACGACTCGTTACTTCGGGCGCTTCTTGCCTGCAAGGATGCCGACGTCAATGAACTGGCCGCCGGTCGTCTGCCTGCAATGGACGGCGATGGTGTTGGTTCCTGAGACGAGCGCCTTTCTGATGGCAGCCGTCGCCTCGATCAGCAAGTACCGATTGGAATATCCCGATAGCTCAGCCACCTTGCGGCCGTTGATGTAGACCTCGGCATCTTCATCATGATGGATGTCCAGGGCGAAGTGGTCGAAGTCGCTATCGGCCACCCTGACCGTACGGCGCAACCAGATGTCTCCCGTGCGCCATTCGGTCCCGACAACTGCGCCCGGCGTCTCCCGAGTCCCGAATCCGCCTCGACCCTGAGACCACGCTGCGTCGTCGTAGCCGGGCGAAGTCCAATCCCCGTCGGGGTTGTTGAGCGTATAGCGCCATGGCTGCGGCTCGACAGCCGATGTCGGAACAAGCGGAACCCATTCGATGGACGCAATCTGAGGTCCCATCCGTTCGTAGGCCGCCGTTCGCGTGTTGATGGCGTGCACGAGCTTCGGATCGTACTTGGGCTTGCGATCGTAGAAGTAGATCCCGTTCTGCTCTTGCTCGACATCGGTCAACTGTGTGTAACAGAACGCGAACATGTTGGGATTGTCGAGCAGAGCGTCGGTCAAGGCCTTATAGCGGCTCAGAAACTCCTTGAGATCGGCCTGGCCGTACCCCCACCCGCCGGATGCGGTGTCGGGGTCGGTCTTGAGGCGGATGCCGCCATACTCGCTGACGAAATAGGGTTGGCCAAGGTAAGCGCTTCGCCGATCCGAGAGATTGTTGTTGTATGGTCGTATGCCCGTCAGTCCGAACGCGGAATACCGAGCCGCGAACGAAGCCGGGTTCTGATCGTAGTCGTGGCTGTCGTATACGTCGGTTCGCGGGTCCAGGTGCACGTATCCGCTCGTGTCCAGATAGGGGCGCGTTGGGTCCAGCGTCTGGGTCAAGCCCATGATGAGTTGGGCAGCCGCAACGGCTTCACCGCCTGCGGTCTCGTTGAGCGGGCACCAGCCGACGATGGATGGGTGGTTCCGGTCCCGCTCGACGACTTCGCGCCATTCATTGGCGACATGCGCAATCGCGCCCTGGTTGGTCAGGTTGACGCCCCAGCTCGGGTATTCGCCCCAGACGATGTAGCCCAGTTTGTCGGCCCAGTAGAGGAGCCGCGGCTCGAACACCTTCTGGTGGAGGCGGGCCCCATTGAACCCGGCGGCCATGGAGAGCTCGATGTCGCGCTTGAGCTCGGCATCCGTTCGCGCCGTGTAGATGCCGTCGGGGTAGAAGCCCTGGTCGAGAATCAGCCGCTGAAAGACAGGCTTGCCGTTGATCAGGAAGCGGTTGCCCTCAATGGCGAGGGTCCGCATGCCGAAGTACGACCGGACGGTATCGGTCACCTTGCCCTTACGGAGCGCCTCGATGGTGATGGGATACAGGTTCGGCGCGCCCGGGTGCCATAGTTTCGCGGCGGGAACGCTCAGTACGGCGATGGTGTTCCGCCAGTTGGCAGGGACTGTCTCCTCCGCCATCACCTTGTCGCCCGACCACGCTCGAACGCGCACCTTCGTTCCCGCCAAAGGGCCGTCCACGTTCGCCGTAACGATCACTCGCTTGGCGGCGGTGTCGGTTACGAGCGTGAAGCCTCTTACGGCGGATTCGCCGACGGCTTCAAGCCAGACCGTCTGCCAGATGCCGGTCGTCCGCGTGTAGACGCAGCCTTCGCTCTGCTGCGAATGCGCCTGCTTGCCGGTCGCCTGCAGTTGGGATCGCGTGTCGTCATGGGCATGGACCACCAGCTCGTTGGGGCCGCTCTTCAGGTGGTGCGTAATCTCGAATGTGAACTGCGAGTAGCCGCCGCGATGCTCTCCGACGAACGCACCGTTCACCCACACGCGCGCATGCCAGTCAACCGCCCCGAAGTGCAGCAGGATGCGCTTCGATCTCATCGTCGCCGGTATCTCGAACGTCCGCCGGTACCATACGTCCTTCATGAAGTCGGTATGGCCGATCCCGGAGAGCGCGCTTTCGGGACAGAACGGCACCAGAATGCGCCGCTTGAGGCTCGTTCCGGAAGTCAGACCGCGCTCCTCGCCGTCTCCTTCGGCATCAATCTCGAACTCCCATTGGCCGTTCAGGTTCAGCCAGTTCTTCCGCTCGAAGTCGGGGCGCGGATGCTCCGGACGGGGTATGGCGGCGCACATGGCCGAAGCGGCGGCGAAAGCCAGGGCGATGGTGACAATGCCGAGAGCATTCACGGCGATTTCCTCTCTGGGGTAGGACCTGCGTCAGGAGACGGCGCATACACGCCGACCGCAACGATGCGGGAGTAGGCGTCGTCGTTTGACGCGTGGATGACGATTCGGACGCGGTCGCTCCGGACACTCGGCACCGGCACCACGACTGCCGCTTCCTCGTTGTCCCGTACCTCGGCGCACGTGACCCAGGCGTCACCGCGCCTAACTTCGACATCGAAGTCGCGTATTCCGTAGCGCTCTGCCGGTTCGAGCGTCAGGACGCGGACCGCCCGGATTTCGGCAGGCTCTGCCAGGCTGACCTCCAGCCAGTCCGGGAACTCGCTCTCAGTCGCATCGTTCCAACCGCCTCCTCGCGCCCAGCGCTCTCCGGTTGTGTGGCCCGCCACGACCGAATCGGCCAGATACCACCCGGAGGCATGTTCCGACGAAGCTCTGGCGGTTGCGCCATTGGCGGCAAGGGCGACATTCGTGAGTCCGGTGAGGACCGGGGCGGCAGGCGGAGGCGCAGGCGGACCCGTGATCTTCACGGGTCCGAACAACCCCGAGACCTCCTGGCCGGGCAGCACGTAGGGTGTGGGGAAGCCGGCACCAAAGTACGGGCCGAGGGTGTTGTATACGGTCACTTCGATTCGGTTCAGTCCGGCCTTCAGCAAGTCAGTGATGTCGAAACGGTAGGGCCGCCACAGGCGGACCCCCGCCGGCTTACCGTTGATGGCGACTTGCGCAGTGCCGCGGACGCGACCCAGATCAAGCGCTAGCGGAGCACCCACGTAAGAGGCGGGTATCTGCACCTCCTGAACATACCGAACGCCGCCGGAATAATGGGCCAGCCCAAGCCGCGACCATTCGCCCGTCTTCATGGCGCCGATGCCCACCGTGAAACGAATCGGCTCCTCGAACGCGCCGCCGCCGTAGCGCCCTGCCGGCTGTTCAACGCGGATGGCGCAGACCTGCGAGTGCTCCTGTAGATCCAACGGAACGTCCACCCGCCCGTCTCCGTTGTGGAGAAGCTCCCTGCCGTCGAGGAAGATGCGGAATCTGCCCCGCGTCGGCACGATAATGCGAGACGTGCCTGGAGGCGTGATGAACCTGTACCAACCCACGCGCTTCTGCATGCCGGGAAGCGCGTCTATGACGAGATCCGGCGTCCATGGAAGCGCCGAGCCGTTCAGCCAAGCCGACCCCGGCAGGACCCCGGGGGTTGAGCGCTGCAGCGACTGAATGGCTCCCCACGGCTCGCACGGGTGAATGCCCACAACGCGTGCCGGCTTCCAAGCGCCGTCGTCGAATCGGAGGCCAATCCAACCTGCTGGGGCTCGCGCGGCGACCTTCCACGATGCATCAGTCACGATGGGCGGTTGACCGGAAGCGAGCGAGTCCGCTGACGTCTCGCCATCCTGTGTCGGCCGCGGGCCAAACCCGTATCGGATTGACGCGAGGATTCCGGCCGGTCCGCCGAGGTTCATGCCGCGCACGGCGATGACATTGCGGCCCTTGCGCAAGTAGCGCGCGATGGAGTAGCGCTCAGCCAGCGACCAGTGGTCGGCGCCCGACCCGACGTCGCGGCCCACTCGCGTACCGTTGACATAGGCTTCGTAACCGTTGTCGGCGGTGATGCTCAGAGTTGCCCAGGTCGGCTGCTCTGGCAGGACGATGACCTTTCTGGCGTAGCAGTCCGACACGTCTCCGTTTGCGTCGGTCCATACCCAGGCTGGACCGGCTGTCTCGACGCCGTCCGGTCCTATGTGAACATATGTTCGAAGCGGAGCGGCGCTCGTGTGGCGGAACTGCGCCGTAACCGCGTTGTAGCCCGCGAGCAGACGGGCGCGTGTGAGCGGACCGGCCGGCAGCCATGTGCCGTTGACGGCTATACGTGCGTCGCCGACGCCCGTTCGAATGACCACGTCCCGGCCCTCGGGCACATGAACGAACGTCACAGCGAAGCGGACCGTGCCGGTTGGGGCCGTGCCGAAGTCGAGGAACTCGTCCGGAACGCGCCCCTTGGGCCCAAGCCACTGGGCGTACACAGGGTCCTTCTCGATGCCCAGGCGCAGCGAGAAAACCGCGGGCTGCCAGACGGTCTCATCGGGCCGCCACTCTCCGTCGTCGGGGCCAGGTAATCGGAGAGGACGATCTCCGATCTGGGGCCGACTGATCCACCAGCGGAGGCCGTAGCCTGCCGTGACGGTCTCCCACTGGTCGTCCGTATGTTCAGGCAGAGCCCATCCGGCCGCGATGCCGTCTTCGCCTTCACGCTCCTCTCGGTAGCGCAGCCTGCGTCTTTCCAGAGGCAGCGCTTCGCGACCGGCAGGTCGGGCGAAGTCACCCCACCGATTGTCCAGCGTGGGCACTAGCGCCGTGCGCCACTCGTCGTCAAGGACAATCGGCGGCAAGGGTTTGGCCTCGGCGTCGGTCGCCTTGGTGTCACGTCTGCCGATGCGGCCCGACGCAGGGATCAGTCCTGCGTTTGTGGTAGGCCTTCGGGTCTTGATCCGCTGGGGCGTAACGATCACGAAAGCGGCGTGCGCGGAATCGAATGGAACCCGGACTGCGATACGCCCGGCACCCGACGGGTGCGACGGCAGCGGTCGGATCACGCCCGTCCAGGGATCTGCCAGTGTTGCTACGCCGGAGCCCTTGAGGATGACTTCCTTGTCCGCTCCGCGTGTGGGCGATCCGATGAGAAGGTACACATCCGCGTCACCGACTCGCCGATGCAGGTATCGCTTCACCCCTGAGGCGTGGGCAGGAACCCGGCCGCCGATGAGGTTCGCCAGTGCGTCCGCATCGCGCTCTGATCGAACGACCGTGCCGCGTCCGACTCGGCGGAGCGGCTCAAGTCCCGCTCCGAAGAGCGCTCGCGCCGTGCGCACAATGATCGGGTCGTCGCTGCCATATTCCGGCGATGCGGACGGTGTGTCGCCAAGAGCCGCCACGATTCCGCCGTCGGCGGCAATCGCCGCGAGCTTCGAGAGTGACGGGCGGTTGAGGACGGTCGCAGACGGAAGCACTACGCACCGGTAGCGCTCCGATCCGACGGCCAGGAACCCGGATTCCGCCTTCCCGCGAAGCAGTGAAGCTTCGTCCAGGATATCGTAGTCAATCCCTGAGGCCTCCAGTGCCTTGCAGATGGCCCAGTAGGCATCGCGCGCGCCCTTGGCCGGATCGGACGTCGCGCCGGCGTAGGTTGTTGCGCTATGCACGGTCGAGGACGGGTACAGGACCGCCACGTCGCACACATGGTGGCCTCTCGTCAGGACGTAGCTCAGTCGGGAGACATAGTCGGCAAACAGGCTGTAGTGAGCCCAGTAAGGTTGCCTGAAGGACGTGCAAGGCGGTGCCCATTCCCACCACCCGGCTAGCGTCGTGTAGTACCACGCATGGGGGTTATAGAGGTTAGCGCCCTGCGCGTAGAAGGCGTGTATCCGGTCGGCGAGCTCCTCAAGGGTCTGGCCCCAGCCCGAGTTGTAGAAGCCCTCGAGCCATACGCGGTGTCGCCCATAGAGATGGGCGATAGAACTGTGCGGTTTGGCGGTGCCGTTCTGATCGTTGCCCGGCGCCTGGAACCATCGCATTGTGCGCATGTAGTCAACGTAGTACCTGTTGGCTTCGATTGGGTCGGCGTCGCGCGTCATCTGGTCGTACGAGCAGATCATTCCGTGCCGGCTGTGCCATGCGTAGAGCGGGCGGAAGAAAGCGCGCTCCAGCAGGTCGGCTTGTACGTCGGCAACATCGCAGCGCACCTTGGCGGTACGCCGTCCGAGGTCGTACCACAACATGGGCAGAACGGGACGGAGGTCGTACCCTTTGCGCTTGCGGAACTCGTCAAGGAACCCGCGAGTCCACCGGTTCATGGGCGGCAGTTCATCCTGAAACGTGCCCGGGATGGTAGAGCCGAGGTAGGGCTTCAGCTTCCTCTCGAACTCCCCGTGAACGTAGTTGATCAGCTTGCCGGCAGCTGTGGGGTTCATATAGTCATAGCCGCCACGCCCCTCGTAGAAGAGCATGATCCGGAAGCGGCCTGCGGGCATCTGCTTCACCAGGCGGCCCTCGGCGAGTGACGCACTCAGATGCAGCGGCTCGCCGGTCGGATTGCCGTCGGGACCCAGCCGAACCGCGCATGCTGCCAGCGCCTTGCCCGGAGCCGTCATACGGACCATCTCGGGGCCGGTGATGTCCTTCTGCACCACAGCCAGCTCGGCGGCGCGCCATGCCGGTTGGCGTTCCATCAGGCGGTCCTGGATTCTCGCGGTCGAGAAACCCAACTGATCGTAGAGCCAGATTCGCATTCCGATGCGCTTGGCCTTGGCCAGCACGCGCCGCAAGATGTTCCACCAACCTTCGGAGAAGAACGGTGGGCTATCTGGAGACGATCCGTAGAGCGGGCCGGTCGGCGCCAGGTTCAGGATGACGGTGTTGTATACGTGCCCTTCCGCCATCCGGTCCATCTGCCACTCGAGTCGCCGAATGTCGAGCCGTTCGCCGCTCCACCACCATATGGGCACCGGCGAGTAGGCGCGCGGTGGCGAGGCAAAGGACTTGAGCACGTCGTCAATGGTGATGGAGGATGCAGGCGAGACGCCTGCGCTACGGGTGGTGGGCGACGCAGGCGGGACGCCTGCGCTACGGGTGTTGGGCGATGCAGGCGGGACGGATGCGCTACTCGGGTCTTTGGCGGTTTGCGTGGCCACGGACACGGGCGCTGCTGCGAGCAGGCCCAGCATGGCAACCCATAAGGCAGAACGAGCGCTGTGGCGAATGATGGCGAGCAAATCCGGTACCCTCACGATGTTCTCCCAGTCAGCGTCCCAGGGCGCGAACGCCGGCACGTGCGAACTCCTGCGCTGCGCTGCTTCGGCCGGCCGACATCCAAGGCAGTATACTTGCTACATCGGCGTGCGCATTGTTCCGGGGGAACATGCCCCCAGTCAGACAGCGTAAACCGGATAGTTCGTATGCTCGGCGAGTCCGGGTCGTCATGGATGCCACGCGCCGGGCGATCGCGCTCGATCAGAAGGGAGCACGTCCACTTGTACAGCGCCCGGTCCCTCATTCGCCCCGCGGCTGTCGCAGCTGCCGTTGTGCTGTTGGCGGCCGATGCCCCAGGTCAGACCTTCCGCAACGTCGTCAACGTCCCGTTTCGCACCGTGGCCTCCGGGCCCATGAGCGTTCAGATCGTGGATGCGCCGTCCGTCAGATCGGCGGACGCCGATCGCTTCGCTCTGTCCCAGGCAGTGATGCGCGCTCGCTCTCGCAGGGACCCGGCTGTGGCTCGACACGTGGAGCTGATGCGCCGCTCGCTCCGATATGACGGCCCGCTGACGCCGGGCGTTCCGGATATCGTGGTAATGCGCAGGGCGGGCGCGCTTGACCTTCCGCGGTTCTCCTCTGGACGGGCCTCAGGGCACGAGCTGACGTTCGCGTTTCTGCCGACCGGCACGCCGGGAGGATGGACTGCGGCATGGGAGACCGACCTGACGGCTCTGCTTAATGTGCTGTATGCCGAGATGAAGAACGTGTACGGTGATCCGGCCTGGTCGGGGACCGTCAAGATCATCAACGGTGACAGCCTGCCCGCAGGCCAGATCATCTCGGATCCCAACGCGCTATCGGGAGGCGTCTACAACGTCAGCGCCGGCGAGATCACCATCCCCCAGAACCTGTCGGTTCAGTCTGCCGTTCTGAATCTGACGCAGATGCTGGCGATTGCGTTCCGGGGACCGGCGATCATCTCATACGATGCCTGGGAAAGGGGCATGGCCCGGGCTGCAACGATGATGGTGTTGCGCAACGCCCTTCCGTCTCTCAAGTCCATTCCGTCGGCGGTGTTCGGCGGCACGCTCGGCGACCTGTATGTCTACGATCCGTTGTGGCACGCCCTCGACCGTTATGACTGGCTGAATCAGCCGGCGCTCGGCAACGATCGCTTCTTCCCGGCGAGCAAGCAGGATGGTCAGGCGAATACGCCGGGGTTTCCGAACATGCTGGTTCCGCGCTTGCAGATGTCGGGTTCGGCATGGCTCAAAGTGGTTACCGAAGCTCCCGGTTTCCTTGCGGCGTTCAACGCGGCCTACTATCAGGCGCTGAGTGCCGATCCCGGTTTGCGCAACAGGGTGCCCGATCTTGTCACGCTGGCAGGTCAAGCCCTGAGCACAGCAGGGGGTGCCGGGGTCGAGGGGCTGCCGTTCGCAGATTGGTACTCGCGCCAGTTTGTCCTCGATACCAGCGTCGCGCCCGGACCGAAACTCTATGCGCTGACTTCGGCCCTGCGGCCGGACGGGACCGATGACGACTATGCCCTCGGCGTCATCCTCATGCACTACCAGACCGCCTACGATGCTCTGGGCAACAGCGATGAGGTGGACCTGAACGCCACCGGGTACCCGATCTACCGTGACTACACCTTCGACAACCGCCTGTTCCTTGGAGCGCAGTACGAGCGAGTGGACATTCGCAACGGCATCGGAACCGTCGCGCCGACCTTCTTCAACACGATCGGCGGAGAGCCGGGAGAGGCCGGGCGCATGCGTATCACCATGGACTTCCCCGTAGGGAGCGAAGCCGTGCGAGTCGAAGCGGCGCCCAGATCGTCGGGCACGGATGCGCAGCCCAACACTCTGTGGGGAGTCGTGGTCGGAGCGGATACCGGCACGATCCGACTTGAGGCCGACGGCATTAGCACACCCGATATCCCGGTACGACAAGGCGCATTCGGGGCGGTTGTGGATGCTGCGTTGCTCAGTCGGCCCCGCCGCGCGACTCTCACATTCACGGACAGTCTCGGCGCAGCCACGCAACGCAAACTGATCACCGGAGTGGGTGAGCAGGTGGTTGTGTTCATGGCCGAGAGCTCGGTGGACACGCGCGACAGGACGTTGCCGGGCGGTTTGGCGATGGTGGCGTTTCCGATCAGGCCGCTTCAGTCTCGGGCTGCAGATGCATTGCGGGACCCGTCGAGCGGCGCCCCACTCTTCGACGACGGCACGCTTCTGATGGCTCGCTGGCGGCAGAACATGCCCGGCGAGGACAAGTACGCGCGCTATCCGGCGATGGAACCGGTCGCGCCGGGCAAGGGCTACTGGATATCGCTGCCGCAGCCCACTACCGTCAGACTGACCGGGCGTCTTGCCTCAAGGGATCGCGACGTCACGGTCGGGCTCCAGTACGGTTGGAACCAGATCGGCAACCCCTACGAATCTCAGATACCGGCAAGCTCGCTGCAGTTCCAGTACATGGCGGATAACGTTCCGGTGGACCTGCAGACAGCCGTGGCGCGCGGCTGGGTCGTTGCACACACGATTCCGGGTGTGGGGCAGTCGGCGCTATGGGGATACTCTCCCGCCGCGGGTTATGTGCCGATCCAGACACTCGATTCGTGGTCGGGATGCTGGATACGGGTGCTTGTTTCAGAGGGCCTCACATTGACCTATCCTTCGCCGGTTGCTCAGGGCGCCAAGTCGCCGGCCCGGTCCGTGTCCGTTTCCGGCACTCGCGCGCCCATGCCCAGATTCTCCTGGGCGATCAGGATGACCGTCACGGATGGCGCTGGGCGAGGGGCTTCGGGGGTGTTCGGGCAAGTCCCGGGCGCGGCACAGGGGCTGGACGCAGAGTATGACGCTCCGTCGCCGCCGGGGTTCTTGCCGGAGCTGCCCCAGATCGGTTTCGACATTGGCGAAGGGCAGGCAGGCGGCTACTACTCGGACATTCGGGCTGTGGGTGACCGATCGCCGTGGCGCATTACGGTCCGAACGCCGAATCCGAACGGAACCTACACGCTTCGGTGGTCTCAGATCGGCACGGTGCCAAGATCAACGCGGCTCAGCCTTGTGGATACGGCGACCGGTCAGCGCCGCTACCTGCACGCAGCTTCGAGCTATCAGTTCGCCGCGACGGGCTCAGGAACGCGCGTCTTCGAGGTCATACCCGAGCTGCGCGGCGCGGGAGCCTGTCGGATCATGAACCTGCGCGCCGAACAAAGCCGATCTACGGGCGGTCGCTCAGTGAGCGTCGCGTTCGATCTCTCGGCATCCGCCACCGTGACGGCTCATATCACCGATGCCGCAGGCCGAAGTGTCCGACGCCTGGCGCAAGGGCGCGCTTCCGGCACGGGCTCGCAATCCATGGTGTGGGATACGCGTGACGACCGGGGGGTGTCGTTGCCGGCCGGCGCCTATTCTGTCGTGATCACGGCACGTACCCCTGAAGGGGACATGGCGAGGGCAATCGTGCCTGTGGTGCTCGTGCGATGAGAGGATACGGACAGATGTTGATGGTCAGGTTGTGCGGTGCCCTCGCAGCAGGGCTGTGGATCGCGGTGGCTGCAGGCGGATGCGGCGGCGGAGGCGGAGGCGCGGCTCCGGCCGACATCGTCGGACGGATACTCCTGACAACGACCGGTCAGCCGCCCAATCCCGTAGCGACGGTCTCGGTTGCGGGTGCGGCGAGTGTTCAGACGCTGGTTGACGGTTCGTTCACGATTCGGAATGCCAGCTCGGCGGCAACCCAGATCACGGTCACCGCTGCCGGAATGACCACCCTGCGCCAACAGCTTCCCGTCCTCACGCCGAATGCAGTGAACGATCTCGGGGTGATCTACCTGACCGACACGACGTACAACGCCAACGTTGACGGAACGGTTGTGCGTGCGGATACCCTCGCGCCGATTGCGGGCGCGACGGTGGTCATTTCGGGGCTGCGCGCCACAACCGATGCCGCAGGCGCTTTCGCGCTCTCGGGCCTGCCGGTTGGGCTGGGCGGACTCGGCCTTGAGGTAGGCAAAGTGACGGCTACGGGTTTCGAAGTCAAGCCGATCGTCATTGACCTTCCGCTCGGGCCGACCGCCCCGCCCGACAACCTGGTGAATCACCTCGGCGAGATACTGGTGTCGCCTCCCGTTGGTGGCATTCCGGGCGGACCATCCACGCTCAACGGCAA
>JBBIQU010000114.1:0-14001 GCA_037442185.1 Chthonomonadales bacterium | reverse complement strand
ACCTCTATCCGACCGTTGAGCCCGCGGGAACCTACACCATCCGGTGCGAGTTCTACGGCGACGCGTTTGTAGATGCCGGCTACGGTGAAGCGACGCTGACCATCACGCCGTAATCCGACAGACAGCCCGGCTGTTGCGCCGGGCTGGGCTTCTTTCAGGGGACGCTGGGGCTGCATCCGGCGTCCCCTTTGTTCGTTCGGGCGCCCCGAACGGTGAGACTGAACATACGGCGGGACAACCGCCCAACGTCCATGGGCGGCGTGTGTTGTCGGGCGGAGCGTTGCAAGAACCGCCTTCGCTCGCGTACTCAACGCGCCTTGGCCTCGTCACTGGTCAGGTGCGTTAAGCGGACGAGTGACGTGCTGCGCGACCACAGCACCGACGCGCGCCGGTGCTGGATGCCGAGACCACTCCTGGCTTGGCGGCGACGCGAAGCCTATGGCGAGCCCAATCGGCACATGGGCAGTAAGCAGTCCGGAGCCATCGGGAAAGGCAGTGCGGGGTAGACGGTGAAGCGGCTTGGACCGCCGCATGCAAGAAGGGCCGGTCCCTCCCGGGACCGGCCCTTATCCCTTGGCGGGCAAGTTATCCTTGCGATGCCTATCCGCAGTCGGGGCATCCGCCGGGCGCGCCGGTTGATGCCGGTCGCAGCCAGTAGGTCACGTAGGTCGTATTGCCGACGGTCGTGTACGAGTACACGCCTTTATCCTCGTGGTAGTCCTTCTTTCCTTCCACCCAGTAGGGACCAGGAGGCGGAGCTATGAAGGCGGCGATGCCCTGAGGCGTGGAGGTGATACCCTTGGCCTGCCAGGCGCCACGATCGCGCCGTACCGTTACGAGGGCGCCGCACACGGGAACCATGGGGCTTACGGTTGGGTCCTCAACGGTCGTCACGATGATGATATGGGTGCTTGTGGGGTACACATTGATCGCCCACCACGAGAAGTGCGTTACCTGCGCCCGGTACACAACGGATGCACCGGAGGCGTCACGCGTTGCCGTGCCTTCCTGAACCCACTTGCCGGTCTCCGTGTTCAGCGACCACAACGGGATGTCCGGCGTACCGGGATCGTTGCCTGCCGTGACCGGGAACTCGATCGTCGCGGGCTTGGAGGAATCCAGACGTAGCGGATTGCCCG
Source organism: Chthonomonadales bacterium (assembly GCA_037442185.1). GTDB lineage: Bacteria > Armatimonadota > Chthonomonadetes > Chthonomonadales > CAJBBX01 > JAAYVH01. The sequence continues at coordinate 12,862 of JBBIQU010000114.1, read as the reverse complement.
AACTGTCCTTCATCGTTACGTTGACAGCCCCGTAGCTCGTCAGCGGCACGTCGGTTCCGCCAACGCGTCCCACGAAACTGCTGGGATAGGCGCTGTTGAACGCCGGGTCATTGGGCAGAGCTGTCGTGACGCTGACAACCGCATCGCTCACCGGCGCGCCTGCGTTGTTGAGCATGCTGCCGGCCTGGAAGGTGACCCGAGCGTTGACGCCGTCGGGCCGAGCGTCAGTGACCACCTGATCGGTGCTTGCCGCAATGTTGGCCACACGCCCTTCGCGGAACATGACAACGTCCATGGTCGAGTACTTGCCGTCCGACACGAGTCCGATTGCGTGCGACTCGGCGAAACCTGCTCTGTGATAACGAACCATGAACTGCGGACCAGCCGGAACGCCGCGAAGCACATAGGCGCCGGTGGCATTCGTTGTGGTCGAGATCGCGGGGTTGGATGCGAGACTGACCGTTACGCCCTTAATGGGTGCGCCGCTGGTGTCGGCCACGCGTCCCATCAGGCGGGGGCTCGCGGCTCCAGTGCCGCCGCCGCATCCGGCCAATGCCACGAGAGCCACCGCAACTACGAGTACTGCTAGTGCAATCGTGCCTTTCTTCATCAGATGAACCCTCCTGGGCTGCCGCCCTCGTTTACTGACCGGGCCACCAACCGCTGTCCGGAAGAAGCCGGTTCCTACTCAGGAACGTATCACGGATATCCGGTCCAAGTGCGAGCTCACGCGCCGTGATGTTCTCCAAGTATAGATAGTTTACACCTTCTATGACACTACGAAGACTGTGTTCATAGTAATCCGCCAACCGAACGCGAAACGGAGCAGGCCGCATTGGCTGCTTCCGCGGGCTCAATGGCGCACTCAAGCGTACCTCGACGAGGCGCGTATTGGTCGTGTCGCGTACTCCGATCCCAAGGTCAACCGACCCGAAGCTGCGGATCAGGTCAATGCCGAAACCGGTGTCTCCCGAGAGGAACCTCCCGCCGACGAACCTCATCTGAGCGCGCCACTCGGGGATGAGGTACCAGCACTCTCCGATCGCATACAGCCGATCGTCAAGGCGGTAGTTGTCAATCTTCCCGAAAATGCCTCGCACGGCAATGCGTCGAGCCAGCGGATGCAGGACTTCGAGCACAATGCCGTCGTTGGAGCCCGGGAAACGCCCGGCTATCACTTGCGCGAGCCAGCCGGGTCTCGGAGCGAAAGCATACGAAAGAAGGTATCGGTCGCCGCGCCACTCACGGGGTTCTTCGCTCACAAGCTCGCCGCCGATGGGATATACGGCTCTCGCCTGTGCTTGAAGGCCCCTGCCGAGCTGGGTCACAGCCTCAACCCTTCCGAGGACGCCGATACGGAATGCGCCGACCTCGGTTCCCACGACGTTGCGGATGCCCGGGCTGACGACAATGTCGGTCCGGCCGAACGAAGGGTTGGCGATGTCGGTGGTCTGTTGGGGGCCACGGATCTCGTTGGTTTTCGGCAGAGCCGTGACCTCGGTTGTCTTCGCAAAGTCCTTGCCCGAGAGTCGCCCCTCTGTGTATTGGCGATAAGACTCGACGGGCACGCGATACTCCGCCATAACAAGGCCGCGTCGCCGAAGCATTACCACGAGCGCCGTCGTGTTTTCCGGAGCGTTGCCGGCCATCGTCTTGAGGACGTCGGGCAAGCCGTCCAGCTGATTGATCGTGAAACAGCGATCTTCGTAGGCGACGGCGAGTTCGCGATTGTCACCGAGATGGGTGACGGTCACCTGAACGTCCTCGAGGCCGGACGCGGCAAGCGCGGCCTTGACGCGCTCCATGGCGTCTTGAACGGCATCGTTGGGCGCTTGAGGCGCCGGCTCGAGCGGTCGTGCAGGCAAATAGCCTACCGGGGCTGTGTAGCCCAGAGTGAAGTTGGCGCCCGTACTGACGTCGGCAACGCGAGCGAAAACGCGATCGCCGAGCCGCGCGACAGCGCCGACGTTGAACCGAAGCGTGTCGTATTCCGCTTGGAGCTCCACGTTCGGCCCAATGCGGTACTGTGCGCCTGCCAGGAGCCCCTTGTTGCCGCCGAATGCGCCGCCGAGGGTTACCAGGGCACGATCATCCATGAACGGCCACGATGCCACCAGAAAACCGGTCGAGCCGCGCGGACCGTTTCGGGCTACATCGGTTGCGCCGATGGCAATGGCGGGCATGGAGCCGCCGGGACGCCATGCCTGGACTTTGGCGTGGCCGGCGAGATCGAAATCGTGGCTCGCCGTGCCGAGAGTGATCGAGAACTCAGTGCGGGGCACGATCCCCACGCCGAGGGCCCTTGAGCTCCGCGCGCCGATGGAAGGATCCCAGTTTCTCATCGCCGGGGTCCAGCTGATGCGCGCGCGGTCGTCGCGCAGCACAATGGCGTTGGGCACACGGATCAGACCCGTTAGCCCCGTAACCGTCGAGGAAAGCTCCCAGCGCCGGTTGGTTTCGTCATCTGCACGCGCGAATGAACTGACCGTCGCTATGCACAACGCCGCCAGCCACGGAAGTCCTCGTGGCATACTCCGCATGCCGTGCAACCTCCTATGCTGCCGCCGCTCTGAACGCGGGGCAGTAAAACAACATCATAACACCGTAGTGGCGGTTAGTCAAGGATAAGGTCGCGGCAAATGTTAGCGATTGGTGCCGTCCGCCTTTGTCGGTGCGTAGTCGCTCGGCGGCAGGCTAAGCCGCAACGATCTTCTCCCGCGACCGGTCCAGTAGGACGCGCGCATCTGCTTCGGTCGGAGCTTCGGCGATCAGACGGATGATGGGCTCGGTATTCGATGCGCGGGCCTGTATCCACCGATCCGGCCAGGATGCCTTGACGCCGTCCGTTGTGTCCAGGTCCGCATCGCGCCAGAGATCCCGAAATCGGCGAAGCGAAGCGGGTATGTCGCGCGGGCGCACCTCGACCTTCTCCTTGATGAACGCGTACTGCGGAATGGCGCCGCGCAGATCGCCGATCGTCGCCCTGCTGAGCGCCATGGCCTCGAGGACGAGGGCCATGGCGACGAAGCTGTCGCGGCACGGGTTGATGTTCGGGGCGATGACGCCGCCGTTGCCTTCGCCGCCGATGCGTGAGCCGACTTCCAGCATACGCTGGACCACATTGATCTCGCCCACGCGCGCTCGATGCAGCCGGACCCCCGCTTCGTTGCACACGTCATCAAGCATCCGGCTTGTTGATACGTTGACGACGACCGGCCCAGGATCCCGCCTCAGGAAGTGCCGGGTGACGATCGCCAGCGTCGCTTCCTCTCCGAGCGGAACCCCTTCATGGTCGGCGATGGCGAGGCGATCGGCATCGGCGTCCTGAATGAAGCCGACATCGGCGCCGGAACGCACCACGGCTTCGCGCAAGTCCGACATGTTCTCGGGAATCGGCTCGGGGTCGTGCGGAAACGGGCTGTCGGGGTCGGCATGGATGATCGTGACCCGGCAACCCAACTCACGCAAGAACTCGGGTGTCGCTCGGTAGGCTGCTCCGTTGCAGCAGTCAACGGCGACGTGAATGCCGGCGGATCGGATTGCGTCAACGTCTATGTGCGCCAGGACACTCCGCCGGTGGTGGGCGATTGCCGTCGTGTCTTCTCGCGGGATCGGCGCCGCGGTTCCGCCGACACGCGGAAAGACCCCCTGATGATAGAGGTCCGTCAGCTCGGCGGCTTCGTGCGGTCTGAGGAGGATGCCGTCTGAGCCGAAGAATTTCAGGGCGTTCCATTCGATCGGGTTGTGGCTGGCAGTGACGCAGATGCCCCCAAAGGCGCCGCTGCGCCGGATGTGTGCCTGGAGAACCGGCACCGGAACGATGCCGAGGTCAATCGGAACACATCCCACGCTCAGCAGACCGGCCACAACGGCATGATGGACCATCTCTCGCGACGGGCGCGTGTCGGTTCCCACGAGTATGGGAGCAGCGCCCGTGTAGGTTCCGAAAGCCGCCCCGAAGGAGGTGACGAGCTGAGGCGTAAGAGCATCGCCGACAACGCCGCGAACGCCGGATACGCTGATTTTGAGGGCAAGCGACCTGCGCATCGTTACCTGATCCCGTGAGTCAGCGCGGCTCTTCGGGCCAGCGCGATAGTCTCGTCAAATAGTTCGTCGGCACGCTCGGGGGTGTCGGCTTCAGCGATTACGCGCAGCAGAGGCTCGGTGTTGGAGGCACGGACATGGAGCCAGGCGTCGGGCCACGAGAAGCGAACGCCGTCGGTAAGGTCTGTCTCGGCATCGCTGTGGCGCTCGCGGAAGCCGTCCAGCACCCGGTACACCTGGTCCGGCGGAATTGCGAGTTCTCCCTTCCGCATATGCAGCTCGGGCACAGAGGCGCACAAATCGGCGAACGAGCAGCGCTCGAGCGCCATGATCTCCAGTATCGTGCCAAGGGTGAGGAGCGCATCGAAAGTGCGCGCATGGGGCTGAACGGCCACACCGCCGTTTCCCTCGCCGGCGACGGCAGCGCCCTCGGTCAGCGCGCGATCCATTACATGGCCTTCGCCCACCACCGTTCGGAGGCAGGGGCGCTTCGCCTGCGCGGCGATCCGTTCAACCATGCGGGATGTGGAGAGGTTTGTGACCACGGGGCCGTCTCGCCGTACGAATGCATGCCGAGCGACGAGGGGAAGCGCATACTCCTCCGACAGCGGCGTCCCGTCCGGTAAGACGAGGCCGATCCGGTCGCCGTCAACATTGAGCGCGACTCCGACGTCGGCCGGAACGCTTCGCATCAGCGCACCGAGCTGACGCATATTGGCCCGCGACGGGGCAGGCGGATGCGCGAACTCGCCGCTGGGATCATCGTTCAGTGGGATCGCTCGACAGCCGAGCGCTTCGATGAGATTGGCTCCGGCCGCGACAGCGGCTCCGTTGCAGTAGTCCACGGCAACGCAGAACGCTCGCGACCGAATGGCGCCAACGTCCAGGCGCTCGAGTACGGCGGGAACATATCCTCGGGCAAGGTCTGCGCCGTCGCGAACGCGCCGTATTCCTGACCACGGGGCGCGCACATAGGCGGACGCATGGTAGATGTCGAGGACCTCTTCGGTGTTTGCTGCGTTCAGCAGGGCGCCGTCGGGGCCGAGGAACTTCAGCGCATTCCAGCGAGCGTCGTTATGGCTCCCCGTGACGCAGATGCCGCCCGACGCCCCTGTAGTGCGAACGACGTGCGAGACGGCCGGGGTCGTGCATACGCCGATGTCAATGACCTGACAGCCCGAGCTGATGAGCCCGGTTAGCGCTGCCGAACGCATCATAACCGAAGACGGGCGCGTATCCCGCCCGACTATGACCGTGCCTGCGTCGCAGTATGCGCCGAAGGCGCAAGCAAAGTTGACGACCAGTTCCGGGGTGAGAGCATCGCCGACGACACCGCGGATGCCTGACGGGCCGATCTTGAGCTGTCGCATTGTGTCTCTCGTAGGACATTCTACCGCAGTCGGTCCGGACGGTTGACCGAAGTCGGCATCAGGCAGGATTGCGGCCTACGCGCGGCGAAATCCCAATGGATACGCAGATGTCGCATGACCCTGTGAGGAACCGGCATGAATGAGGCACAGGACATCCAACAGGACGACCGCGAACAGGATCGGCCCGTTCTGAGCGCTGCCGACAAACGGTGGCTGTTAGGCCTTGCGCGTCGCGCAGTCGAAGCGGCAGCCGCTCGGCGCAGCGGCCCTGCCGTTGACGGCGAGACGCTGTCTCCGGCTGTTCGCTCGCGCGCCGCCTGCTTCGTCACTCTCTATCGGTTCGGAGAGCTTCGAGGGTGCATCGGCAGTCGTTCCGACACCGAGGAGCTCTGGCGAGCGGTGATCGAGAGCGCAAGGTCATCGGCAACGCAGGACCCGCGCTTCATACCAGTGATGCCCGACGAGGTGGGCGCTCTGGAGTTGCACATATCGGTCCTCACGCCGATGAAGCCGCTGACGTGGCGCAACGAGGAGGACCTTCGCGCGCAGCTGAAGCCGTTCGTACACGGCGTGCGCATCCGCAACGGCATCCATCGGGGGCTGTACCTGCCGACGGTCTGGGAGCATTTCGCAGGGGCATCGGACATTGTTGCAGCGTTCCTCGGACACCTGAGTCAGAAAGCGGGCGACCGATCTGGAACCTTGTGGCGCGACCCCAACACGGCGTATGAGGTTTTCGAAGCCCTCGAGTTCGGCGAAGCCGACGCCGACCTTGCGGGGTGACGCGCCGTGATCCATCCGCGCGACATCCTGCGCGAGGTGTTCGGCTTCGCAGGATATCGGCCTGGACAGCGAGAGGTCCTGAGCGCATTGTGGCGCCATCGCGCTGCACTGGCCGTGTTTCCGACCGGAGCAGGCAAATCGCTCTGCTATCAGCTGCCGGCGACCATGCTCGATGGACTGACGCTGGTGGTCAGCCCGTTGATCGCGCTGATGAAGGACCAGGTGGATTTCCTGCGCGAACGGGGGATCGCTGCAGCTCGGCTCGACTCATCGCTGTCAAGTGACGAAGCCCGCGCCGTGAACTCAGCGATACGCAACGGGAACCTCAAGGTGCTGTTCGTTGCGCCCGAGCGCTTTGCCAACGAACTCTTCCTTGCCGAGATCCGGCGCGCCAAGATCGCTCTGTTTGCTGTGGACGAGGCGCACTGCATATCCGAATGGGGACACAACTTCCGGCCCGACTACCTGACGCTCGCGAGGACCTGTCGGTCAATCGGGTCCGAACGGGTGCTGGCTCTGACCGCCACGGCCACGCCCGAAGTCGTCACGGATGTCTGCCGCGCGTTCGGCATTCCCGCCGAAGCGGCCATCGTGACCGGTTTCTACAGACCGAACCTGCGTCTCCTGACGACCCCGGTCAGGGCCGATGAGCGCGACGCCATGCTGCTCGAGCGGCTTCGGACCCGGCAGCCGGGTTCGGCAATCGTCTACGTTACGCTGCAGCGCACTGCCGAGCAGGTGGCCTGGTTCCTTACGGCTTCCGGCGTGGCTGCCCAGCCGTACCACGCAGGAATGGACGCCGAGCGAAGGAGCGCCGTGCAGGATTGGTGGACCGCTTCCGACAACGGCATCGTGGTCGCCACCATCGCGTTCGGCATGGGCATTGACAAGTCCGCGGTTCGCTACGTCTACCACTACAACCTCCCGAAGAGCCTTGAAAGCTACAGCCAGGAGGTGGGACGAGCCGGAAGGGACGGTCAGCCGGCTATCGTGGAGATGTTCGTTTGCCCGGACGACGTCCCAACGCTCGAGAACTTCGTCTACGGAGACACGCCGACGCCCGAATCGGTTCGGTCTCTGGTGGAACACGTGCTCTCTCAGGAGGGGACGTTCGAGGTGGCATTCTCGAGATGGTCCGTCGAGTACGACATGCGCACCGTTGTGCTCGACACGGCGCTGACTTACCTCGAGTTGATGGACGCGGCGGTCCGCGGAACTCCTCGGTACGCCGTCTACAAGATCGCCCTGACGAAGTCCGTTGACGAGATTCGCGCCGCGCTGCCCGGGGCGGAGGGCAGATTGGCGTCCGACCTCGTGCGGCACTGCAAGGCCGGAACATCCGGCAGAGCGCGCTGGCGGACCGTTGACGCCGCGGAGGTCGCCGTCGCGCTTGGCACCGAAAGGCAGCGGGTCGTCAGGTGTCTCGAACAGCTTCGCGACGAGGGATTCATCGAGATGCGAGCGGAGGAGGTCCATCACGTTTTCACGGTCGAGACGCCGGCCAACTTCGATCCTGACGCCGTCGCAAGCGAGCTGGTTGAGCGATTCACGCGGAAAGAAGCCGCTGAGATCGAGCGTGTGCAGCAGGTTCTCGGCCTGGCGACCCACGACGGATGTCAGGTGAACGCTCTGGTCGGTCACTTCGGGGAAAGACGCGATGAGCCCTGCGGGCATTGTTCTTGGTGTGAGACGCGGGCGACCCTGCGTCTTCACGCACCCAGACACCGACAGTCCCTCCGATCCCGTGTGAGCCTTCGGGAGCTGCGCGCGCTCGTTCGCGAACACCCGGAGGCGCTGGGGCATCCAAGGCAGATTGCGCGATTTCTGTGCGGTCTGACCAGTCCCGCGACCACCTGGGCGAAACTGCGCCTGAACCCGCTTTTCGGATGTGCCGAAGGGTATCCTTTCGCCGACGTACTGGCTTGGACCGAAGCTGCGGTGAACGTCCGTCACACGGCGACTCGAGGAGCGAGGCATCCATGACCCTCTACACGATCGGTCACTCCATCATGTCAATGGAGACCTTCCTGGCGTTGCTGGCCGACGCCGGAGTGCGAACGCTGATTGACGTTCGTTCGTCGCCCTATTCGCGCCATGCGCCTCACTTCTCGAAAGGGGAACTCGCCGCGCGCCTGGAGCGCGAGGGTATCCGCTACGTCTTCGAAGGGAAAGCGCTGGGCGGGCGGCCCGAGGACCCGACATGCTATCGCAAAGGCGAGCTGCCCCCGGAAGGCGCCGAGTATCTCGATGAGGTCAACTATGCCGCCGTCATGCGGAAGCCCTGGTTCCTCGAGGGCATCGAGCGCGTCTTGATCGAGGCGGCTCGGCAGCCGACTGCCGTCATGTGCAGCGAGGCGGACCCGCGGCAGTGTCATCGGCATCATCTTGTCGCCACCTACATCATGCGGGCACATCCGAGTGTCGAAGTGACGCATATCGTTGAACAGGGGCGGTTCAGCGCCCGTCACTTCGGTTCCAAGGCCGACGAACCGACGGTCATTCAGCCGTCGCTATTCTGAAGGAGGCCCGAATGGGCGTCGTCCTTTGCACGATAGGGTTCACGGGTCGCACTGCGCGGAGTTTCTTCGAGGACCTTGCCGCGAACGGGGTGCGAACCGTCATTGACATTCGTCTGCGACCGTCGGGCCAGCTTGCCGGCTTCGCAAAGCAACAGGACTTGCCGTACCTTCTTGAGCGCCTGTCCGACGGGTGCGCATACCGCCATGTGCCGGAACTCGCTCCGACCGATGAGATCCTGAAGGCCTATCGGCAGTCAAAGGACTGGGAAGCGTATGCCGCCGCATTTCGGTCCTTGCTGGACGAGCGGAACATACCGCAATCGTTGACGCCGTCGGATTTCGATCGCGGCTGCCTGCTGTGCAGCGAACCGACTGCCGACCGATGCCATCGAGGGATCGTAGCATCCATCCTGGCCGATGCTTGGCCCGGCACTGAGGTTCGTCACCTGTGAAGCTGGACCTCACGCTCACCGATGTGACGCGCATGCACGATGAGCGCATCTGCATCGCCGGCGTGGATGCCGATGGTCGCTGCATCCGACCTGTGGTAGACGGCAGCAACCTCTGGGAGGACTTCCTGACCTCGATCAGAGGCTGTGCGATCCGGGCGTTCTCGGTGGTGCGGCTGGAGATGGGAGAAGCAAGGCCCGACCCGCCTCATACGGAGGACTGGGTATTCAATCCGTTCGCCACGCGATATGTCAAGCAGCTCAGCCGATCCGAAGCGCTCGCGCTGCTGCGATCGGTTTCCGATCCCGATGTCGCGTCCATCTTCGGCGCTCCGATCACAACCGATCTCGGCAGCTATCTCCATCGTGGCGAGGGCGTTCGCTCACTCGGGACTGTGCGGGCGCGACGGGTCGTTGCCGACCGCCTTGACATGAAACCCGATGGGCGCGCCCGCTTGCGCCTCCGGTTTTGCGATGCCGCCAGCGCTGAATACACGCTCTCGGTAACTGACCTCGCATTCATGCGCTGGACGGAAGGCGTCTTGGAGCGAAGCGGCGATGTGCCCAGCGCCATTGCGGCGGTTGACCGCACACTGGACGTTCCCGAAGTTCACCTGCGCATCGGCCTGTCCCGCAACTGGGAGAAGCACCCCGACCGATGCTACCTTCAGATTACGGGCGTGTACCCATCCCGGGAGGCGGACCTTCGAGGCTGAACGGCTGCCGTCGCCCCGTGGACTCCCCTTCGGGTCCACGTTCAAACGGTCCTGCACACGTGAGCTCGTAGGTTTCGGGTCCCGTCGGCTTGTACTCCATCGGACTGCCCGTGAACGGGTCGAGCGCCAGCCGCCCGAGCTTGAGCTCATCAAGCGTCTGCGGGACCTTGCCGTACTCCCACAGGTGCCAGCGAATCGCCGCGTGGACGCCGAAGAGCTGCATCTGGGCGATCTGAAGCGTCCATCGCTCGAGAATCTTCTCGAAACTCGGGGCCATACCGGTCCACAGCTCCTCGGCCAGGCGCTCGTCCGGCGAATCGCCTGTCGCCAGGCGCGGCATGCTCCTTCGCCAGGGCTCGATGCGCAACTGGCCGATGAAGGCATCGTAGCACGCGCCGAGAAGCGCCACCACATTGGGACGATCGCGTGGGATGCCGACTTCCTCAGCTCGACGCGCCATGTGGTCGCGCTCGGACATCAGCGCGGCAATGGCCGGGTCGGGCAGCGACAGCCAGGCTTCCGCCAGCTTGCGCATCTTGACGCAGTCCGGCTGCGACCATTGCCCCATCCGCTTGCGCGCCATACCCGTGGCAATGGTATCCATGGCAATGCCCGTCAGGTTGGCGATCAGCTCTCCCTGCTGGACTGCATAGCTCAGGCTGAGGAGATCGCGCATACTGTCCATCGCCTTGGATGTCTTGCCGTCGGCCCAGAGGGTGGTCTGTTCGATGCCCAGAAGGCGTGCGACGTTGCGCAGGAGCGAGAGCATGCGAAAGCGGGCATCTTCGTTCGTTCGAGGGTAGACGAGCGGCTTGCCGAACCCGATCCGCATCAGCTTGAGCGCCTGAACGACAGGCGGATGCCTGAGCGCCTCGCGTCTGGCAGTCATGGTGACGTCCGGCATCATCGCCCTGCCGAGTTCCTCTATGCCTGCGATCATGTCGCCGGCACGGACGATCTCTTCGAACCCGTTCCGACCTGTGGGGTCAGGGAAGACCTGCGGGAACACTGGAGATCTGTTCGGTTCCTGGGCTACTCCTTGGCCGGCCCATACCATGCAAGACAGAACTGCGATCAGACGAACCGGTCTCATATGCATGCCTCCAGCCATGCGGGTTTGGGCAAGGCGAGTTACGTTGCTTTGAAGAGCGGCGGTACGCCCTTTGCTTCGGAGAGCATGCGCTGCCGCTCGGCCCGCGACATGGGCTTGAGCTTCTCGGCGATGTCGAGCGCCAGGCTGAAGAGTCGCGCATCGCCGGGCGGAATAGCCGCAGTGATGGGCTCCGATAGGGTGAAGCGCAGCGCCTTCGCGGCCATGTCAGGGTCCGATGTCGGCTCGTACCAGCACTTCGGGAAACGTCGCGCGGCCCCCTCGGGCCATGGACGATAGGCCATCGCCTTGAGCGCGAGGCATCCCATGCCCTTGGCGCGGGCGGCCTTCAGCACCTGAGGCCCGAAGTTGCCCTCGGCGTAGCAGACGTAGTTGAAGGGGAACAGGATTGTGTCGAACGGAAAGCGTTCCATAGCCGCCAGCGCCGCCTCGACCGAGTGCGCCGAGAACCCGAGGTAGCGCACAACGCCGTTTCGTTTGGCTTCGGTCAGGGTCTCGATGGCGCCGCCCTTGCCGAGCGCCTGATCCACATCCTGCATGGTTGTCAGCGCGTGAAGCTGATAGAGATCGAAATGATCGGTACGGCAGCGTTTCAATGAGACGCGCAGCTCCTCGTCGGCGCCGTCTCTGTCGCGTCTCGCTGTCTTACATGCCAGGAAGACCTTGTCGCGGATTCCGACCAGGGCTTTGCCAAGCTTCTCCTCGGCCTCCCCGTTGGCATAGCTGGGCGCAACGTCGTAGTAGTTGATTCCCCGGTCATATGCAGCGCGCACGATGCGATCGGCCTCCGATTGCTCGTGTCCGACGACAACGATGCCCCCGAGCCCGATGATCGAAAGCCGCTGGTTGGTCCTGCCAAGGCGGCGCTTGGGCAGGCCGGCAACAGCCTGCGCTTCACCGAGCGAAGCCGCTGCAAGCCCAGCCGCTGCCGCCGTAGCAAGGAACTCTCGCCTGTCCATTCTCCACCCTCCTCCGGCCCGTTGCCGTCGTCATATCGTACCATCGGAGCAGAGGGCAACGTCTCCGGCACGTCTGAAGGACATTCCTCCGCCATGCGCGAAGAGAGCCTCAGCCACTCACAAGGTGCATCCAATGTCCACCAATATGTCGCGTCGCGATTTCATCAAGACCACGGGCGCAGCGTTCGCAATCCCTGCGATCGTGCCCGCCTCGGCGCTCGGACGCCAGGGCACGCCGCCATCGGAGCGAATCACAGTGGGCGTCATCGGCGTCGGATTCCAGGCGCGGGGCCATCTGAACCTGCTGATCCGGCATCCGGACACCCAGGTTCTAGCGGTTTGCGAAGTGGATAGGACGCGCCGCTAGCATGCAAAGAAGACGGTCGAGGACTGGTACTCCGACGACAAGGACTACAAGGGCTGTGCTGCATACGTGGACTTCCGTGAACTCGTTGTTCGCGATGACATTGATGCCGTTCTGATCGGCACGCCGGACCATTGGCACGCAATCCCGGCCGTCGAGGCGATGAAACACGGCAAGGACGTGTATTGCGAGAAGCCGCTGACGCTGACCATCGCCGAGGCAAAGATGCTGATTGATGTAGCTCGGAGACGGAACCGCGTCTTCCAGGTCGGCAGCCAGCAGCGCTCCGACCGTGAGTTCAGGATCGCGTGCGAGGCGGTCCGCAACGGGCGCATCGGCAAGATCAAGCAGGTCTTCGCTGCGGTTGGCGGACCCAGTCGGCCCTGCGACCTCGGCGAAGAGGAGATGGAGCCCGGTCTGGATTGGGATATGTGGCTCGGACCCGCTCCCATGCGGCCCTATCACTCGGTCCTCAGCCCTCGCGGCATCCACAGCCGCTTTCCCGATTGGCGCAGCTTCAAGGAGTACTCGGGCGGAGGCATGACGG
>JBBIQU010000113.1:11238-14069 GCA_037442185.1 Chthonomonadales bacterium | reverse complement strand
ACGACGGTCAGGCAATCTCACCGCTGCGGTTGGCTCGCCCTCGTGTCAGCCGACGAAGCGGCGCGCAACCGCCTCCGAACGCGGGAAGGACTACCGGGGGCCATACGGCGAACACCTTGACACCCACATAGACGAAGGGATGAACCCCAATGGATATGATCTGGATGATGAGAACGGCGCATGCGCTCACGGTCGGCCTGGCGCTTGCCATGCTCGTTTCGACGGTCATCGCGTGCGCGGGCGGCGACGCGCCGGAGCAGAGGAAGGAGCGTCGCTGGAAGCCCGTGGCCGACGAGGTCTACCTGCAGGAGTTCGGCGAGCGCGCGCCGACCCAGCAGCCCGTGACCGAAATCGAAGCCCACGGCAAGGATGTCTACGCCGTCGTGGGCGGCAAGCTCATGGCGCTGCGATCCGGCAATCTGGAAGCGGTCGCCGGTGCGCCGTCCGGCATCACGCGCATGAGGTCGCTTGACGGCAGCCTGTGGGCATCCACAGCCGATGCGGCCTATCGCCTTACCGATGGAGCATGGAAGCAGGTCGCATCGAACGCGTTCGTTGACTTCTGCATGCACCTCGGCGCCGTCCACGCGGCCACACGCGATGACGTCTACCGGTTCGACGGAACCGCGTTCAAGAACATCCGACCCGAGAGCGGCTATCTGTCAAGCAACTCCACGCTGCTCATGGAGGACTTCACGCAGGTCATCGCCGACCCGATCCGCATCGGTCCCATCGAGCGCATCGCCTCGTACAGCGGCACGCTTTATCTGCTTGGCGGCGGGCGAATATCGCTCCTTGAAGGCATCACCTTCGTGCCCGATCCCATTGACTGGGGCATGATGCCTTCGCGGACAGGCCGGGACATGCTCGCGCTGGGCAGCCGCCTTTGCGTCGCGACCGACCGCGGCGTGGCCGTGCTGCGCGGCATGGCGCTAACGGCAGTGCGCGGCGAGGACGGCCTGCCCGATGAGGACACGACCTGCCTTGCGGAGGGGTTCGACGGCGATCTGTGGATCGGCACCAAGCGCGGCGCAATCCGGCAGACGGGCAAGGAGTTTCACTACTTCGGGGCCGAGAACTGGCTGCCTGCCGACAAGGTTAACGACATCGCCGTATCCGGCCACACCGTATACATCGCCACCGACGGCGGAATCGCGACCGTTCGCTACGAGCCGTACACGCTGGCCAAGAAGGCCGCCTTCTACGAGCGCCGACTGGACGAGTGGGGCTTCAAGCGGATGGGCTTCGTGCATAAGCTCTGGTGGTCCGACGAGGAGAACGGCTGGATCCGCGAGATCAGCGACAATGACGGCGGACACACGGCCCACTACCTTGCGGCCATGTGCTACAAGTACGCCGCCACGAAGGACGAGAACGCTCGCAAAGAGGCCGTCGAGGCCTTCCGGGCGATGGTCTGGCTCGACGACATCACCCCGAAACCGGGGTTCATCGCTCGCGCCATCTGGTCGGTGAAGGGCGACAAAGGGCGACGCTCCACTCGGGGTTCCGGCGGCCTTCCCGCGAAGTGGTACCCCACCGATGACGGCCTCTGGCAGTGGAAAGGCGACACGTCATCGGACGAGGTCAACGGGCACATGTACTCGGTGTCCCTGTTCCACGATCTCGTTGCCCGAGGCGACGAGAAGGCGCGCGCGCGGGAGCACATTGCCCGCATCTCCACCCACATCATCGAGAACGGCTGGGTGCTGCGGGACATGGACGGCAAGCCCACGCGATGGGGCCGATGGGACCCCGCCTACCTCCTGACGCCGTATGGCTTCGACGCGCGCGGCCTCAACGGCATGGAAGCGCAGACCTACATGACCACTGCTCTGGCGCTCACCGGCGACGCGAAGTTCAAGGCCGGGCTCGATCAGCTCATCAAGTGGCGCTACCACACCTACACGGTGCGCCAGAAGCTGACGTTTCCGCCCGACTACGTGGTGCCGTGGGATGACGAGCTGGCGTTCCGCTGTTACCTGCCGCTCCTGAGCTATGCGACCGATCCTGACCTGCGCTCGATCTACCTGCGCAGCCTGGAGCGGCACTGGGAAGTCATGCGCATGAAGAAGCTTCCCTACTTCAACTTCATCTACGGCGCGCTCACCGGCAACGACTGCGAAGCGCCCGAGGCCGTTCGGAACCTGCGCGAGTGGCCCATGGACCTCGTCAACCACAACTTCCGGAACTCGCACAGGGCCGACCTGCGGCCTGAACCGGGCTACGTGCCGTATGGCGGCGGGATCAAGGCCATGTCGCCGCGCGAGACCACGGCAATGTGGGGCAGCCGCTCGGCCATCGTGCTGGACGGAGGCTCCGGCGGCCGCGGCGTGACCCCGCCGATCGGCTGGCTGGAGGACTACTGGATGGGCCGCTACTACGGCATGATCGAGGCGCCGACAACCAGAGACCCGAAGCTCCTGCGACCCGATGCTATGCCCAGGTTGCCGAAGGTGGCCGAACCCTATAAGGGACCGGCAAGACCGTCAGGGAGCTGACCAGGACCAGACCTTCGGCGCATCGGGGAAGGCAAGCGCGTCGAACCTTCGCGCCACGGCCTTGCCGAAGAACTGAACGTCGCAGAAGTCGAGCAGAGTCTCGAAGTCCTGCAATCCATGCTCGTGCTTGCCGGGCCGGAAGTGGATGCCGATCCGGTCCGGCGCGCCGAGCCACGCGTAGACCTCCTTGGCGGCGAGATGCGTTTGCTGGGTGCCCTGCGGGTTGGCCCACAGGTCGCCCAGCGCCTCGGTGGTCAGGAGCGCGCGCGGGGCGATGCATGCGATGAGCGTGTGCTGATCGAAAGGCAGCCGGGTCACGTTGCCCTTGAAGCC
>JBBIQU010000113.1:0-11223 GCA_037442185.1 Chthonomonadales bacterium | reverse complement strand
CAAACCGCTCATGGAACCAGTAGGGGAACCGATCCACAATGGCTTCGAGCGTCTCGCACTCGCTGTCGTAGAAGCGGTAGTTGCCGGCGCCGCCGCATCCCGAGTTGTTCGGCGCCGTGACGGCAATCCGCTCGTCGGTCGCTCCGGCCAGTAGCGCGCACTTTCCGCCGCGCGAGTGGCCCGTTGCCGCAACGCGCTTGCCGTCAACTTCGGGCAAGGTCAAAAGGTAATCCAGCGTGCGGTGGAAGCCCCAAGCCCATGCCGCCAATCGCCCTCCGTCGTAATCGGGCCAGGCTTCATAGACGCCCTTGCGCTCGGCGCTGTCGGGGCCGACCTGCTCGCGATTGAACGCCGCGAGAATGTAGCCGCGCTTCAGCACCAGCGAGACGAAGGCGTCGTTGAGGCGGTCCCAACCCAGGTCACCGTCGAGGATCACCGGGAATAGTCCTTTGCCCGAGGGAACCGCCAGCATGAGCCGCACCTTCACGACGCCGCGCGGACCCATGCTGAGCATCACGTCGCGCGCCTCGCCAAGCCCGTCTGGAAGTGCGCGACGCTCCTTCACTTCGCCGGTGACCTTCGAGCCCTTCGGCGGCAATGGGCCGTACTGATGGTACAGGATCGCCTCCAGGAGGCGCTTGCGTTGTGCCGGCCACTCCCGCCGCGAGCGTATGCGCGTTCCGTCAGCCTTCAGGAACGGATCGGGCAACTCGGCAACGACCTGCCCACTTGCAAACACCGCCATCAAGGCAAGCATCATCGCACCCCTCCCATAGGTCCCATTGGTCCCATTGGTCCCATGAGACCAATGGGACCTATGTTTCGTTGTCTTTCTTCCTTGCGCGTTGGCGCGCGGCGAACATGCGTTCGCGGATGCCGCCTTCGTTGAGGAACGCGGCTTCCTGTTGGCGAATCTGCCTGTCGAGCAGGAAGTTGGCCTGATGGATCAGGCATATCATCGTGTTCGCCGCAATCTCGGCGCTTGCCTTCTCGACGAACTTCGCATAGGTCCCATACGTCACATCAGATGCCATCGCCAGACGGCGCACCTTCTCGGCTCGAGGGTCCTCTTTGGCCCAGAGCGCCAGCCCTCTCACCCTGAGGAAGTCCCGGTAGTCTTCGAGAAGCTCCTCAAGGCTCGCGCGGGCAACGTTGGTCAGCTTGATCTCAGTTGCGCTCGACGTGCCCGCGGCCATGCTCCCCTCAACGATGTTCTGCTTGCCCGATCGCGCCGCCTGCACCATCTGGTCCCACGTCCGATCCCCGCGCTCAAGGAACCGCTCGCAGAACTGCACCGTGCCGTCGTAGATGATGACGGCCTTGCGGTAGGAAGCCAGGTTCGCATAGCCGCCATGCGGCGCAATGAACCCCTCGGGCATGTCGCACTCCTTTCATAGGTCCCATTGGTCCCATCCGTCCCATCCGTCCCATCCGTCCCATTTCACCCCGCCTGCGCCTAATCAACCTCGCTCAGCCGCGTGCCGGTGATCTTGAGTCCGATGGCGACTTCGGAGAGCGGCTCAGAGGGCAGGGTCACGCTCAACCCCTCGGTATCCTGCTGCCACGCGACCTTGCCCTTGCATCCGAGCACGATCACGTTCCGAACGTGGCCCGGACCCGCGTTGGTCGAGAGCGAGCGGATCAGCAGCTTACCGTCCTTCGGCCTGCCGAGGGCAAAGGCGTACAGCACGCCGCTCTTCCACGTGAACCGGATGTCGGCGGAGCTGTAGACGTAGTCCTCGCCGAAGCGCCCGCCTTTCGCGCGCACCGCTCCCTCGCCGAACGTGACCCACGGACGAGTGCCGTAGATGCCCTCGCCGTTGGCGGCCATCCAATCGGCCATCTGCTCGAGCAGCGTCTCGACCTCGGGATCGAGCGATCCGTCCGGGCGCTGGACCACGTTCAGCAGCAGGTTGCCGTTCTTGCTGACGATGTCGAGAAGCATGTGGATGGTCCACGCAATGCCGCGGTACTGCCAGCCGGCGCTGTAGTACCAATCGCCGATGCTCGTGTCGCACTGCCACGGGTTCGGCAGGATGCCCGGCATGACGCCCCGCTCGAGATCGTCCACCCAGCGGCCCTCGCTCGGCTGTTTGCAGTTGTAGACCACCTGGCTCCGCGTGCCCACGCGCGCCGGATCGGAGTTGTAGAGATGGGCGATCATGGCGCGGCCCACCTCGTTGCCGAACGGCACGCCGCCGTCGGTGTAGAGGAGATCGGGCTTGTAGCTGTCAACGAGGTCGCGGATGCGCCGGTACCATATGCGGTGCCAGCGCGCGTTGGTGGTGTACCATTCGGTGTCGCCCGGCTCGGCGGCGAAATGATAGAGGCTCTCGTTCTTCGGGTCCGCTCCGTCGTAGGGAACGCCCGCCTTCGGGCCCTCCTTGTCCGATCCGTGGCTTGTCTGGTACCAGGTGAAACTCGCGCCAAGATGCTCCGAAACGCCGAACTTGAGCCCGTGCCGCTTTGCCGCCGCCTGCCATTCGCCAACCACATCCCGCTTCGGACCCATGGCCACGGCGTTCCACGGGTTGTGCTTCGAGTTCCAGAGGTCGAAGTTGTCGTGGTGGACGCCCATGCTGACGAAGTAGCGCGCGCCGGCCTTCTTGTAGAGAGCCATCAGCCGATCCGGGTCCCGCTTTTCGGCTTTCCAGAGGGGGATGATGTCCTTGAAACCGTGCTCGGTCGGGTGGCCGTAGTTCCTCAGGTGATGCTCGTACTGCCGGTGGCCCTGGATGTACATGTTGCGCGCGTACCAGTCGCCAGCCATGGGCACGGCCTGCGGGCCCCAGTGCGACCAGATGCCGAGTTTGGCATCACGGAACCAGTCCGGGCAGCGGTACTTGCGCAGCGAGTCGTAGGTAGGCTCATAGGGCCCCGGCGCAATGACCGGCACATCCGAAGCGGCGCACATCACCCCCAGCGCAACCAGCAACCCGATACACACCAAACACTCGCCAAGCCCCATCAACTCCCTCCTTGCATTCGTCCCATCGGTCCCATCCGTCCCATTGGTCGTCATTCGCCTACCTGCTGCGCTACTCCTCCATTCCATGGATGATGACCCGCCGACGTGCCACAATATGTAGACGCGCGTCGGTCTTGACAGGAATGCGGGGGGGGGACAATGGATGGCAGCCTATGGCGGCTCGACTCAACAGAACACAACACGGCGGCCGAAAGGAGACTCTGCTATGGCGTCAGCGAAGTTTAGAGCGGTTCTCTTCCGCTCCGCGCTCACTGCCCTTACGGTCTTGGTCCTCGGCGCATCGCCAGCCGCAGCTGACCCGGCGTGCAGCGCCTTCGTTTCCCTCGACGAGCCGACCGCGGAGGTCTATTACGCGTCTCAGGGAGGCGCGGCGCAAGCGCCCTTCAGTACGTACGACCACTACATCGAGATCGTAGGGAACGCCAACGCTTCGTACTGCGTGGTGTGGCACCTGACGCTCCGCTGCATGACTGCCGCGGGAGCACACGTGGCTTACGTTGATACCGACTGGAGCGGAGAGGTCCCAGCGGTGGCGGATGATCAGGGATTCTGGTACCACTACGCAGACGGCTGCGGCGAACTCGAGGGTAGCCTGAATCTCAGCGCAGGAAGCTATACCGCTCGCGGCGAAGGCTACTTTACGGCCCACTTCGTCGGAGGCGATCCCGACGATTCGTTCGGTGCCATGGCGAGTCCGGCCTCGAAGGGCTTTGGCGTGGTCACCGAGGCTCCGCCTCCCGGCGGAGGCGGATCTTAGGCGCCGACAGCAAGCCGACGCTGTCCAGAGGAGTGAACGATGGTCGCTTGTCTGCACGCCACGGCAATCGTCATCGCCCTGTGCGCCGCTGTCGCTCGACCAGTCGTCAACGACACCGGCTACATTACAGAGGAAATGGTTCGGAAGGACCCCCGTCTCGAACGACGCGTCTCCGTTCGTGCTGACCGCTGGTACTACGGCGAACTCTGCGAGTATCTTACGGCGCTTACCGGCGTTCAGATAGCGGCCAACGATCGGGATGGCGCAGCGGATCCACGTCTGATCGCTGTGTTTCGAGATGTCCGCCTGGTTGACATCCTCAACGCGATGCGTTCCCTCGTCAGCTACGAGGGAGCGCCATTCCTTTGGGACTGCCGGGAGACATCGGGCGAACTCAAGTACGTCCTCTCGAGATCGCTTCGGGCGCAACGGCTCGCTAAGACAATCGTTGATGCGGTGGAGGCCGATTTCGAGGCCGATTGCGCCCGCCTGCTGTCCATGTGTCGGTTGAGCGACAAAGACCTGCGGAAGCTCGCCGAGACGGACCCGTTGGCCGACAATATGGTGAAGTTCCCACGCAACAAGGCCGCATGGCGTATGCTCGGGGACGCACTGTCGCCTGAGCAGCTTGCCCGAGTGATCCGCGGCGAAGAACGGGTTACGCTGAGGGTGGCGGATCTGCCTCCGAGCGGCGCGGAACTTATCAAGCTCGTATGGTCGGAGGGAAGACGCGTCTTCCGGACTCCCGAGGGCGGGGAGTACGATGCTCCCGAGCCGCAGTCGGTCGGCATACTGCGCGACCGCTTTCCCGACAGCCCGGCTCCTGCCCTGATGATCAACCTGCCGGGCGCGGGAGCCTATGCCTATGCAGGGGCGGTTCCTCTTGCCAAACGCGTCGTGAGTCGGTACACGCCGTTGTGGGTGCTCCCAGGCGAAGTCGAGCGCGATCCGCGCGAGGACCATCTGGTTGGTCGCCCAAGCGAGGTTCTTCCGGAACCCGCCGAGGGACCATCGCTCTTTTTCCGCATGTGTCAGCTCGCCGATGCTGCCTCCATCAGTGTCGCCATCCGCATCGCAGAAGTCCATCGTCTGTCGGCAGGCTCCAGTCCTTATGATCGCACGATTGCCCAGATTCTCGATAGCTACGGGCGTCCCTATGGGATGCTGCAGACTAAGTGGCGAGGCGACATACTTCTCGCGACCAAGCCGTCCTGGTGTTCCTTTGACGCTTCCGGAATCGGCTGGCGTGTCGAGAAGGGGCTCCGGAGATCGCTTGCCCGACCCGACGGGATGACCTTCTCGGAAGTAATGGATATCGCTGGGTCGCTGACGGCGCACCAGGCCGAAACAGTGGCGACCGACCACCCGTCTTTGTCGTTCCTTCGTCGGCCCGGCTTGTATGCTGCACTCGCTCAGTCCGGCATGGCGTATCAAGTCCGGTCGCCTGAAGGCGTCCCGGTGACGGGCCGAATCGCTGACATCATCAACAGAGGGCGGAGCGACGAGGCCGACACGTTGCCCAGTGCGTGCCGGATAGTCGAGAAGCCGTTCGTGCCCCGGATTGGTCCCGACGGCAAGACCAAGTATGTGCGAGGCAAGGGGCACACATGGTGGCTAGAGCTCCGCTCCGGCGACGGTGCCTGGCGCCCCCATTCGGCCGTGCGTCGTCCCAAGGAGGTCGCCCATGCTCGCGCTACTCCTCCATTCCATTTACGATGACCCGCCGACCCACCACAATATGTAGACGCGCGTCGGTATTGACGCGCATGCGGGGGACAATGGATGGCCACCTATGGTACGCGTCGGTTCCTTTCCGCTCAATCAACTCGTATGTCAGAGCCCAAGGCGGAACCCCGAACACCACCGCCTACGTATCGTGGGAAATCATGGTCGGGTACGAGGAGGGTAACCAGGGAGTAGCCGTGGTTGGTGGGGTGACCATCGAGTTCGACAGCGAGGGGAAGTTCCAGCGGACGCCGGATATCTCGGGCTCGGCGGAGGTCTCGGTAGGCGAGAGGAACTCTTCAGCGAGCGCCGAAACCTGGATCCCGAACACTCAGAACCATGCGTACGATAGCGACACGGACGTGTTCTTCGTACTGATGCCGCAACAAGGTGGAGGAGGCGGTGGAGCGTAGGGTCCATGGCGTTCCGATCGCGATTGCGCTCGTCGTCTGGGCATCAAAAGCAGCCTCTGGAGCGCCGCCCGACAGGCCTCAACCAGTCCCGACACAGATCTTGCGTCTGACGCAAGGTTGTCGCGTCCAGTGACCATCCTCTGCGCTCGTCTTCATGTGGGTGATCTTGCCGAACGTATCGCGGCCCAGACCGGTCTGCCGATCACCGACGACGACGGCTCAGGCGCAGCAGATCGGCGGATCATGGTGTCCGTTCGCGATGTTCCTGCTTGGAAGGTGATGGCGGGTCTCACCGGTCTCCTTTCCTACAAGATGGCTCTCTGGCAATGGGAGCGAACCGGTGACACCGGTGCGGCCGAGTATCGTCTCGTCCGCACGCGCGGAGCCCAATCGCTGGCGCAACGGCTCGCGGAGCAGGCCCAGAGTGAGTTTGAGGACCTTGCGTTCAGGCGCATGCGTGACACGTATCGGACCGCTCAACAATGGACCGAGCGACTGGCAGATCCGACGCCGGTGACTATCGAAGAACGCTCAGGCTGGGGTCTTCAGATGTTCAACGCAACGCTTCCGGAGGATGCGCAGAAGTCGGTGCTTCGGGGCGAGGTGAAGGCCCGGGTGCCCACATCGCGACTGCCGCCATGGGGGAAGAGGCTTGTCGAAGACCTCTACAACAGGGGGCGACCTTGGCGCAGGCTCCCCGACGGCAGCACAGCCCCGGCGCCGTTCCCGGAAGATGTCATGGCCTATACGTCATACGGGCGCGATCCGACTCCGACCCTGTTCCTGGAGATGGGGGATATGGGCGGATACGGCTACTGCGGCGGCAATCCGCTTGCTGAGGCGTTTCGGAAGAAGGCGGCAGATGCCTCGATAGGTGATGGCGATCTGAGAGAATCCGCCCCATTGGAGAAAACGAGCATGGCCGGAGCCGAAAGGCACGAACTGCAAAAGCACGGTCCGTTCGATCCTGTGTGGGTTGACCTCGCGGAACAAGCCGACGTGCCGCTGATTGCACTTGCGCCGGTCGGTCGCGAGTCCAGTTCGTTCTCAAGAGAGGGCGCAACGACGCTCGGCGGCTACCTTCACTCCCTCCATGCACGCGACCACGCGATCCACAAGTGGCGGAATCGAGTGCTTCTGATCACCTACGCGGGATGGTTTCGCGACGCGGAGGAGGTCCATTCCTGCCCTTGGGCGATGGTTCGCCAGTTGCGCGACGCATGTCGTGCGAACGGAGGTTTCCCAACGCTGGAGGCGCTGGTTCGCACCGCCGCAGACCTCAGCCCGGAGCAACTCGCCGTCCTATCTGACGACTGGCCGCCCGCTGACTCCCTTATCGGAATCCGATCCGCACTCCGGTTCCTCGACGGCCACCCTGATCCACTGCGCGAGCTGCGAGACAAGGGATCAGTCACCCTCACGGGCCCGTCAGCACGCGCCGCGGCCGCCTCGTTGGCGTTCGTCAATGTCTCAGATGCGGATCGGTCAGCCGTTGCCGTTCAGACGACTGGAGCATCCGGTGATAGTCATCTCGCGGTCCAGGTTTTTGCCTATGACAGGAGCGGCAACCTGTTGGGCGGCCGTATGCCCCGCTTCCCTATCTGGCCGCCATGGGCGCCTATTTCAGACCAAGCGGCTGGCCAACCGTTGCCGCCAGGTCCCTGAGCTTCGTCAGCGCAGTCTGCGTCGCTTTGGTGCGAATGTCCTGGCGGATGCCGATGTAGACCGTGCTCTCGCTCCGGACGCCGGCATCGGTCGCGATGGCCATCCAGACGAGTCCGACCGGTTTCTCGGGCGTTCCCCCGCCGGGACCTGCGATGCCGGTGATGCCCACGCCGACGTGGGCGCCGAATCGCGCTCGGGCACCGACGGCGAGCGCCTCGGCGACTTCGCGACTGACTGCGCCGTGGTCGCGAACCATCTTCTCGGGCACGCCGACCAGGTTGACCTTGGCCTCGTTGCTGTAGGCAACAACGCCGCCCAGAAACACGTCGGAACTCCCCGGTACGTCGGTGATGCGCTTGGCGAGCAGGCCGCCGGTGCAGGACTCCGCCGTGGCAAGGGTCAATCCAGCCTCCCGGAGCATCCTGACCAACGCCGCTTCGAGGGGCTCGTCGTCGTAGGCGTAGACGTGCCCCCCGAGGCGCGCCTCGATCTCGCGAACGACGGGTTCGATCAACGCGTCCGCTGCCTCAGCGCCCTCTGCCCGCGCCGTTACCCGCAGGTGGACTTCGCCCGTCTTGGCATAGGGCGCGACCGTCGGGTTTTCCGATGCCATCAGGTCCTTGACCCGATCCTCGACCATGGCTTCGCCCATGCCGCATACGCGCACGACGCGTGAGCGGATGGTCGCGCCGCCGACCCGTGAGCGCAAGTACGGCACCACTTCGTTTTCGAGGATGGGGATGAACTCGCCCGGAGGTCCTGGCAGCGCGATGGCGATCTTGCCCCCCTGTTCGAACAGGAGCCCGGGCGCCGTGCCGTTGGGATTGTCCAGAGCGCGGCCCGAGGTCGGCACATAGGCCTGCCGTAGCTGGCTCTCCAGCACCGATAGGCCGCGGCTTTCGAAGAACGAGCGGAGCCTCGCGGCGATGGATTCGTCGAACTGCAGAGGCACGCCCATGGCTTCGGCAAGCACGTCACGGGTGATGTCGTCCTGAGTCGGCCCAAGGCCGCCTATGGTGATCACCAGGTCGGCGTGGCTGATGCACTCACTCAGCGCCGCGAGCAGCCGATCACGGTTGTCGCCGACTGTGACCCGCCTGTGGACGGTGATGCCGAGATCGGCAAGCGCCCTGCCAAGGGTCGCCGCATTCGTGTCTACGATCTGCCCGAGCAGGAGCTCGGTGCCCACTGAGACCATCTCGGCCTTCACGCTGGACCTCCGTTTGGGGGGACTGGAAACGCTTGCATTATACACAGCCGTATGGCTATCATATTCGCGCCCGCCGGCATGCCCGGACGAGGCGAACTCAGCAACCGAGGAGACAAGCTACATGAGCCGATTCGCACCCGCCCTCGCGTGTCTGGCCCTTCTCGCGGCGATCGCCGTGGCAGGCCCGAACGCAGACAAGAACAAGAAGGCTGCAGCCGCCAAGGCCCAGTGCCCGCATGCGTCCGCCCAGTGCGCCGATTGTCCGGATGCCACGGCGAAGTGCGCCGACTGCCCCGATGCGGCCGCCAAGTGCCCCGGCATGGCGAAAGCAGCCAAGGCCAACGGCAATCTCGCGACCATGAAGTGCGGCGAAGGCACCAAGCGGATCAATATCGCCAAGCTGACGGCACAGAAGAAGTTCGCCGACTACAAGGGCAAGCGTTACTACTTCGCCTGCGAGGCCTGCCCGAAGGCGTTCAAGACCGATCCGGCAAAGTACGCATCCACGCACACCGGCTTTCCGATCCCCAAGGCCGGTCAGAAGGCCGCCACGAAGTAGTACTGCGTTCCGGTTCGAGCGGACGGGCACGCTGCAGAGCCTGACCCGCCATATCTGAAACAAGCGAAGGGCGATCCGTGGGATCGCCCTTCGTGTGTCATTGCCGGGCTCGCGTGTGCCCGACTCGGCGGTCTCCCGACCTATGCGCCGATCCGTTGCGCTAGGCGTGCCCAGGCGTCTTCTCCGATGGCAGCGCGCACGCGTTCCGATACCGCCTGGAAGACGTGAGGCGGCGCGTCGGCCTTGATGCCCCCGAGTATGCCCGCCTGCTCGTAGATGCTGATTGACGGGAACATGCAACCAAGGGCGAGCATCATCTCGTCCGGGGGCACGCTCCTAACGATCTGATTGTTCACGGCTGCCAGCTCCTCGAAGCTGTAGTGACGATCGAGCAGAGACTGAGCGTCCCCCTCTTCACGCCTCATGTGCATCAGCAGGCCGGAATAGTACGTGTAGAGCGCGACGGTAAACTCTGCCCCGAGGCGCTGTTTCTGCGGCCCGGACGCGTCGCTCGATGCGATTTGCTGGAGGAAGCCGGCGAGGTCCTCACGTGCCCTGGACTGCTCCTCATGTTCCCGCTCGATCTCGCGGTGGGCGCCTGGAGATGCCTTCGCGAGCAGCGGATGGATGAAGTCATCCTCGTGGTGATGGTGTGATGCGACGAGCGTCATCGCATTCTCCCATTCGGCCTGGATGGCAGCGACGTCTTTGGGATCGCTCCAGTCCGCGGCGCCCGAGCGGGCAATGAGGCCCGCCATGACGCTGCGGAGGGCTTTGTGAATCGGGCCGTAGAGGGGGAATCGTTCCTGATCCATGATCTCCTCCGATCAACGGTAGCGCCCGCAGCTGGGCTATGTGCGCGTTAGCTAATATACGGATCGGAATATCGCTCTGTTTCGCCAAGTCCCGCATCTCGGCCGGTTAGTCCGAGGAACGTCCCCCTGTCGGAGCGGGCCGGAGCTCTTCCGCTCACGGCCCGGGGAGAGCCGCGAGATCAGGTCTGCTCCTGGCAATCGCGTCGGCGAGCGTCTCGGCGGCGTCGGGGAGCTTCGATCCATCGAGCACGAGGTCGGCATGGGCACGTGACGGAAGCACGTAGACGACGTGCATGGGCCAGACGGTTGACCGCCATTGGTCGAGGACCGACGGCGCGCTTCGCCCACGCTCGTTGACGTCGCGGTCCAGGCGTCTCTCGAAGCAGAGCCGCTCCTCGGCATGGACATAGGCCCGGATGCCCATGTGTGCGCACAGTTCCCTCCAATGCAGGGCCAGGGTCCCTTCGATGATCAGGATCGGCGGCGGAACAATGCAGCGCGTCTCGGCTTTGCGCGAGTGGGTGACAAAATCGTATGTCGGCGAGTGTATTCTCCCGCCGCGGATGAGCGTTTCGGCCTGCGCGACGAGCAACTCGATCTCGATAGCGTCAGGGGCGTCGAAGTTCCACTGGGCGCGCCGCTCCAGGGGGATGTGCGCGAGGTCGCGGTAGTAGTCGTCGAGACGAAGCACGGCGCACTGCTCTGGTCCGAAGCGCAGGCAGATTGCGTTGGCGATAGTGGTCTTGCCGCTCCCGCTCGGGCCGCCGATGCCGACAATGAGCGGTCTAGCCACGGCGGTGGCCCAGCGAAGGCGAGATGCCGGATGCGCGCGACCACGCGAGCCACGCCATGCGCACACGCATTACGGGTATCCCTCCCAGTGGCTCCGAGGACACATGGCCGATCCTTCGCCGTCCACGCGCCCCGTTTCCTGCCACTGTCAGCCCCGCGTTCGCAAACCCGATCGCGATCGTTGCGGCAACGCCCCGCGGCGATAGGACGCGCCACGTTCGCATCCAAACCGATCGGGAACGGACGCGCAGCGTGTAGCCGTCGCTTCTTGCGACGCCGAAGGTATGCATCGTTTGCG
>JBBIQU010000112.1:0-14082 GCA_037442185.1 Chthonomonadales bacterium | reverse complement strand
CGTGCGCATGTCGTGTAGGGGCGTATCAGCCGGACCGACTTCCTGCCGATCAACGGACATCACGCTCGGTCCGGCCGGTACGCCCTCTGTTCGCTCGCTATCGCGTCTCCGCCCAAGAGGTCGGCCGGCGACCGGATCACGGGTTGTGAGACACACCGCCGTCGGCCGGCTCGGAAGGGACTTTGCGCCGCAGGGGCGAAAAAAAACAGCGGAGGACTGCACCTTGGGCGAATACGAAGCCGCCCTCGCCATCGCGCGAAGATACCTTGAACATGCGCCCCGAACGCGCCGCGAGGTGGAAATCCGTCTGCAGCGGGCCGCCATAGCTCCGAGCGCCATCGAGATGGCGTTGGCAGCCCTCGAACGGGCGGGGCTCGTTGACGATCGGGCGTTTGCCGCAGCATGGGTCGAGAGTCGGAGCCGAAGCAAGGGATACGGTCGCGTACGGCTGGAAACCGAACTGCGCCGAAAAGGTGTAGACTCAGAGACCATTGGCGAGGCTTTGGCAGGGGTCGAGCCCGCAAGCGAGGCGGATCGCGCGCTGGTCATTGCGCGATCGCTCCTCGGGAGCGCCGACATCGCTGATCGGGCTGTGCGCCAACGTCTGGCGGGATACCTTCATCGCCGGGGGTATTCCTGGGACACGATTGAGCAGGTAGTCGCGGATCTTGCGTCGAATAGACTAGATTAGGCTTTCCTTCGAGCCGGTTGAGAACAGCGCTCCGCCTCACTACATAGTCGCTTGGAGGGTGAGGAAAGCGTGTGGGAAACTGTCGTACCATGCACAGTAATCGTCGTCGCCGGAGCGGCGGCGTTGGGCTTATACTTCCGCGCGGAACGGCGCAAGCTGTCCGATCTGGAGCGGGATGCGCAGCTCAAAGCAACGGAGATCGTTGACGATGCCCGGAAACAGGCTGAGGCGCTGCGCAAAGAAGCCTTGTTGGAGGCAAAGGAAGAGGCTTATCGGCTGAAGGCCGATATCGAGAACGAGAACAAGGAAAGGCGAGCCGAACTTCAGAGGTTGGAGCGCAGGCTGGCACAGAAGGAAGAGTCACTGGATCGGCGGGGCGATGCCGCCGAGCGGAAAGAAAGGGAGCTGCACCAAAGAGAAGCACAGGCCGAGAAGGCCTCGCGTGAGGCCGAGGCGCTGCTCGCAAAGAGCCGCAGCGAGCTGCAGCGAATCGCTGGGCTGACCACGGAGCAGGCAAGGGCGGCGGTGCTGAAGTCCGCCGAAGAAAACGCGAGGCGCGACGTTGCGAAACTGGTGCGCGACATTGAGGAGGAAGCCAAGCGAGAGGCTGATCGCAGAGCGCGGTATCACATAACTCAGGCCATCCAGCGATGCGCCGTGGATCAGACAGCGGAGACCACGGTGGCGGTGGTGCCGCTGCCCGGCGACGAGATGAAGGGCCGAATCATCGGCCGGGAAGGTCGCAACATCCGGGCGTTCGAGACGCAGACCGGGGTTGACCTCATCATTGACGATACGCCCGAGGCGGTCGTTCTTTCGGCTTTCGATCCGGTTCGGCGTGAAGTGGCGCGCCTCGCCCTGAGCGAACTGATCCGCGACGGGCGAATCCATCCGGGGCGCATCGAGGAGACGATTCGCAAGGCTCAGACTGAAGTCGAGCAGAGCATCCTCGATGCCGGTGAGCGGGCCGTACTCGAGACCGGACAGGCCGGGGTGGCTCCCGAACTGGTGCGCATGCTGGGGCAGCTGAAATACCGCACGAGCTTCGGCCAGAACGTGCTCAAGCACTCCATTGAGGTAAGCCACCTTGCAGGGCTGCTGGCTGCCGAAGTCGGCGCCGACATCCAGTTGGCCAAACGGGCCGGCCTCCTGCACGACATCGGCAAGGCCGTGGATCACGAAGTCGAGGGCGCTCACGCAGCGATCGGAGCCGACATCCTGACGCAGTACCGCGAGAAGCCGGCCATCATTCGAGCGGTGCGCTCCCATCACGGCGAGCCCGAACCGGACTCCATCGAGGCGTTGCTCGTGACCTGTGCGGACTCCATATCGGCGAGCCGGCCGGGCGCGCGCCGCGAATCGCTCGAAACCTACGTCAAACGGGTCCGCCGACTCGAGGAGATCGCGCAGGCGTTCACCGGCGTCGAGAAGTCGTTTGCCGTTCAGGCGGGCCGTGAGGTCCGGCTGATCGTGCGGCCCGAGCAGATTGACGATCTGGCCATGTCACAGCTTGCCCGCGATCTCGCCTGCCGCATCGAAGAGGAGATGGAGTACCCCGGCCAGATCAAGGTGACGGTGATCCGCGAAACCAGAGCCGTCGAATACGCGCGATGAGTTCTGAAGGCTGAAGGCTGAAGGCTGAAGGGCGAAGGTTGAAGGGCGCAGGCTGAAGGCTGAAGGACGAAGGTTGAAGGGCGAAGGTTGAAGTGGGACCGTCCGATCCGCGACGGGTCCCATCTGAGCCGGAAAGCCAACCGGGAGCCCCCTGCCGAGCGGGAAGGGGGCTCCCGGACTGAATGTCAGGCGCTCAGTTAGAGCAAAACTCCGGCTTGCGCCGCGATGGTACAGCGCGCTCGGAGGGATTCGAACCCCCGACCTTCTGATCCGAAGTCAGAAGCTCTATCCACTGAGCTACGAGCGCAACGCCATATTGTAGCACAGGTTGTCTCGGCGTATGGGGCGGCGCGCGGCCGTCCCGTGGGTCAGGTCTGCGAGCGATCCGCGGACAAGAGATCCCTCGGCAGGACCCCGACCTCTATTCGTGTGATCGCGCCCGTCCGCGCCATGACGCTCGCGCTCTCATAAGAGCTCAGGACAGGCTCGCTCGACCGCCGCTCCGATCCGTCGGCCGACACGACTGTCAGCCCGGGATGATCGGCCAGCGTATAGACGACCGGTGTGCCGCAATGGGTGAAGGCCAGGCTGCGCGTCGGCAGGTCCAGCGAACCGGGTAAGCCTCGGGCATCCACATACTCGAACCGAGTGGGCTGCGAACAGAACTCGGAGATGTCCAGCAGCTTCGGCTCGAACCGAATGATGCCGTCCCGCACTATGACGCCAAGCTCGCCCCGCCGCGTCAGAATCTCTTCCTTGACCTGACCGGTCATGCCGGGCTGCTGCGCGCCGGCATGCCGCGGCGAGTGCGAGTAGGGGTCGGTCGGAAACGCGCCGTACACATGGGCCGGCTTGCGGTAGCCGAGCCCGTCGCGGACCGATCGGTAAGCGTCCGCCAGACCTGCCACAACCTCCGGTTCGGCGCAGGCTTCCACGGCCGCCGACCAGTTCTCCTGAATCGCCGCGAGGAGCTTGGCCACCATGTGCCAGTAGATGCTGCCCAGCCCCTCGAACATGAAGAACGTCCCGCTCCGTCCCGTGAACTCACTGTGGCGGAACACTTCCTCCCAGAGGCGCAGCACCGCCCCGCGATCCGTGGTCACTCGATCCGTCCAGTCGGTCGGCGCATCCGCGATGCGGGCGAGCCGTTCGGCAACGTCGGCTGCATTTCGCAGATCGGCGTTGAAATGGAGTCCGCCGTCTTCGTCCCGGACGACGAGCGACACATCCCCAGCCGCGACGAGATCGGCAAGGATCGGCGCAGCCGCACATGCGTGCTCGGGAAGCGTGTTCTTGGCCAGATACGACGGAAGGTCGCGGTCGGGGTAGAGCAGGTAGCTTCCCTGATCGGGCCGGTACAGATCGCTCTCCCGCAATGCGCGACACAGGCGCAGGGCATCATGCGGCGCGAGCATGCCCGAACTCAGCGCCGCCACCTGTCCTTCGAGCATGGGCGCAAGGCGTCCTACCGATGCGCCGCTCGAACCGAGGCTGAGAATGTCGTAGCTGTGATACAGACCGTCATCGCGACGGTTTGCCCGTATCGTATCCTCGACGACACCCAGAGCGCAGCCGATGAGATCCCGGATGGACGCTACGGAGAGCGGCCTATTGCCACGCAGCCCTCCGGCATAGACCCGATTCCGGTAGACCTCGCCCGCGCTTCCGAGGGAACGGATTGCGGCCATCCGATCGTGGTCGCCGGTCTCGACGCCTCGCGGTATGCCCGAGAGCGCCGATGTGACCGCCATCGTCAGCTCGGCAAGGGCATCCGCCACCGGTATTGGATCGTCCCCGGCCTGGCCGAGAACTCCATCGAGCCAGACCAGGTACCGGCGCAGGTAGCACGTTGTGACGACGGACAGGCCCCAGCCGGCAAGGGCGTTGTTCGCGTCGTTCCATTCGGGGCGCTGGGTGTTGAGCCATATGCCGCCGCCCGGAACCAGGTTGGTGAGTTTCGCCAACAGCGGCGTCAGCAGCTTCTCGGCCAGGTTGGCGAGGACCGGCAGGCCGTCGTCTCCAAGCAGCAGCCGACCGTCGCCGCCCATCTCGGCTGCCCTGGCAACGAGCCGATCGTGCGCCTGCCGGTTGAAGCGAATCGTGTGGCGGGGATCGGTGAGCATGTCCTCGAGGCCGACGATCTCATAGGGAACCGCGGCGTAGGCATAGCGAGGCTCGCGCAACGATTCTGCCGCAGCGCCGGGGAACATCGCCTCCCGAGCTTCGAGGAGTCGCAACAGGTAGACGATCTGATGGTCGCCCCAGTAGCCGAAGTGGCCCCAGACGTCGGCCGGATCGGCGACTTCCCAATCCACGCCCTCGCGCGTGATGCGATAGGGGTTGTAACCGTCGGCCGTTGACGCGCTCAGGAACGTGGCGATCATGGGCTCCAGCGCCGTCGGGAAGCTCCAGGCGAGCGCCTCCCAATTCTGGAAGATGTCGCGCCAGTTGCCCTGGTAGGTTCGCAATGGGCGGCCGAGATCGTCCTTGAGACGGATGGCGAAATGGTTCCATGGGCGGCTCGGATCGCCGTGTCGCCGGCTGAACGTTAGGGGCAGGTACTCGCCGAGAAGCCGCCGGAGATGGGGATCGTCGGGAATGGCGCCGAAGTGCGGCCGAGCTCGCGTATGAGGCATCAGGTCGCTCAACCTGAGCGTGTCCGGCAGCGATTCCAACCATGCGGCATGCCGTTCGGCAGCCGTTCGGTTCCGAACGCGTATGAACTCGATGAGGTCGGCCGACGGGAACGCGCCGCCGTCGGGGAACGTGCCTCCGCGCATGCAGTTGAACACGACGTTCGCGGTATGGTGCGCGCCTGCAGACATGTCCGCCGTGCATTGCAGGCCGTCGGCTCCGCCGATCAGCGTCCGCAGGTTCCGACGGTCGTCGGCTACGGCTCGGCGCGCGTTGTCCTGCATTCGCTCGGGATCCTTGAGGGCGTTGCGCAGTGCGATGACCATCGGCGGATCCAGCCACGTATCCGCGCCCATGGTCCACTCCCGCGCCCCGTTCGACGCGATCTCCAAGTCTGCGGACACAAGCAATGCGCCGAAATCGCCGCTGACCTCGTTCTCGGTAACGACCTCACGGCCGTATCGGAACTTCCGGACCTGCCGATCCGAAAGCAGGACTGCCGAAGGGTCAAGACCGACACACCATCCCGCGGCGGCGCGCAACGATTCGACCGGCTCGGCGCGATCGGCTATGGCGGCGTTCAGCGTGTAGACGCCCAGCGGCGCGGGGGCCGTCTCGATCAGTTCGTGGCGCATGTATCCTGCCGCAAGGTAGCTCAGGCGGGCATAGGTCTCCTGAGTGACTCCGGGAGCGATCAAGTGGCGCCACCCGTCGAGGCATCGCAGTCTCACCGGTTTCGGGGCGATGTTCTCGAGGCGGCACGCGCGCACCAGGCCGTATGCGTCGCAGGTCGCCAGCTCCCACGAGAAGCGGAGGCCCAGATCATCGTTGGCCTCTTCGAATGTCACCCCCGCGCCGAGGACGTGCTTCATGATCCTTCGCCGAATCCGATAGGGCATGCCGTCGCCCTTCCACGGCTCCCACAGCAGCCATCTGCCTTCGCTCTCGACCAGGAACACGGTCAGGCATGCGGCGGATCCCGGCCGCGTCACCTTGTCGGCCGTCTGATAGGGAAAGATGCCGCGGTCAGGCTCGACGCGGCCGGCCGTGAAGGCGGCGTTGCTCCCCACGAACAGCCACATGTCCGACGCGCCTACGATCGTCATGAGGAACGGGGGCAAGGCATCCACATCGCTCAAGCTCACCCATGTCTCACCGCCGATCTCCGCATAGCCCGTCTCGGGCCGCCCGGGCCGTACAGGGCAGGGCGAGTCTCCGAGATGGATCATGTCTATCTTCATGTTTGCGACGACCTCCGCGACCGGGCAGCGTGCGTTCTGCCCTCATCCGGAGGTTCGCCGCGCCCGACCGTGTCACCTCCGCACGGCACCGGAGACGTGCGTGTAGCTTGAACCGCTGCCGCGAGGGCGAGCCAACCGCAACGGTGCGATTGCCTGCTCGTCGTCACGTGGGTCGTGCGGTTGGCTCGCCCCTACGAACGGCGGGACGTGGCCGTATCCCAGCAGGGGTGTCAGGGGCGCTGGGAGAAGATGAGGGCGGTAGGCCATGCGAAGGCCGGGCCTGCCCATGTGACTCGTCGGGCAGGGCCGAGTTCCGCGAAAGGGGCAGTGATATGGCAACAGGCGCATCGGACGGCGGCGCGTTGGGCCGCAGGAGCTTCCTGGCAGGAACGGCTGCCGTCATGTCCGGGATGGCGCGAGCCGACCACGGCAAGCGCCCGAACTTCGTGATCATGATGACCGACGACCAGCGCGCGGATGCCATGGGCTGCGCCGGCCATCCGTTCTTGCGCACGCCGAATATGGATCGCCTGGCGCGCGAGGGTCTCCGCTTCCGCAACGCCTTTGTGACCAACTCGCTCTGCGCGCCGAGCCGGGCCACGCTCCTGACGGGCGTATACTCGCATACGCACGGCGTCATTGACAACAAGGACCGCGCCATCAAGCCGGGTCTGCCGATACTGCCGGAGATGCTCCGTGAGGCCGGCTACGAAGTTGCGTTCTGCGGCAAGTCCCACGTGTCGGGCGCTCTCCGCGACCGCAAATGGGACTACTACTTCGGCTTCAAGGGGCAGGGCCGCTACCTTCAGCCGCTCATCGCCGAAGGTACCGACGGCAAGGACGAGCGCTACGACGGCTACATGGATGACGTTGTCACCGACCACGCCGTCGCCTGGCTCAAGCGCAAGCATTACAGGCCCTTCTGCCTCTTCCTCTGGTTCAAGGCGCCGCATCGAAGCTGGGAGCGCGCGCCGCGGCATGCCGATCTCTTCAAGGATGTGCGCGTGCCCGTTCCGCACACATGGAACGACGACAAGTCCGGCTGGCCCGGCAAGCCGCAGGCGTTCGTCAAGGCCGACAACAAGTTCGGCAATGCGCCCGATGTGCAGTCCTTCGAGAAGGTGGTCAAGGACTACTGCTCGACGCTCACGGCCGTTGACGAGAACGTGGGGAAGGTGCTCGCGGCGCTCAAGGAGACCGGCGCGCTCGACGACACGGCGATTGTCTACACGTCGGATAACGGCTTCTTCCTCGGAGAGTGGCATCTCTATGACAAGAGGCTCATGCACGAGCCGTCTATCCGGGTGCCCTGGCTCATCCGCTACCCGAAGCGCATCCAGCCGGGAACCGTCTCCGATGCCATGGTCCTCAACATTGACGTTGCCCCAACGGTCCTCGAGCTAGCCGGAGCCCCGCGACCGGCGCACCTGCACGGGCAGAGCACCGTGCCCCTTTTCGCCGGCAAGCCGACGCCCTGGCGGAAGGACTGGCTCTACGAGTACTTCGAGTATCCGGCGGTCCATAGCGTCCGGAAGCATCGCGGCATCCGGACCGATCGCTACAAGCTCATCCACTACTTCGAGGAGCCGCAGGAGTGGGAGCTCTACGATCTGCTCACGGACCCCGGCGAGGAGCGCAACCTCGCCGGCGATCGGGCCTATGCCGGACTGCGGAAGCGGCTTCAGGCCCGAATGGCGCAGCTCGTTGCGGCGACACGAGGATAGCCGCCGGGATCAACGCCTCTGAAGTTCGGCGACCTCAGCTGCGTCACGCTCGTTGGGTCTACCGGCTTCGTGAGCGGGCTCACCGTCGGTCTCCTCGTCGCCAACGGGCCGCACAAGCAAGGCGTTCTCCCGCGGCGCCGACGGCTCCACCGGGCGCAGGAGCGTATCGGTCGGCGCCGATAGGGCAGGTCTCAGCAACGTCTGCGCGGCGTGAACCTGTTCGGCTCGAACGCGTAGCGCGGGCAGAACCGCCCTTGCCTCGGCGACGACGGCCGGATCCAGCGGGACCCGAGAGGCCCACGCCACCACTCCGACCGACAATCCGCTGAGGAACGGCTTCAGCTCGCCTCGCAAAGGATTGACCTTGTCCTCCGCGATGCGCTCGACGAGGGTCAAGCTCTCGGCATCTCCAATCTGCTCATAGGCACGGAGAGCCGCGATCGCGAGCTCGGTCCTGCCTGGCCGGACTATGGCGCGATCGAGAGCGCGTCGCTCGTCGTACGACAGCAGCGCGTGATCAGATGCGTTCAGCCCGGGCAGGATGCGGACGAGAGCCTCGGCTGCGGCTTCCCTGACCTGCTTGTCGTGATAGTCTAGAGCCTCAGCCAGCGCTCCTGCCGCGCGTTTGTCCGTGAAGCGCGCCAGAGCCTGAGCCGCATTTCGCTGAACCGACGTTGCGGCCAGCAGAGCGAAGACGATCCAGAACTGGCCGAAGTTGACGGTCGTGTCGCCGCCCGGCGTGAGCAGCGAACCGATCGTAGCCAGCGCGAATATGGCCAGCAACGCGAACGCTATGCGGCGATTGCGCATCCGCTTCGGCCTTTCGGCTTCGAGCGTTCGCAGCAGCATCTCGACGGCGCGTGGTCCGTGCGCCAGCAGCTCGCTCTCGGCGGCCTCTCGCACTTCGCGCTTGCGGCTCCGGAGGCGGGCCAGCAGCTTTGGACTGAGCGTATCGCCTGATGCTCTCATGTTGTTCGTCTCGATACATCGTGACGTGCCGATTCACCGGGAGGTTTCGCTCCGGGCCAATGTGGGGGATAATGTAGGTACGGATGGAAGGCACATTGATCAACCGGCGCGAGTTCGTGTTTCAGGCGGGCGCAGTCGCCATCGGCGCATCTGCGGCCGCGCCGTCGCGAGCCGAGACCCGGGGCCTCAGCATCGGTATCTGCGCCGATGTCCACTATGCCGACGCCGACGCCCGCGGCTCACGCCACTATCGGCTGTCGCTGGATCGGATGCGCGAGGCGGCCGCAACCTGGAGCCGTCACGATGTTGACGCCGTCTTGCAGCTTGGCGACCTCATAGACACAGGGCCGACAGCCGACATTCAGGCCGAGCTGGACTACCTCCGAACGATCGAGCGCGAGTTCCGCAAGGGCGCGCCCAATCGGTACCACGTCCTCGGAAACCACTGCGTCGCCACGCTGACCAAAGAGCGCTTTCTCCGGGGCGTCGGGCAGCGGAAGGCCCACTTCTCGTTCGACCTCCGCGGCTTCCACTGCATTGTCCTCGACGCGTGCTATCGTCGCGACGGCGCGGCTTACGGGGATGCGCCCTTCGACTGGACCGACACCGACATACCGAAGGCCCAGCGCGACTGGCTTGCCTCCGATCTCGCAAAGACGCATCGCAGGACCCTCGTCTTCGTCCATCAACGGCTGGACCTGCCGACCGAAAGCCCATATGCCATTCGAAGCTCGCCGGAAGTCCGCGCCATATTGGAGGAATCGGGCAAGGTCGTTGCGGTTCTCATGGGCCACAGCCACGAGAACGATCTGCGCCGCATTGCGGGAATCCCGTACATCGCCCTCGCGGCGATGGTGGACGGCGGCGTCGAGGCCGGCAACGCATTCGGCATCCTCAATGTGTCGCCGGACGGCTCGCTCGCGCTCCAAGGCTACGGACGCCTTGCCGGACACCCGCTTGCGTAGCCGATTGGTGCAACGCCGCCCGCCTCCATGCGGTCTACTCATAGCGTGCCTTCGGGCATATCAACGATCCTCGGCGCCCCCATTCTCCCTGACGGATGGGCGTGGGCGACCGGATTGCCGTAACACCATCATCACCTGAGAGGTCCGTCCCTATGCGCACTCGTTCACGGCTGCCGATGCTGTTGGGCGCTCTGTTCCTCATGGCGGCTCCAACATGGGCCGCCCAACAGGACACCAAGCCCCACGCCGGCATGCTCCGGTATCCTGCGGTCAGCTCGACCCACATCGCGTTCTCGTATTCGAACAGGCTCTGGCTTGTTTCGAGGGACGGCGGGCTGGCAACGCCTCTGGCGGCGCCGGCTTCGGCGCCCATGTTCCCGCGCTTCAGCGCCGACGGCAAGGCCGTCGCATTCGTCGCCAACTACGAAGGCGGCCGCGACATCTACACGCTGCCCGTTGACGGAGGCGTTCCCTATCGCGTCACGCACCACCCATCGGGCGAGATCCTGAACGCGTGGCTGCCCGACGGCAAGCTCCTTTTCTCGGCCAACATCGTGGGTTTGAGCCGGCAGTCGCAGCTCTACACGGTGCCTGCCAAAGGAGGACTGCCCACCAAGCTGCCCGTGCCCTATGGGGCTCTCGCGAGCATCAGCTCGGACGGCCGCTGGCTGGCCTACACGCCGCACACTCAGGATTTCGCCACCTGGAAGCGCTATCGGGGCGGCATGCAGACCGACATCTGGCTGTTCGACCTGAAGGAGCTCAAGTCCAAGCGCATGACCGACTGGGAAGGCAACGATACGGCTCCCATGTGGCAGGGCAAGAGCGTCTACTACGTTTCGGACGCCGGTCCCGAGCATCGGTCGAACATCTGGGTCTACGACACAACGAACGGCCGTCGGAAACAGGTCACGGCCTTCAAGGACTTCGACGTGAAATGGGCAAGCCATGGCCCCGGTCCGAAGGGTGAAGGAGAGATCGTCTTCCAGAAGGGCTCCGAACTGTGCCTCCTCGACATCCCTTCGGGCAAAGTGCGTACGGTCGAGGTGCGCATTCCCGGCGAGCGGCCGACCCTCGGCAGCCGCAATGTGGACGCGAGCAAGTTCATCACGTCGTGGGGCATCTCATCGTCCGGCAAGCGGGCTGTGGTCGCGGCTCGCGGCGACGTATGGACCCTGCCTGCCAAGAACGGCATGCCCCGCAACCTCACGAGGAGCAACGGCTCCAACGAGCGTGACCCCGCATGGAGCCCCGACGGCAAGTGGATCGCCTATTTGTCGGATGCGACCGGCGAGTATGAGCTCTACATCGCGCAATCGGATGGGCTCGGCGAGACCAAGCAGCTCACGAAGGACGGCAGTCTGTTTCGCTATGCCCCCAACTGGTCGCCCGATTCCAAGCACATCTCGTTCGTGGATCAGAGCGGACAGCTCCTGATGCACACGATCGAGACCGGCCAGACGAAGGTGATTGACACCGATCCCTGGGCCGATCGGCCTGATGGGTCGTGGTCGCCCGACAGCCGTTGGATAGCGTACGCGCGTCAGGACGATCGCCCGAGTCAGTCGTCGCTTTGGGTTTACGAAGTGGAGGCGGGCAAGAGCCATAGGCTCACGAGCGGCATGTTCGCCGATTCTCGGCCCGTTTTCGACCGCAAGGGCGAGTGGCTCTACTGGGTCAGCCAGCGCAGCTTCCAACCGACCTACGAGCAGTTCGGCACCACCTGGGTCTACACGGACAGCCAGGTGCTCATGGCCGCGCCGCTCAAGGCGGACATAGCCTCGCCCTACCTGCCGAAGACCGACGAAGAGACCTGGAAAGACCAGAAAACAGGCGACTCCAAGCCCTCAACCACCCTTGCCATAGGTCCCATAAGTCCCATAAGTCCCATAAGTCCCATAAGTCCCATGAGTCCCATGAGTCCCATGAGTCCCATCATCCCCACCGCTAGCCAGGATGACCCCATCTCGGGCAAGTGGAGCGGAACCGCCACGGGCGACGCCATCCCCGGCGGCAGCCTCTCGTTCACTGCTGAGCTCAAGCTGGGTCTCAATAACGCCGTCAACGGCACCATGGACACCCCCATGGGTTCCGCAGGCGTCGCCGGCACATGGGATCCGGCTGCATCGGAACTGAAGCTCAGCGCAGTCCTGCCCATGGGCATCAATGTGGGGATTATCATGCGCGTCTCCGGCGATACGGCGAGCGGCACGGCGACCGTCGAAGGCGAGTCGGTTCAGATCCGCATGCGCCGTGAGGGCGGCAAGCCGGCGGCTCCCCAGCAGCCCGCCCAGGGCAGCGCAAAGGAGCCTGAGAAGCCCAGGGACGCCGCAGCCGCAAAGGAGCCGCTCAAAGTTGCCATCGAGGTCGAAGGCTTTGAAGCCCGGGCCATACAGCTTCCGCCCAGGCCGGGCAACTTCGGCGGGCTTGCCGTCAACGATCGCAACCAGCTCATCTTCGCCCGGACCGGTGGCCGAGGCGCAAGCGATCCGCCCGCCATCAAACTGTTCGACATCAAGGACGAGAAGAAGGAAGAGAAGGTGGTTGCGGCCGGCGCCGCGAGCTTCGATATCAGCGCCGACGGCAAGAAGCTGCTCGTCATCCGCGGCTCCTCTGCGTCCATTCAGGATGCATCAGCCGGAGCGTCCGGCGAGGCCGTCGTGACTTCCGGCATGACCGTCCGGATTGATCCGCGCGTCGAGTGGAAGCAGATATACAACGAGGCGTGGCGGACCATGCGCCAGTTCTTCTATGCGCCCAACATGCACGGGGTGGACTGGCCCAAGATGCGCGAGCAGTATGCGGCCATGCTGGATGACTGCGCCAGCCGCGAGGACGTCGGCTATGTCATCGGCGAGCTGATCGCCGAGCTGAACGTTGGACATGCCTACTACGGCGGCGGCGATACGACTCCGGCGCCCAGTGTTCCGGTGGGCATGCTCGGCGTGGACTTCGAACTCAAGGATGGCGCCTACCGCATCGCCAGGACCTACCGGGGAGCGCCCTGGGATGCCGATGCTCGTGGCCCGCTCGGCGCGCCGGGCATCAAGGTCAAAGAGGGCGACTATCTCCTCGCCGTGAACGGCATTCCCGTTGACACGACGAAGGACCCCTGGGCTGCATTCATCGGACTTGCCGGCAAGACGGTTACGCTTACGGTCAGCGACAAGCCGACGCGCGACTCGTCGGCCCGTGACGTTACCGTTGAACTCGACTCGTCGGAAGGCGGAGTTCGCTACCGGGCATGGATCGAGCGCAACCGAGCCTATGTGGAGAAGCAGACCGATGGGCGCGTGGGCTATATCTACGTGCCGAACACGGGCGTAGACGGCCAGAACGATCTCATGCGGCAGCTCGTGGGTCAGCGCGGCAAGGATGCGCTGATTGTGGACGAGCGCTGGAACGGCGGCGGGCAGGTGCCCCATCGGTTCGTCGAGCTGCTCGAACGGCCCCTCTTCAACTACTGGACCGGTCGCTACGGGCATGCCAGCCCATGGCCGCCCGATGCGCATCGCGGACCAAAGTGCATGCTCATCAACGGCCTTGCCGGATCGGGCGGCGACCTCTTCCCGTGGTACTTCCGCGCCGCAAAGGTCGGCAAGCTCATCGGAACGCGGACCTGGGGCGGCGTGGTCGGCATCGGCGGTTTCCCGCAGCTCGTGGACGGAGCCGTCGTAACCACGCCCAACTTCGCCTTCTTCGAGAACGAGAAGAAATGGGGCATCGAAGGGCACGGCGTTGACCCGGACATCGAGGTGCTCGACGATCCGGCCCTGATGCAGAACGACGCCGATCCGCAGCTCGATGCCGCCATCAAGCTCATGATGGACGCCATCAAAGACAAGCCCTACAAGCCCGCGACGAAGCCGCCCTATCCCAATCGAAGCGGCATGGGCGTCCCGCCAAAGGACCGGTAACGCTCAACCCAATCACAAATCTCGAATCTCAGATCTGAAATCAGGTTCCTCGCATCGCATCGCGAGCGGGCCAATGACGGCTCCCCAATCCACGAAGCCCTTCGGTGATGGGGAGCCGTTTCCACGCGCCGCCGCCACGGCCGAACACAATGCCCCGCGCCGTCCGCCGTCGTTACGGCCGCAGGCGATGCCCCGCGGCGTCCGCCGCCGTTACGGCCGCAGGCCGTGTAGCCGCGGGTTCTCCCCGCGCATGCGCACCGCCAAAGACCACTGCGTGGAACCACACGAACACCACGCTTGGCGTCGCAAGAAGCGACGGCTACACGC
>JBBIQU010000111.1:0-14084 GCA_037442185.1 Chthonomonadales bacterium | reverse complement strand
TGCCAGCAATGTGTTCCAATAGACGAACACAAGAATGATCGAAAGCAGGACGCCCATGAACCCGCCGGCTCTGGCGAAACGCATGGCGAGCGGCGGACACACGATGGCGAACACGAGACACGACAGCGGAACCGAGAGTTTGAAGTGCAGGTCGAGGAGGTCCTGCGGGTTCACGTAGCCCGACCGCCGCTGCATGGCCACCCTGGCTCCCAGATCACGGAAGCTGACGGTTGAGGATGCCGAATACAGGGGGAGCTGCAGATAGATCATGTTGAACATCTGCTGGGGCAGGCGGAAATCCAGCGTCAACTTGGCGGCGCGACTGAACACCTCCCTGTCCCCCTGGTCCTCATATGCATGGATGCGTGCATCGGCCAGTGTCCATCGGCCATCGTTGTAGTCGGCGCGACCGGCATGGATCACGGTCGGCAGGGGGTTGTCCGGCATCCGCACCAGGAACGTCACATCGTAGAATGCCGTGCTTTCGCCCGATACCTGCATGCGTCCCACGTACACCGTGTACCGTCGGTCCGCCGACTGTACGACCTGCCCCTCCTTCGGCACGAGGAAGCGCACCTGCCGCGACAGCTCTGCCATCGTGCGCTCATACTGCGCTGTTGTCCACGGAACAACGTACTCTCCGAACGCGAACGCAGCCACGCTGAGTACGACACCCACCGCCAACGCGGACCGAAAGCTCCTCTTCAGGCTGATCCCCGCCGCGCGGAACACGGTGATCTCCGAATCCCGACATAGGCGGCTTACCGAAAGCGAGACGGCGATTGCCGTCGCGACGGGCATCGTCAGACCCACGAGGTACGGCATGAAGTACAGCGCGATCTTGGAAATCCCGGCCGCAGGGATGCTGTACGACAGGAACGTGTCGGCGTTGTTGTAGAGGACCGTGCCCGTGAGCATCAGGACGACAGCGCCCTGACCGATCAGGAACGGAATCACCATCTCGCGCACGAGGTATCGGTCGAGCAGCCTCATACCGGCCATGATACCGCGAAGCTCAGGCGTCCTGCGTAACGCGGGCGTGCGTAGCGCAGGCGTCTCCTCTGCACCGGCCGTGCGTAGCGCAGGCGTCCCGCCTGCATCTGTCCCGCGAAACGCGGCCTACAGGGCGATGGCCGTGCCCGTCGCGACGCTTCGATACGCTGCCTCGGCAATCGCAATCTGGGGCACAAGCTGCTCGGGCCGAACGGCCAGCTCTTCACGTCCCGCAAGGTAACCCGCAACGTTGGCGTAGATTGCGCCCCAGTCGGTCTTGTCCAGCGGGACCTCATGCTCCTGCTGCCGTCCGCCCCAGAGCTTGCGCACTCGCACGGGAGTCTCGAAGCCCTCAGCCTGAAGCGCCCCGAACTCCCCGATCACATACCAGCGGGGCATGGGGATCATGTTCAGGTAACCGATCACCGTGGTCGCCGTCAGGCCCCCTTCGAATGTGACCGTGCAGTTGATGTAGTCTTCGACGGAAGCGGGATCGTCATAGCGGTAATGGGTGAAGGCATAGACGGACAGTGGCTTTGCGCCGGCCAGCAGGAGAATCTGGTCCAGCGTGTGAGCCCCCCAGTCGAACATCCAGCCCCCCATGGCCGTTCGATCCCGTCGCCAACCGCCTGGTTTGCCCCAATCGGTAACGCACGACTGGATGTGGTACAGCCTGCCGAGCTGATACTCGGACAGGATCCGCCGGACGGTCAGAAAATCGCCGTCCCACCGCCGGTTGTGAAAGACCGACAGCATGACGCCGGCACGATCCCG
Source organism: Chthonomonadales bacterium (assembly GCA_037442185.1). Lineage (GTDB taxonomy): Bacteria > Armatimonadota > Chthonomonadetes > Chthonomonadales > CAJBBX01 > JAAYVH01. Next base: position 12,317 of record JBBIQU010000111.1, on the reverse strand, counting down.
CGCGGCGATCATCCGGTGGGCCTCGGCTACGGAAAGACACATCGCTTTGTCGGTGATCGTGTGCTTGCCGGCCTCCATGGCACGGACGGCGAGCTCCGCATGCGTATTGTGAGGCGTCACAACCACAACGCCGTCCACATCCGGATCAGCCAGGACCGCATCGTAATCGGTGTAGGTGGCGATGCCGGGGTGTTCCGCAACGGCCTTGGCCAGCCTATCCGGCGCAACCTCGCACACGCCCCTCAACTCAAGCCCATCGGTGGCCTCGAGGTACCGTGCGTGATGCCACCCCATCCCGTATCCGACCACAACCCAGCGCGTTGGTTGGTTCATTTGGTTGCGCCTGTCTCCTTGTCTTCGTTTGGCTTGCGACGACTCGTCATGGCCGTTCGAGGTTGCGCCTGCATGCTTCGCGGCCATCTGTTCGGGATCCGGCTGACCGGTGAGCTTGTTCACGTCGGCTACGAGCGTTGCCGGCGTTTCCGACAGGTCCACCGGGATCCGATCCAACTCGAGCAGCCGAACCGCCGGCCTGTCCATGCGCGTCTCCTCGGGCTGGTCCGTCGGCATCGCCGGTGCCGACCCGATTTGCCAGGCAATCATCATGCCGGTCCTTGCGCCCAAGCGGGCCGTCAGGGCGTTCGAGCGCTTGTCCAGCGACACCACATGGATGCGCGCCGGACTGAGGCGCCTTGCGAATCGGCGGAGATCGGCGAGAAGGTCGGCCTCGCCTCGGTCGGCTCCCACTGCCGCATGCAACTCTGCGCCGGCTGATTGCAGCTCGGAGACCGCATCCCAGCCGATCATTCCGGGCTTGCCGATAAGGTGTGGGCGCACGGCCAGCGACACCGGGATGCCCGACATCCTCATGAAGGCCAGAAGGTCGTTGGCGATTGCCTTGTTCTCGGTGTCCAGCGTGATCGCCACGGTCCGTCTGGGAAGTCGCTCTCCAGACCGAACGGCTGACGCGACCTGACTCAGCGTCACAAACGCGTAGTCGGCCGATCTGAGCGACGCCGCGTGGGCCTGTATGGCGTCAACGACGCCGTTCCGACCTCGATATGCCAGCGCCGCCACGCGAAAGTCGGCGACGAGCGGACCGCCCGGTTGGCTCTTTGGCGGGCTCTTTCGGTCGCGGGTGCAGCCGCAGTCGGCAGGCACAAGCGCCCTGTAGCCCATCCAGACGGCGGCTATGAGTCCGGCCGCCAGAATGATGGCGTAGATCGTCTTCTTGCGTCCGGTCAACGGCGAAGCGGCAACGTCCGGCCCGTTGCCCTGATCCGTACCGCCCGAGGCGCTGTCGTTCATGTCCTCATTTCCTACAGTTGACAATGTGCGCGAAGTACCCCGCGCCGAACCCGTTGTCAATGTTCATCACTGCGACGCCTGCAGCGCAGGAGTTGAGCATGGTCAGCAGCGCCGATAGCCCCCCGAAGTTCGCGCCGTAGCCCACGCTTGTGGGCACCGCGATCACAGGGCGACGCACGAGCCCTCCGACGACGGAAGCCAGCGCCCCTTCCATGCCGGCAACCACGACGATCACATTGGCCGCAAACAGGCGTTCCCGCTGGTCCAACAGCCTGTGCAGTCCGGCAACACCCACATCGTAAATGCGCTCGACCGGCGAGCCCATCTCAGCAGCGACAACCGCCGCCTCTTCGGCCACCGACTGGTCGGCCGTACCCGCCGATACTACCAGGACAGTTCCCAGCGCCTCGTCCTGTGCCGATCCGGCTCCGGCCGTATCGGGACGCAACACGGCGATTCGAGCCTTCTCGTGATAGATGCCCTCGGGAAACCGCTCCAGCAGTGCTTGTCCCGTCGCCGGGTCCGCCCGAGTGGCCAGAACCTTTGAGCCCTTGCCGTAGACGCGTTCGGCAATACCGATGATCTGCTCGGTCGTCTTGCCCGGGCAGTAGATGACCTCGGGGAAACCCGTTCGAAGCGCCCGGTGGTGGTCAACCCGAGCGAACCCAAGGTCCTCATAGGGAAGGAGGCGCAGCTCCTCTACGGCTTGGTCTACGGACGTGCCGCCGCTGCGCACCTCTTCGAGAAGGCGTCGGATCCGTTCAGCTTCCATTGGATGACCGTGGGTCCCGACCAACGAACCGGATGACGTCGTTCATCTTCCCTGACCGGAATCCCTCGATGTCGAGCGTGACGTACGTGTAGCCGTTGGCCCGGAACCGCTCGAGGATTGCATCACGGTGATCGAGGAGCCTGCCAAAGTCCTCGGGCAGTACCTCGATGCGGCAGACCGTGTCGTGATGTCGGACGCGGAACTGCCGGAACCCGAGCTCACGCAGACAACGTTCGCAGGCATCCACGCGAGCGAGCAGTTCCTGGGTGATCTCCGTTCCGTAGGGAAACCGAGAAGACAGACACGCAAACGACGGCCGATCCCAGTTGCTGAGGCCCAGAAATCGCGCCAGCGCGCGAACGTCGGCCTTCGTCATGCCCACATCTCGAAGCGGGCTTCGCACATTCAGCTCGGCGGCGGCCTTCATTCCGGGTCGAAAGTCGCCGACATCGTCCGCGTTCGATCCGTCGGCCACCCACGCGATTCCCCGATCGTCGGCCACGCGTCGCAGCACCCCGAACAGTTCCGACTTGCAGTGGTAGCATCGGTCGGTCCGATTCACCCGGAAGGCGGGATCGTTCAGCTCGTGGGTCGGCACGCACAGCGTCTCGATGCCGATCTGGTCGGCCACAGCGAGGGCGGCCTCGACTTCGCCTTGCGGAAACGCCTCGGACGCTCCGATTACCGCAATCGCCCGATCCCCGAGCGTGTCACGCGCAACCCTGGCCAGCACGGTGCTGTCAACGCCGCCCGAGAACCCGATCACAACCGATTCCATCTCACGCAGCATCGCCTTGAGCGTCTCGTAACGCTCTGCCTGCTTCTCCGTCAGCGCAGGCGCGCTGCGACCATCTATATCAATCATGCGAATGTGATATCCTTCGATCTTGTACCCCGCCAACCGGCGAGAGCATTATACAGTACCCTTCGGTTACCGGGCGATCGTTCCCTCTCGCGCAGGTACACTCTTGCGTCAGACAAGAATCCATAGGGAGCACCCGACCATGACCCGACGCGAACGAGTATTGACGGCGCTCGCCCATCAGGAGACCCCGACCGTGCCGCGGGACCTGGGCGCGATGAAGTCAACCGGCATCAGCGCATTTGCGTATCCGCTCCTTGTAGAGGCCCTTGGCCTTCCGCCGCGAAGACCTCGAGTCCACGACACGAGTCAGATGCTCGCCTTGCCCGAAGTGGACGTGCTCGACGCGCTCGACTGCGACGTCGTGACCATTGACGGCGGCGTCACCAATGCATTCGACGAGCCAGAGAAGTGGCGCGAGTACGACTTCGGTGGGCGCCTGCCCGCTCGGGTCCAGAGCCCCGAGGCCTTCGCAGCCGAGCCGGACGGCACGCTCGTCCAGTGGGGGTCCCTGCGGATGCCGCCGACCTCCCACGTATTCAACGCCGACCACAGCGGTCAGCCGATGCTTGAGCCGGATGAACCCTTGCCCCTGATGGACCTCAAAGAGCATCGCAAGCGCATGCAGGCCCACCGCATCACCGACGAGCAAGTGAGGGCCACAGCAGCCCTCGCCCGACGCGTTCGCGAGTCTACCGATCGCGCCGTGTTCTTCACGGACTACTGCGGAGCGGGCATCGGCATCGGGGCCTACAACGGCATCGGCGTCTTCCCGGTCATCTGCAAGCTGGAGCCCGATTATGTCCACGAGCTGCATGACATCGCCATCGAACACGCCGTCTCCAATGTGCGCGCCCTCCTGCCGGAAGTCCGCGGCAGCGTTGACATCATCATGACCACCGCCGACGACTGGGGGACGCAGAACTCCCTGATCGCTTCGGCGCAGACCTACCGAACGCTGTTCCGCCCCTACTATCGCCGCCTCAACGACGAGATCCACCGGCTGATCCCGGAGGTCAAGATATTCATGCACAACTGCGGAGCCATCTTCGATATCCTGGACGACATCGTCGAGAGCGGCTTCGATATCCTCAATCCGGTTCAGTGGCCCGCCGGCGGACACTCATATCGCGAGTGGAAGGACCGGGTGCGCGGCCGCATGGCGCTATGGGGAGGCGGTCTCGACACCCAGCACACACTGACGCACGGGACTGTCGGCGCAGTTGAGGCTGAGGTGCGTGAAGTGGTGCGATACCTCAGCGACGGCGGCGGATACGTCTTCAACAACGTGCACAACCTGCTGGCGGAGACGCCGCCGGACAAGGTGATTGCCATGTACCGCGCTGCCGGAGAAGTGACGCGATGACAAGCAGAGAGCGTGTCCAGACGGTCATTGACGGAGGCAAACCGGATCGCGTCCCGATCTACGGCTGGGTTCGTGCGAACCTGGACGGTCCCATCAGCGCGGCCTTCGGCTCCTGCGACGCCTTCGAGGACCACTATGAGTTCGACCTGGCGCACCTGTTCGGCGGCCCGTCACCATACGTGGAGTCACCGCTGACCGAAGCGCGCCAGAGCGGTCCCATCGAGCCCCGCGATGTGCTCGACATTCCCATGACCGATCCCGATGACCGCGCCGCCTACGCCGACATCGTCGCCGGCATTGATCACCACAAGAGCCGGCGCGGTCGTTTCGTCTATGTTCAGACACCGGGCATCTTCGAGTGCCTCAACGGCGTCTTCGGCATCGAAGACCACCTGACGTACCTCGGGCTCTATCCCGACGACCTGGCCGAGGTATATGCGCGCCAGGCGAAGTGGAACCGGGCCTTCGCCATGAACTGCCTCGACCTCGGTGTGGACATGGTGCACGTCTCCGACGACTGGGGAGCCCAGACCGGGCTGCTATTCTCGCCGAGAACGTGGTGGCGGCTCATCTACCCGGCCCACAACGTCACGTGCGAGGCCGTCAAGGCTCGAGGCGCCAACATCAGCCTGCACACCGACGGCAACAACATGGCCGTAGTGGACGGCATCATCAAGCTCGGTTATGACGTCGTCCATCCGTGGCAGGAATCGGCGGGGATGAGCCTGCAGCACCACCATGACAACCTGCGCGGACATTTCGCCGTCATGGGGGGCCTTGATGTTCAGACCACCATCGGCTTCGGCCACCTCGACCGCCTGCGCGACGAGATCGAGCGCGTCCTCACCATCGGAGCAGACGGCGGCCTCATCTTCTGCACGTCGCACTTCGTGCAGGACCACTGCTCGATCGAGGAGCTGAAGTTCGCCTTCGATCTGGCCTATGAGCTCAGTCGGCGCAGACGGTAACGGGCATACCCCAACCGTGCAGGCGTCCTCGCCTGCACCACGATTTGCTTGCTTGCGAGACGCCTGCGCTGTTGCGGAAGCGTGGGCCGGATGCCGGACCTACGACACGGCTCGGTTGCCGGCGGCCAGGCCTTTCCCGACCAGGTAGTCATAGCTCGTCCGCACATCCGCCAGCATGTCGCCGTCGCTCTGATCCTGTTCGACGATAAGCCACTCCGTCACACCCGGATCGAGCGCGGCGATGGCCGCCGGAAGGTCCACCTGGCCGGTCCCGACTGCCTTGAAATGCGGCTGATCGCCCAGGAGACCATCCTTGACATGCGCCAGCTCCACTCGCCCGCCAATGCGCCCGAGCACCTCGACAGGATCGGCCTTCCCGAAAGCCACCCAGTAGAGGTCGAGCTGGCTCTTGACGGCCGGCGCAGCCTCGAGCATCACGTCGAGCGCGAACCGACCGTCCTCAACGCGATGGAACTCCCAGTAGTGGTTGTGGACATGAACGCTGATGCCGAACGACTTCAGCATCTCAGCCGCGGTCTGCAGCTTGTTCGCGGCCACGACGCATCCCTCCACAGTCTTGAGGTCATCCGGGCCGAAGCCGCCAACGAGCCTCGTCGAGCCGATCCCACGCTGATACGCAACGATCTCGTCAAGCGTCTCTGCTGTCGGCAGCCTTCCGTGGTTGCTGCACACCACCATCCCGAGATCGGCGACGGCGCGCGCAATCTGCTCCGGCGTTTGACCATAGGCGCCCGAGATCTCGACCCCTTTGTAGCCGATCTCGGCAACCGCCTTCAGGGTGCCGTGGAAATCCTTGTCGAAGGCGTCCCGCAGTGTGTAAGTCTGCAATGCGATGGGTTTCACGAACTTGCTCCCGTTCTGTGTAGTTCCGCACGCCGCTGCCGATTGAGGCCCCGCAGACCGGCGTCCTGTTCATGGCCTCTGTTCGACGCACGAAGGGCCCAGTTCCTGCTTGCGTTGGTCGGCAGAACGGCCGCCTTTAGAAGTAGTAGCAGTACGTGTTGGCCCCGATGAGCCAGCCGACCATGGGCCACGCGCAGCCGAACAGGTAGTCGCCAAGCATCAGGCCCAGGAAGAACGGCACGAACCGGCGGTATGTGGCAAGTCCTCCGTAGCGAAGCGCCGCGATCTTGCAGACCCACGCGATCATCATCGGCAGCCACATGGTGCTCATCGAGAAGCTGCCCGACACGGCATAGCCCAGCGGGTGGAACGGCCACCACGGAACGTGCATCCGTCCCACCTGGAGCGCGAGCGTCGAAACGAAACCGACCACAATCGCAACCACGGCAGGAACATCGGTATCCCGCGGCGTCTGAATCCAACTCGCAAGCCGGTTGTATGCCTCCCACCCGAAGTAGGGGAAATGGCCGGCCATATTGGTCTCGGCGCCGAGGCGGTACGGCAGCGCATACAGAGCCCAGCACCCGGCAATGAGTCCGACGACCGTCGCAACGCCCAGAGCGAGGGCGACGCCGGGCATGGATATCCCACGCCGGTCGCCAATCTTGAACGCCTCCATCTGATAGGGCATGGCGATGCTGCGGTAAGCGCGGTTGAACCAGTAGAACCACGTGAGTGCGCCGAGGGTCTGAGGTGACATGCCCCTCGTGCCGAGGCAGGCCGTCAGAATGTAATCGGGACCGCCGTTGTGCAGATCGTGGGCGGGAGGTCCCAGCTCGGCCCGCATCCTGGTGCAGGCGATGGCAATGGCGAAGTAGATGGCAAACCCGGCAAAGCACATCCACAGCGGCAGACCGACCTGATGGAAGAACAGGACGCAAAACAGGAAGCAAGCCCCCGTGCCAATGAAGGCCATGCGGTAGCTCATGGGTGCGTCGGGTTCGCGCTTGCCAGAACGCCATGCGCGAACGGCGATCTCCGACAGGTGCCTCCGCGCTCCCCACAGGGCCAGCGCCGCAACCGCCATGTAGATGCCGAACGACTGCTCGTTGACATAGGGGAAGTTCGGTCGGAACTGCGTCAGGCCATAGTACGCGCTGCCGATGCGCTCGACACGCCACCAGAGGGCGAAGAACCAGCACGAGAACAGCATGTCGGCGGGCAGCAGGAAGCCCAGTCCGATGGCGAACGGATAGAAGGCGATTGGCGTCCAGCCCATGGCGTTCCAGGGCGGCGAAGGGAAGTAGACGCTGATGTCCTGCGCCTTGATCGGGATGGAGGGAACGCCTGGCACGAGGATGGCGATCCCGTTGATCAGGCTGATCGCACCCGCAACCGAGAAGCCGATCCACATGGCGGGCTGGCGATAGAACGCTCCCGAGGGATGGGTTATGTCCAGCGGAAGCTCAATGATCGGGTAGCTCAGCTTCTCGTGGCGCGTCCACTGGACTCGGAGCAGCACGTTCATGCAGAACATGGCGCCGACCATGGCAAGCGTGAGGCCGCTCCAGGCCGCCACGGGCGTGATCCAGGCCCTGATGTGTTCCCATGTGTAGGGATTGACGCCGCCCTGGTACCAGCCCTTGAGCGCGCCCTCGTCCCGCACATATGTCCATGGAGCCAAGTGCTTGATGAATAGGTCATGCCACGCGTTGGCGGGGGTGGCGTACTTCACCGGGTGCGCCAGCATCGGGAAGAGCACGTCGAGGAAGTCAATGCTCGTGAAGCATGTGCCGATGCAGAGCATGATGTAGACAACCAGAAGCTCCGATTGCTCCAGCACCCACGAGGGCCTGATGCGCCGCAGCACGGCGTTCATCGCGCCGAGAGCGACGAGGACACAGATCACGTTCGCGAACAGCGAAAGCGTGCTGGGATACGGCCCGTTGCTCGTGGTCCCCCGAACGACGCCTCCCGCGCCAACCTCGACGCGCGCCAGCCACACGGCATTGAACGGCAGCAGCGCCGATCCGACGACGATCGCGCGCCAGGGGATGCGCTTGCTGCGCGTGCCGGGGGATGAGTCAGCTGCCGAGGTCACACTACCAGATTGGGCGCGAGCGGCGCGACTTCCTGCTTGGGCACCGGTGGCGGCATCGCCGAACTCTGACTGCGGGCCTCGCGCACGGCAGAGCAGCCATCAGGGGAGACGCGTGACCAGCATTTCCGGATGGGCGGCATTCCAGCTGGCGATGTTGTGTACTTCGACCACCGGCCAGTGGCGGCTATGGCGTATCTTCGGCCCGATCCTGTCTACAAAGCGCTGGACCTTGTCCGTCAGCGATGCACGGTCGGCCGCGGTCAGATCCGTCAGGCCGATGAGTATTCCGTACCGAACGCAGCCCCGAGGCTCCAACCCCTGCTCAACCAGGTAGGCATACGTGCCGTAGAGCCTGGGGAGAAGGTGCGATTTCAGGAGATGGTCGTTCTGGATTTCCTTCCAGATCCCGATCACCGCACCCTCTCTGTGCTGTTCGGACGTGCCTTCCGGGTCCTTGACTTCCACGAGCCACAGCCCATCGGGATACCGGGCGCAGACGTCAACGCACTTGAGCGGATTGGCTGCAGTCTCCGGTCTCGCGACAGCGCCTGTTGCGCACGAGAAGTCGAAGCCAAGCCGGCCTTCGATCCACTCAGGGCTCACTCTGCGGCCCCGATCTGCTCGATCTGTTTGCGGACGCTTCGATCATACAGGTCTGTGTAGTGACGCTCGATCGGGTTCGGCTCGATGCCAAGATAGCGATCTGCCCGCCGAGCAGTCACGCCGTGTTCGCCGGGCGCCAGCGCGAAGAAACGGCAATCGTCTGCCCGGCTGGCCTGAACGTCTATCTCACGCAGGATCGCGTAGCTGTGCGTGGCGAGAAAGACCTGCACTCCGCTTCTCGCGATGGCAAGCACGGCGGCCACGACGTTATCCATCAGGACAGGGTTCAGGTTGACTTCGGGCTCGTCCCAGAAGAGCGTCGCTCCAGGCTCCAGCCATCCGCCGCGCGCGAGACGCACAAGGGCTGCGACCTTTCGAAGCCCCTCGGCGACGAGCGGCATGGGCAGCCGCCCGTCCGGCGTGTTCAAATAGAAACGCTGACCATCCAGCACCAGTTCGCCGCCCAGGACGTTGGCCAGATCCGCGATGGCGCTCGAACTGCCGTTATGGGGTTGGCGACGTTCCGGACCGACAAGGAGCGATACTATGTCGCGGTGTGTGAGATCGAAGTCTATGTTGTACTCGTCATATGTCGTCACAAACCCGCGGGTGTGTCCCATCATGTCGGTGGCAGGTATGAAAACGGGGCGGCCTACCCTTGGGATGTTGCCTTGCTTCGAGCGGATAAGGGCCTCGGGGTCGGCGGCCATCTCCCATCGCCAGTTACCGAACTGTCCTTCTGCGGTGCTGGATGACCTTTCGCGGACCCATGCCTTGTCAACTGCCCGTGGTCGGCTACCTGGAAGAGCTTGGCGAGTGGTTCGCGCAAACTCATGTCGCCCCGCATGGCGGCCAGTTGGACGGCATACAGGACCTTCATCAGGTGGGTCTTGCCGGTACCGTTCTCGCCCACCAGGGCATTGATGCCCGGCGAGAACGAGAAGTGCGCGTCCTGGAACACCGTGAAACGTCTGAGGCGCAACTCCTGGTGATAGGCGTGATCGAGCATGATAGTCTCCTGGAGGGGCAAAGGCCTCAGAACGCACGCTCGGGAACGCGGTGAACCGGTCTCCGCGCTGCCTACACCCTCGAGTTCTCCTTCACGAACGCGATCAGCTCGTCAACCTGTGCGAAGGCAAGGCCGGTGACGGTATCGGCGCACCCGTAATAGAACGCGATGCGGCCTGTCGCGGCGTCGGTCAGCGCGGCGCAGGGGAACGCGACGTTGGGCACGTCGCCGACACACTCATAGATCGTTTGCGGTGACATGATGTACGGTGCCGTCCGATACATCACCTTCCACGGCTGGTCAATGTCGAGCAAGGCCGCCCCCGTGCTGTACACAAAGCCGTTACAGGATGTCAGCACGCCGTGATAGACGAGCAGCCAACCTTCGGTTGTCTCGATGGGCGTCGGGCCTGCGCCGATCTTGGTGGACTGCCAGCCGCCGTTGGGCCGCATGACGAATCGGTGCTTGCCCCAGTGGCACATGTCGGGGCTCTCGCTGTAGTAGATGTCACCGAATGGCGTATGACCGTTGTCGCTCGGGCGGCTGTACATCGCGTACTTGCCGTTGATCTTGCGCGGAAACAGGACGCCGTTGCGGTTGAACGGAAGGAAGGCGTTTTCAAGCTGATAGAACGTCTCGAAGTCGTATGTGTAGCCAACGCCGATGGTCGGGCCGTGATAGCCGTTGCACCACGTAACGTAGTACCGGTCCTCGAGCCAGCAGACCCGCGGATCGTAGCCGTACTGCCATTGGCCCACCTCGGGATCGTCGCACACGAACCGGATGCGCTCGGGGCTCAGCGTCCAGCTGATGCCGTCCTTGCTTCGGCCCGAATGGAGCTGCATGTTGCGGCAGGTGTCGTCCACGCGGAAGACGCCGGCGAACTCCCCCTTGAAAGGCACGACGGCGCTGTTGAAGATGCTGTTGGACGTGGGGATCAGGTCGCGTGGGATCACCGGGTTGCCGCTGTAGCGCCACACGACGCCGTGGCAATCGGCGGGCTTATCCTCCCAGGGGATGTTCGGCAGGTCGGAGCCGATGATGGTGCGCGGCTTTGCGTCAGTCATGCGAGGAAAGTCCTTTCAGGCAATCAGAGCCCCCAGCGCGGGATGGCGTGACGAGTCTAGCACTTCGTCCGGCGAACGGTCAAACCGCACCAGCCCCCCGGCTCGCCGGTTTCCGATGCGCCCGCAAGACCGGGTCCCGATTGCCGGCCGGAATGGGTCCGGGGTCCCATGCGCTGCATCGGAGCGCCGTCGTACAATGACCTCAAACCTATGGGAGGTAACCGCATGAACGAAGCGCTACGATGCCCTCAGTGCAAGACCGACCTGAGCGACACAGCCAACGGTTGGGTTCTCGGCTGCATCGAGCGTTGGCTGGCCGGCCAACTAATCTCCCCGGATCAGGCCGACCGGCTCCGAGGCGACCTCCGGTCCTCGGCCTCGTCGCAGGCCACGATCGCGACGCGCCGGCCGGGTCTCGCGCTCACCCCCTCCATGGCCCTGCTCCTCATCGGCGGCCTTCTCGTGATCAGCGCGGTAGTCATGGTCGCAACCGAGCTGTGGGACGACCTGATCCCTGCCGGCCGATTCGCCGTCGTCGCCGTGCCTGCGGCCCTCATGTACCTCTCCGCGGCGTTCCTGAGGTTGCGCCGGATGACGAGCGACTGGGTTCCGGCCGCTTTCGCCCTCGTCGGCGCCGGGATGGCCCCATTCGCCGTCTGGCTGGCGCTCGGAATGACCAAGGACTTCGTTCCGGAGAAGGACATGGCCATGTGGGTGGCAATCGCATCCGGCGTCGGCCTGGCAGTCCAGCTGGCCACTCTCGCGTGGCTTCGGGCGCCCGCACTCACCGTTCCACCGTCAGCAACTCTTATCTGGCTCGCAGGCTCTCTCGCCGAATGGCTGTGGCCGCATAACCCCTCGGGCGAGCCCGTGTCGGTAGCGCTGGTCCTATCCGGTGTGCTCCTCATGGTCGCTGGGCAGGCGTTTGGTCGGTACGGACATGCGCGCCATGCCATCGCCCCGAACGCTGTCGGCGTCGCGATTGCCATGTGTGGGCTCACCGTACTGGCAGCCGAACAGAAAGGACTGTACGATGCCCTTGCGCTGGCCGCGCCAATCGCTTTGATCGTCGCTGCCTGCAAGCCGCAGTACCGGCCCTACCTGTGGGCAGGAGCGGCGTTCCTCGTCGTCAACACCTTCCGCTTCGGCCTCTCGCGGTTCGCGACGACGCTCGGCCTGCCCATCGCCGTCATGATGTGCGGGCTCGTTTCCATGATCATCGGATACGTGGTGCACCGAGTACGGAAGGAGTACGCCGCGTGACCGGGTCGCGCAATGGGAGGCCGTTACGCCAACGGACCTCGGAACGCATCACATCCCGGCGTTGCGTTCATATGACGCACAGCGTGTAGCCGTCGCTTCTCGCGACGACGAACGTGTGCATGTTACGCAACGTC
>JBBIQU010000110.1:4082-14129 GCA_037442185.1 Chthonomonadales bacterium | reverse complement strand
GTGGTGCGGAACATTCTCGCGGGGAGAACCCGCGGCTACACGGCCTTCGGCCGTAACGACACACGACGCGAGACGCGTTGCCTGCGGCGGTAACGACACGCGTGGCGATACCCATTGTCCTTCGGCCGTAGCGACGCATGACATTGGAACGCACCACCTCCATACGTCCCGGTGGCGTGACGCGCAGCGTGTAGCCGTCGCTTCTCGCGACGCGGAACGTGTCCGTGGTGCGGAACATTCTCGCGGGGAGAACCCGCGGCTACACGGCCTTCGGCCGTACCATGGGACACATCATCTGTGGCCGGGACCGCAACGATCGCGCGGCGACGCACAACTTTCTTCCTTGCCTCGGGAACGTATCGTGCATACTATATGGTAAAATAGCCAAACAATGAACGAACGACATGAAGCCTACAAGATCCGAGCGCAGATCATCAAGGCGATGGCCCATCCAAGCCGACTGATGATCATTGACGAGTTGAGTCGGGGCGAGCGGTGTGTGTGCGACCTCCAACGGGTTGTCGGAGCGGACATGTCCACAGTCTCCAAGCACCTGGCCGTCATGCGCAACGCCGGCATCGTCGAGGACCGCAAAGCCGGCCTCCAGGTGTTCTATCGCCTGCGCGTGCCCTGCATCCTGCAGTTCTTCGGCTGCGTCGAAGCGGTCCTCGAATCGCGCATCGGAGCGCAACGCGCTGATTTGGTCGGTCGGAGGATCCTGCAATGAGTTCAGCCGATCTCTTCTTCTTGGGTCCATTATATGGCAGAAAGGTCAAATAGCCAATGAGCGCTCCTGTAGACGTACTGCGACCAGACCAACGTGCGCGTGGTCATGCTCTGGGCGGTGCGATCGCGGTCGCGACCCTCGGCGCCGCCGTGTGGTGGATTGTCTATTCCCATCTAGCACAGGGCGCGGCGTGGCTGACGCAGTCCGTCCTTGGACTCAGCAGTCGGTCCCATCTGGGATCCGCCGTCGAGTTCTTCCTTTACGAAGCGCCGAAGGTGCTGATGCTCCTGGTCCTCGTGGTATTCAGCGTTGGCATTGTGCGCACGTTCTTCACGCCGGAGCGCACGCGGGCGATCCTCGCCGGCAAGCGGGAGTCGGTCGGCAATGTGCTTGCAGCTGGCCTTGGCATCGTCACGCCGTTCTGCTCGTGCTCGGCGGTTCCACTGTTCCTCGGGTTCGTGCAGAGCGGCGTTCCGCTCGGAGTGACCTTCTCGTTCCTCATCGCTGCGCCGATGATCAACGAGGTCGCGGTCGTCCTTCTGCTCGGCATGTTCGGTCCCAAGATCACGGCCATCTACTTCGGTACCGGCCTGACGGTCGCGATCCTCGCAGGATGGATCATCGGTCGGCTGCGCATGGAGAAGCACCTTGAGCCGTGGGTGTCCGCGATGAGCGCCAGCGACGCAGCTGCCACGGAGTCGGAGCGCCTTGACTGGGACGGTCGCCTTAACGCCGGTCGAGACGCAGTGCGCGAGATCGTCGGCAAGGTCTGGCTGTTCGTGGTCTTGGGCATCGCCGTCGGTGCCGGCATCCACGGCTACGTTCCAACGAACGCGCTCGCCGGGCTCATGGGCAAGTCAGCCTGGTGGTCGGTGCCGCTGGCCGTTCTGCTCGGCGTGCCGATGTACTCCAACGCCGCGGGCATTGTACCGGTGGTCCAGGCCCTCCTCGGCAAGGGTGCGGCGCTGGGAACTGCCCTGGCGTTCATGATGTCCGTGATCGCCCTTTCGCTTCCCGAGATGATCATCCTGCGCAAGGTCCTCCGACCCACGCTGATCGGGGTGTTCATTGCCGTAGTGGCGAGCGGCATAGTCCTCGTCGGCTACGTGTTCAATCTTGTCATGTGACCGTTGATGCGGTCAGCAGAGCACAAAGGAGGTCGTATGAAGGTTCAGATTCTCGGCACGGGATGTCCCAAGTGTAAGGCGCTCCATGCCAACGCCGAAGCGGCTGTGAAGGCGCTCGGCGTCGAGGCGGAAATCCAGAAGATCGAGGACATTCAAGAGATCATCAAGTTCGGCGTGATGATGACGCCTGCGCTGGCCGTGGACGGCCAGGTCAAAGTCGTCGGCAAAGTCGCCTCGGCCGACGAGATCAAGAAGTATCTCCAATAGCGAAAGGACCCATCACCATGTCTGATTGATGCTGCGGCGGCTCGTCCGTCATGCTGTTGGCCTGCTCCGGAGGCTCGAACGTCGGGCAGATCGCCAACGACGCTGCCAAGGCCCTCGACCAACTGGGACAGGGCAAGATGTACTGCGCCGTGGGCGTGGCCGCCAAGCTTCCCAGCTTCGTACAGGCGGCCAAAGAGGCCGACAAGCGCGTTGCGATAGGCGGCTGCAGCGTCGGTTGCGTGAAGAAAGCCCTCGAAGGGGCCGGGCTCAGCGCCGACGTTCAGGTCATCGTGACCGACCTGGGCATCGAGAAGGGACACCACTTCAACCACACGCAGGACGAAGTGGCCATGGCGGCCGGAGCCGTCAGCAAGGCGTTCGGCGTTCAGCCGTGCTGCTCGAACTGACAGACTAATGCCGACAATCCACGGGACGATCCATGCGGGGGTATGCGGGTTCGTAACCAACGTAACGGCGGCAAGCGACGGAGATGCGGTGCGTCTTGGCATTGAGAGCCAGTGCGAGAAGATCAGGGGCCTGGCCGAGCGCCTTGAACCCGTTTACCCGATCATGGAGATTACGCAGGGCTGGGACGGAAGCATCCTGAGCGCCGCTCGGGGGGCCTTGAGCGGATGTTGCAGCGGGTGCATCGTACCTGCCGGCATATTCAAGACGGTCCAGGTCGCAGGCGGATTGGCGCTTCCTCAAGAGGCGTCCGTGACGATACGCAGGGAGGACACATGAAGACAGGTCCATCGCTCACAGCAAAGGTGCTGATCGTCCTTGGGCTGCTGGCAGCCGTCGTGGCGGTTGCGATGATGAGGGAACGCCCGACTTCTGCATCGAGACCCTCCCCCCAGGTTCCGGACAGCGCCGTAGGCGTGCCCCGCATGCTTGAGTTGGGATCGGTATCCTGCATTCCGTGCAAGATGATGAAGCCCGTCATGGAAGAGTTGGAGAAGGAGTACGGATCGAACCTGCGCGTTGACTTCATTGACGTCTGGGCCGATCCGGAGTCCGGCAAGCGTTACGGGATCGAGAGCATTCCCACGCAGATCCTCTATGACGCCAAGGGCAACGAGATCACGCGGCATGTGGGCTTCTGGCCCAAGGAGGAGATCGTGGAGGCTTTCAAGGCCAACGGAGTGGAGCTGAAACCGCAATGACTCTCGACCATGGGAACGGAACTCCGACCGTGAAGAACTGCAGGCGGGACGCCTGCGCTACGGCACGCGTGCTCAGGTTCGCCCTCGTTGCAGTCGCCTGGGTGGTCTGCGCTCAGATTGCACAGGCGGGGCAAGGTACTGCTCCAACCGTTGGCCAACGCTACAAGGGCCTCACGGGCGGCCCGTTGAGTCGGGCTCGCCTGGTCAGCCTGCCGAAAGGCACGCTGGTCCGGGCGACCGGCTTCACTCTGACCGAGTCCCAACTGAAGGCTGAGATCGCCAAGCAGAGCCCACAGGCGCGAGCACAGCTTAAGGGCCATGAGATACTGATCGTTGAGGGCCTTGCCGGTCGGGCGCTGCTGAAGGCCGAAGCGGACCGCTGGGCGGCCAAGAACGTGGCCAAAGCCTCCGGGAACACCGGCAACGCCCTGATTCAGGCGTACTTGCGCTCGATTGCGGGCAGCGCCAAGGTCAGCGACGCCGAAGTCAGGGCGTTCTATGACCAGAACCGCGATATGTTCGCCGGAGCGCCACTCCGGAATGCGTACCGGGGCAAGTGTCAGGTGATCGAGGTGCAGGTGCGCGACGAGCCCGTTCTGGCGTCACGCTACGGCATCGAGAGCATACCGGTGCTGGCGTTCTACGACAAGAACGGTGACGAGGTGTTCCGCCATACAGGCTTCTGGCCCAAGGAATCTATTGTGTCCAAGCTGGCGGAACTGGGCATCAAGTAGCCGCGCATGCGATCTGTTCGTCAGCCTGACTCGCGCTGTCGAAGGCTCGCCGGCCATTGCGCTCGGCGCGGCCGCCGTTTGGGGCGTACTGAGCATCCTCCTGAGCCCGTGCCATCTCGCAAGCATTCCGCTGATCGTGGGCTTCATCAGCGGGCAGGTACTCACGTCGGGCCGAAGGGCGCTCGTCACGGCCACTGATTTTCGCTGGGCATTCTGGTCACCATAGGGGCCATCGGCGCGATCACCGCGTCGCTGGGGCGCATGGCAGGCGATGTGGGCGGATGGGTCAACTATGCGGTTGCCGTCGTGTTCTTCGTGGTGGGTCTACATCTTCTGGATGTGATCCCGCTTAACTTCGCCGGCGCCGGCAATCTCAACGTCCAGAGGCGGGGCAACGTTGCGGCGTTTGTGCTGGGCCTGGTCGTCGGCATCGCGCTTGGCCCCTGCACGTTCGCCTACATGGCTCCGGTGCTGGCCGCGACCTTCAAGGTAGCAGGCACACAGCCGTTCTACGCAGCCGGACTGCTGACGGCATACGGCGTCGGCCACTGCGCCGTCATTGCGCTTGCTGGAGGGTCGGCCGGCGCGGTGCAACGATACCTGAAGTGGAGCGAAGGGAGCCGCGGC
Source organism: Chthonomonadales bacterium (assembly GCA_037442185.1). Lineage (GTDB taxonomy): Bacteria > Armatimonadota > Chthonomonadetes > Chthonomonadales > CAJBBX01 > JAAYVH01. The sequence goes on along the minus strand of JBBIQU010000110.1, from coordinate 9,481 downwards.
ACGGGCATCCTGAAGAAGGTCTGCGGCCTCCTCGTCATTGCAGGCGGCCTGTATCTCGTGTACACGGGCAGATAGACCCGTGGCTCATTGCGTGAAGGAGATGCGACATGTGCAAGAGGATTGCAGGATCGGTACCTGCGCTTAGCCTCTGGGCTATTGCGCCGGCTGTCATGTTGTTCGGCGCGGTGCTCTCGGGCGCATCGGGCGAGCGGCTGCGGCAGGCGAAGGCGCACGCCCCTGTGGTTCTCAAAGATGAAGCGGGCAACGCCATAGACCCGACGGCCTCTGAGCCGAAGGCATACAGTCCGCGCCAGACGTGCGGCGGCTGCCATCCCTACGATGAGATCACCAAGGCGTACCATTTCACCATGGGCGCCGATCGGATCGCGGACGATTGTGGAGCGAAGAACCGCAACCGGCCGTGGATGTCCTCTCCCGGTCAGAACGGCGGCCAGCAGCATATGTCCTACACCTGGCTCGCCAAGAAGGTCAACGCGCGCGCCGACGCGGTTGGGCTGACGCCGTACGCGTTTGCGCGGACGTGCGCGGTGTGCCATCCGGGCGGCTCCATCTTCGAGAAGGACCGCGACGGCAAGCGCTACGACGCGCGCCAGAAAGCCGAGCCGCAGCTCGCCGCGAGCCTCGACGGCGATTACCACATGGCCGACTGGGTCCGATCCGGCGTGCTCGAAGCCGACTGCATGATGTGCCACATGCCCAACTACGACATGAAGGGCCGCACCTATCAACTTGCCAAGCTCAACTATCGCTGGGCGGCCACCGTCGGCGCTCGGCTGGGTTCGGTGGAAGGCGCGGTCGCTGAGGGGACGACTCCGAAACTCACTTACGCCGCCGAAGTCATCCGCGAAGGCAAGGTCGTCGTAATCCCCACAACGAGCAAAGACCAGAACTGCCTGCTGTGCTATGGCGAGGCCGAAGTCAAGAAGCGCGGACACGTTTGGGACGGGCGCAATGAGGACGTACACGGTAAGATGCGCTGCGACGCCTGCCATCCCACGGGCGCCGATCACGAGACGGCGAAGGGCATGTCCAACGCCGTTTTCTTACGGGACGACCTCGACAATCCGAAGCTGTCCTGCGAGGGCTGCCACAACGCGCGCAAGATGGGAGCGACGAAACCGGCCCACAAGGGCATCCCTGCCGACCACATCAAGAAGATGACCTGCGTCGTGTGCCATGTGCGCGATGCCAACGTGACCGCTGTGCATACGGTGGACACAACGACGGGCAAGTCCATGGGAGTGCCCACCAACCCGGCGGCCAAGAAGTACGATGAGACCAAGCCCTGGCAGCCTGCCCTGTTCCGCCTGAAGGGCGGACGCATCAGCATCGGCAATGCGCTGCTGCCATCGTGGTGGGGAAGCCGAGTCGGCAATGTCATCCATCCCCTGACATTCGCCGAGATGGGACGCGCCTACGAAACGGTGAAGGACCGGATCAAGGACGACAACGGCGACGGCAAGCCCGAGGCCAATACCGAGGAGGAGATCGTCGCCATGCGGGGCGCCATCCAGCGCACCATGGCGAACGGGCGCTTCGAGAAGCTGAGCCCGGCCTACGTCAAAGGCCACGAAGTCTGGGAGATGCGCAATGGTTCGCTCGTCCATGGCCCGCATCCCCAGGCATCGCCGCTCCGCTGGACCTTCAGCCACAACGTCTCGAAGGCATCCCGCGCCCTCGGCTCAGGAGGCTGCGCCGATTGCCACGGCAAACTGGGCGGCGTCTTCGGCACGCGGGTAACCGTTGACCCCTACGGTCCCGACGGCAAGGCGGTCACGGTTGCGGCGTGGCAGTACCTTCGACTTCAGAACGCGGATCCATATCCGACAGCGCAGTCAGCCTCGCGCTGAGGCGCGCGCATCGGGGACCCGCTCCTCTTGCGGCGGGAGGTTGCGCACTTCAGGGCAGACCCGGCTCCTGCCGGTCTGCCCTGGTGCGCATCCCGGCTACGGCGCCGGCTGGACGAAGGGACAGCTCAATCGGTAGATGCCCGGCTCGACGCTGAGCACGACCTTCCCGGATTGGCTGCCGTGCAATCGGATGCCGTCTGAGCCTGTAGCCGGTCGGCGTCCATCGAACACGTCGGCAATGTCTGCCGCAGGCATGCAAACGCGCGCTTCGGTGTTCGGCGGAACCTCCAGATCGAGCGTGAACCGGCCGTCCGCTACCTTCCAGGCGACCTTGATGAGACCCGGCATGGCCCTGTACGACCCCTCAACATGGCTGATGCCGCCGCCCGGCTCGGGAGCGACGACGAAGCGCTTCCATCCGATGGCCGCAGGGTCGGGGCGCAGGCCGAGCATCGTCTCGACCATCCATTGCGCGACGGCCCCGAGCGCCCAGTGGTTGAACGAGTTCATGCCCGGGTTCTGGAAGCCCCGTCCCTTCACGTAGCCGTCCCATCGCTCCCATATGGTCGTCGCGCCGTTGGCGACCGAGTAGAGCCAGCTCGGAAAGCTCCGATTCATCATCAACCGATAGGCCACATCGGACCTCCCCGCGCGGGTGAGCTCCAGCATCATGCGGTGGGTGCTCTGGATGCCCGTCGAGATGCGCCAACCATAGGCCTCGATGGCGGCAACCATGCGCTCCACCACGGCAGGCCGCAGACTCTCCGGAACGAGGTCGAAGTGCAGGGCGAGGGCATACCCTGCCTGAGTGTCGCCGAGTATCTTGCCGTCGGCGGAAACGAACTTCGCTACGAACGCATCGCGAATGCTCTCAAAGAGCTTGCGGTAGCGCTCCGCATCGGCCTTGAGTCCGAGCGCTTCCGCCATCAGGCCGGTCAGGCGCGTCGAGTGCGCCCAGAAGGCGGTCGCGAAGACCTCCTTGGGAACCTCCCCGCCCTTCGTCGGCCAGCCTTCGGCGATGAGCGTATCGCCGTTCAGCCAGTCGTTGTAATCGGCGTTGCGAGCGTTGGCCCAGATCAGGTCAGGGTTGTTGCCCAGGATCCACTCGATCCACCGCCGACACGACGGGTAGTGCCTCTCCAGCAGCGCTTTGTCGCCGTAGGTGGTGTAGACCAGCCACGGGATGATCACGCCCGCATCGCCCCACGCCGGAACGCCCGAAAACCGTTTGTTCGAATCGCCGGGATTCGGGGCGAAGTCGGGGAAGCGACCGTCATCGGCCTGAGCGTCGCGCACGTCCTGCAGCCACTTGGTGAAGAACGCCGCAAGGTCCATGTTGAAGCATGCCGTCGGTCCGAACGCCTGGATATCCCCCATCCACCCGAGGCGCTCATCACGCTGCGGACAGTCGGTTGGAGTGCTCATCAGGTTGGCCCGCTGGGTCCAGACGATGTTCTGCCATAGGCGATTCAGGTCGGGGTCCGAGCACGCAAACGTCCCGACTTCAGGCGACGCCGAGTGGAACACGCGTCCGACAAGGTCCCCGACGCGTGCCGGTGCAGGCAGTCCCGTGACCTCGACGTACCGGAAGCCGTGGTAGGTGAACGTCGGTTCGAAGTACTCGACACCCTTCCCGCTGCAGATGTAGTGGTCGGTCTGGGGCGCTCCACGCAGGTTCGCCGTATACACCGATCCGTCGTCGTTCAGCATCTCGGCGAAGCGCAACCGGAGAGCGGTGCCTTCGGGCGCTTGCACCCTCAGCCGAGCCCAACCAACCATGTTCTGCCCGAGATCGAAGACCCAGACGCCGGGCGAGGGCTCGGTCAGTCCAATCGCAGGCAGCTCGCGCGTCACGCTGATCGGCTCGTTGGGCTGCGAGTCCAACGCGATCTCGTCATGGTAGTTGACGCTCGGAGCTATCCAGCCCGCGTCGTCGAAGCCGGGCAGGTCCCAGCCGGACATGCGTCGCCTCGCATCGAAAACTTCGCCGTCGAGGATGTCGCTGTATCGGATCGGGCCTTCCAGCGTCATGCGCCACGAACCGTCCGTCTGCGCTTGCGGCTCGTCCGAACCGTCCACGTGAATCTCCGCGCGAAACTCGGGACGGAGTCCATAGTGTCCGCGGCCGGGGAACAGCCCGATGCGCCCCGAGTACCACCCGTCTCCAACAATGGCGGCAATGGCATTCGCGCCCTTCCGAAGCATCGGGGTGATATCGTAGCCCTGGTACTGGACCCTCTTCCCGTAGTCGGTCCACTCGGGCGCGAGCACGTTCGTCCCGACGCGCTTGCCGTTCACGCGCACTTCGTAGACGCCCAGCGCCGACGCGAACAGCACCGCCCGTCGCGGCTTGCGATCCAGCCGGAACTCGCGGCGCAGCATGAGGGGCGGCAGGACGTTGGGCTGAGCGGCCGGGTGGCTGGACGTATCGCCGTCGGTCAGGTTAGCCGCCGCCCATGCGCCGTTCTCGATGGAACCGCTCGCGGAAACGGTCGCCATGCGGCTGACGACGGCATCGCCATCCATGACCTCCATCTCGGCCAGCGCCATGCCGAAGTTGCCCGGGTCGCGTTCCCGAAGTCGGGTGACGGTCAGGCGCACATGCCGCGCCGTGGTCGGTGCGAACGTGTAGAGACGCGGTTCGGCCGCCGCCGGCTCATCGCGATCACCCGTATCGTGGACGGCGGTGAACGGCCCTGCCGGTTCGAGGGCAGTTTCGATGCGAAACCGGAGCGGGAAGAGGAAGCCGGGCGTCGGCGTGTGCCAGTCAAACGGCTGCGCGGGACACAGGCGGACGCCGGTGACTCTCTTTGCCTCGCCGAGGTCCACCTGAACCCACTTGACCACATCGGGCCGATCGGCAAGCTGCGTGTGGAAGCCGTTGTGGGCCTTGGCGGCGGGCGGATAGGGAGCAGGATCGCCGATCCAGGCGGCTCGCCGTTCTGCGCTCGCAGGGCCGCGTGTCCAGTGGGCAGGCGCGCTCCAGTCGGACTCCCTGTCGGCCTGATCCCACACCTTGACCTGCCAGAATACCTGCTGGGCCGACGCCACCGGCGAGCCGGCATACGGAATGTGGGCCGTCTGATCTCCGGCCACCTTGCCCGTGTCCCAGAGATCGGCGCGCCCGGACCGCAGCTTCGCCAGGGCGCTTGCGGCGCGAATGCGGTAGGCAGACTGTCGAGCGCCGCGCATCCGCGCGTCAGTCGCCCGAAGCTCCCAGCTCACCCGGGGGTTCGCGGCATCCACCCCGATCGGGTCCGTCAGGTATTCGCATCGCAAGTAAGCCGGAGCGATCGCCGATTGCGGGACGTTCACGACCGAAGCGGCCAGCATGGCCAACATGAGCATAGGGGGTCTCCTTGGGGCACAGTCTCAAGTCCCCATTTCGCGACAGGGCGAAGCGATCCCTGCCGCGGGCGGGTCACCACATGCGTGTCGCTTAGTGTGAAAGTCCCCGCTCGGGGTCTGATAGGGACTGCGCACCCGTCGCGAGCGCAGCGAAGCAACCGCGATCGGCGATTACAGGAG
>JBBIQU010000110.1:0-4072 GCA_037442185.1 Chthonomonadales bacterium | reverse complement strand
TCCAGTGGCCTTTGCCTTGAGCCGACGCCCCCGATGTCGTCGCCAACACCGTCTCTCGCACCCTGCTCGCGGAGTCGAGTTAGGCGGCGTCGGGCCAGTGGACCGGATCAGGCCGCCGGCCTGCCGCGCTCGCCTCGATGAGGCTGAGGTAGGAGGCTACGATGGGTCTGGGATCGAACAGCCGCTCTGCTCTGGCGCGAGAACGCTTACCCATCTCGTGGAGCGCGTCTTCGTCCTGCTCGGCCAGCCAGGCGATTTGCTCGGCCATCTCCGACGTGTCGGTCGGATCGAAAAGGACGCCGTTGACGCGATGCTCCACCAGCATCGCGGCGTCGGATACATCGCTTGATGCGACGGTTCGTCCGCAAGCCATCCCTTCACAGATCGCATTCGGCAGCCCTTCAAGGAGCGACGGGAGGGCCACCACATGGGCCTCGGCGTACCTGCCCGCAATGTCGCTGCAAGCGTCATGTAGTCGGACGATACGATCAAGCCGGTACTTCGCAACCAGCGCGGCGGCAACCGCTCGCTCATCTGTGCCGCTGTCCGTCGCTCTCCCGCCGCCGTACCAGTCCGTCGCCACAATGACGCATGCTCGGTCCATGGCGAGCCGAACCGCCTCAATCCAACCCGAAGGGTTCTTGAGGGTCCGATAGTTCGCTGCCACAACGAACCTCAACGGGCCTCTTCCGCGGGGCGGCGTCGGCGTCGGCGCGAAGGCTTCCAGGTCAACGGCATTGTAGACCGTGGACACACGGCCCCGCAGGGCAGGCACACTCGTTTCGATGAGCTTCCGGTTGGCATGCGAGTTGGTCACCACCGCGTCGGCCGTCCGATGGAGCGCCCGCATCATGCGCATCCTCGGTGTCTGAGCTCCCGCCGTCGTCGAGCGCTCACCGACGATAAGACCCCACCTGCGTCCCAGAAGGCCCGCCAGCTCGGCATAGAGGCACGGCATGGGCAGGAACGCGAGGACCACATCGGGGCGGACCGAAGCGATCACCCGGCGAACCGCGAGGACGCGGCGCAGTCCTCCATCTCCCGGAGCAACGTGACGGGCGATACCCGCTCGATCGAGCTGCTCGGCGAATACACCTCCCTCGTGGTAAGTGAGCATGGAGACATCGAGGCCGGCGCCCTTGAGGAGCGTCGCCAGGCGACAGAGCTGCCGCTGGGCGCCGCCGCCGCCGAGGTTGTCAATGAAACAGAGCGCTCTCATAGTCAGGACATGATCGAAGCCCCGGAACCGATCGCTCCGATTCCCGAGGAGCAATCATGGTACCCGCAGCCCTCATGTGTCACCCATCAGGTACCATAGCGCGGTGCGGCGCGTGAGCAAGCGCCGGTGCGACCGGGAGCTAGAGTGATGGATTCAGGCATGCAGGGCTTTCTTGAAGCGGCCCAGGCCCACGGGATGTGGAGCAGAACGGCTCGGCTTCGCTTCTATGGCAGCTATCTCTATCGAGACGTCCCCCTCAAGGGGGCCACGCTGCTCGACATCGGGGGCGGCTCCGGTGTGTTCAGCCTGTATGCTGCGGCCGCAGGCGCAACGCGAGTCCTCTGTCTCGAGCCTGAGGCTGCCGGGTCCCTCAAGGGCAAGCGGGAGACCTTCGAGCGGGTGGCCGAAGCGAGCGGCGCGTTGCCCGTAGAGATGCGCGGGCTGACCCTCCAGGAGTACGAGCCGGGCGACGAGCGGTTCGACATCGTCATGCTGCACAACTCCATCAACCATCTCGACGAAGACGCCTGCATCAACATCCGCAAGCGGGAGGACGCTCGTCGCATCTACGCCGAACTCTTTGGCCGGATCGCAGACCTCATCGCCCCCGGTGGCCATCTGCTGCTTACCGACTGCACATCCGACAACCTCTGGCCCAAGCTCGGGATCAAGAACCCGGTTGCCCCGTCGATCGAATGGCACAAGCATCAACCGCCAGAAGTATGGCGCTCGCTCGGGGAGAACGCGGGGCTCCGCCACTGCTGCCTGCAGTGGAGTTCGCTCACATCGCTTGGCGCCATAGGCCGGGCGTTGCTCGGCAACCGACTCGGGGCTTACCTGACGATTGGCGCGTTCCGCCTGCACATGAGGAAACCCGACAGCCCTGCTTGAGTTAGCCCTCCCCTTCCCTTCGAATCCCAGCGCTTTGTCACGCCGGAACGAGGAGCGGCCATCCGGCTTCCTCGCGCTGTTTCAGATACTCGAGGCAGCACTTGCGCGATAGGGTGCGGACGCGGTTGATGAACGAAGCCCGCTCTGTGACCGAGATGCTGCCGCGCGCGTCGAGCAGATTGAAGAGGTGGGAGCACTTCAGGGCGAGATCAAAGGCCGGGTAGACAAGTCCCTTCGCCACCAATCGGGCGCTCTCGGCCTCGTGCATGTCGAACATGGAGAACAAGCCCGGAACGTCGGCCTCTTCGAAGTTGTAGACGCAGTGCTGCCCCTCGAAGTCCTTCTCGCACTGGCCGTACGTGATCCCGTGACCCCACTCCATGTCCCACACGTTGTCCACGCCCTGGAGCATGCACGCCAGCCGCTCGCAGCCGTAGGTCAGCTCGCCTGAGACCGACTTCAGCTCGACTCCGCCCATCTGCTGGAAGAAGGTGAACTGCGTGATCTCGGTGCCGTCGAGCCATACTTCCCACCCGACCCCCTGCGCTCCGAGCGTAGGCGCCTCCCAGTCGTCCTCGACGAAGCGAATGTCGTGCTCTTCGGGCTTGATGCCGAGCTCGCGCAGGCTGTCAAGATACAGGTCCACAATGTCGTCGGGCGAGGGTTTCAGGATCACCTGGTACTGCATGAATCGCTGCATGCGGATCGGATTCATCGCGTAGCGGCCGTCGGCCGGCCGACGCGACGGCTGGGCGTAGGCCACATTCCAGGGCTCCGGTCCGAGCGCCCGAAGCGTGGTCATGGGTGCGTTGGTTCCTGCGCCGACCTCGACATCATACGGCTGCAGAATGAGGCATCCCCGCTGGGCCCAGAACCGCTCCAGCGTTATCAGAAGATCCTGAAATGTCATGTGACGTGCATCCCTCCTACGGGCGCGGCTTTGGCCCGCCGGCATTCGTGGTCGTGCCTGAAGAATGATGGTACCCTCTTGGCATAGACGCGCAACCGAATCTTGCAGCGAGAGGTGGCACAATGGACGCACGCATCGTCTCGGCGCTCGTGTTCTGGAGTCACAGCGGGGCCTACCTCATCGCCATCCCCGTTGTCGCGGTTTCCATTGCGGCCGTGATTCGAAACCGGCGTGAGCTCGCGCGTGAGTTAGTCACTTCGGCAAGATCGGACTCACGCCAGAGGCAATGACGCGATTCGAAACCGGCGTGAGCTCGCGCGTGAGTTAGTCGCCAACGACGCAGACCTGACGCAATGGCACCGACGGCGCGTCGCGCTGTGGTCGGCGGCCGGCCTAGCGGGGTTGTTAGCTTTCGGCGCGGGTGTCGGCCACATCGGCTGCGCGTATGCGAAGTCCAGTCAAGCCCAGTGCGCGAGCAATCTGAAGCACCTCGCGCTCGCGCTCCTGATGTACGCTCAGGATTACGACGAGCGCTATCCTCCAGCCGATCGCTGGGCTGATATCCCTCAACTCCGAGGCCGAGATGCGGCGCTCCGATGCCCGGCGGCTCGTTCGTCATACGGATACGCCATGAATGACCGCGTCGGGTGCGTAAGATATCTCGATCTGTGGATGCCCTTTGAGGTCATCCTCCTGTTCGAGGCCGACGCCAACCGGCGCTCGTCAAGCGGAGGGCGCAGCGACCTCGTCATGGGACGCCATATGGACGGCTCGATTCAGGCGTTCTGCGACGGCCACGTGAAATGGATGCCCGAGTACCAGGTGACAACGCTCAGGTGGGACCCGAGCACGCTCGACAAGCGCCTCCCCGACCGGTGAGCGCAATGGTCCCCCTCGCCCGCCTCGCCACGCGCCGATCCGAGCCTCCGGCCGTAGTGACAACAGACCCACGAACGCATTGCCTCCGTGCGTTGCGGGAACCTGACGCACAGCGTGTAGCCGTCGCTTCTCGCGACGCACAGCGTGCAGCCGTCGCTTCTCGCGACGCACAG
>JBBIQU010000109.1:0-14132 GCA_037442185.1 Chthonomonadales bacterium | reverse complement strand
CCCAGAGCAGTTGCTTCCATAGCTGATCGTGCGGCACGTCATTGCCTCCAGTTCGGTCCGGCCGTCCTGACCGATATTACCACCGCATCCTGCCGATGGAAGGTTTTTGGGCACGGCCTGTTGAACTCTTCAGTGGAGCGCTGCGGTAGGGCAGTCGCGGGAGGCGAAAGGACGATATGGACAGCGAGCAACTCACGCGCCGCAAGGCGCTTGGCATTGTGGCAGCCGGAGCCGCTGCCGGCGGCGCATTCGCGCTGCCTCTCTCACCCGAACAAGGAGGCGCGGATATGGCACAGGAAGAAGCCCCGAGACGGATTGAGGCCGCACGCTGGGGACGCGTGAGCGTCAAGGACTTCGGCGCCCTGGGAGACGGAGCCGCCGATGAAACGGCCGCATTCCAGCGCGCACTCGAGGCCGTCGGCAAAGCCGGGGGCGGTGATGTCTACGCGCCGCCCGGTCGGTATCTCTTCCGGGGCAGTCTGAACGTTCCGGTCTCAACCAACCTTTGCGGCTCGTTTCGATCGGTTCCCGCCCACAACGGCATCCGCGACGCCGGATTGCCCAAACCGGGCGAAGATGGAACCACCCTTATGCCGACGGCCAATCAGGGCAATGAGGCCGGTCAGGCCTTCATTACGCTCAACACCAACAGCGTGCTGCAGGGCGTGACGGTCTACTATCCGGAACAGGACCCCAAGGCAACCCCGAAGCCATACCCGTGGACCGTCCGAATGCTCGGCAAGAACCCCGCCGTGCTCGATACGGAGCTGCTGAACCCCTACAATGCCATTGACACCACCACGACCGAGCGGCATCTGATACGATGCGTCCACGGTCAGCCCCTTCGGCGCGGCATCAAGGTGGATCAAATATACGACATCGGGCGCATCGAGAACGTCCATTGGAATCCCTGGTGGAGCATGTCCGACCCTGTAATGAAGTTCATGGTCGAGGAAGGAGAGGGATTCATCCTCGGCAAGACGGACTGGCAGTACATGGTCAACTGTTTCTGCATCATGTACAAGGTTGGCTTCCGCTTCACGAAGTTCCAGCACGGGCCCGGCAACACCGTCCTTACCCAGTGCGGGTCCGATGTCGGTCCGATCGCGGTCCTCGTCGAGGACTGCCAGGCCCACGCAGGAATCGCCTTCAACAACAGCCAGCTCATGGCGGGCGTTCAGGTCACCGACACGAACACAGGCCCGCTCAAGTTCGTCAACTGCGGCTTCTGGCCGATTCCCACCACGGACTGGCACGCGGACCTGGCCGGATCGGGCCATGTCACCTTCAACGGCTGCCATTTCTCCGATTGGGCTCAGAAGACGGCAGGGACGCCGGCCATCAAGGCGCGGTGCAGTGGCCTGACCGTAACGTCATGCGACTTCATGGCCGCCGGCAAGAACCAGATCGAGATCGAGGCCGGCGTCCAGTCCGCCATCGTGATCGGCAATCGCCTGCGCGGCGGCGCGAAGATCGTGGATCACACCGGCAAAGCCCAGATCGGTCTGAACACAGAGAGCTAATGTGCCGCCTCGTGTACCGCGCACGGTCCGGCGCATGACGTCGGACGAGTACGCGGTGGCCGACCGCCGTAAGGGTGGGCCATGAGGTCCACGGAGTTGTCCGCAACATTCGGGAATGGAGGCTTCGTGCGGTATGGATAGAGTCGAGGAAGTCGCACTCACGGCGGGAGAGACCCCACTGGCCAACGCGCTCACTCTGCTGCGGGTCGCAGCAGAACGTCTGGACCTGGACCCGGGAGTCCATGAGTTCTTGAAGTACCCTCAGGGGAAGCTCACCGTCAACTTCCCCGCGAAAATGGACGACGGAAGCATCCGCATGTTCACGGGGTACCGCGTCCACCATTCACGGGCGCGAGGTCCGTGCAAGGGCGGCATCCGCTATTCACCGCACCTCGACGAGGACGAGATCGCGGCCATGGCCATGCTCATGACGTGGAAATGCAGCTTGCTGGCCCTTCCGTTCGGGGGCGCAAAGGGCGGCGTCGTGTGCAATCCCCGTGAGCTCTCGACAGGCGAAAAGGAGCGAATCACGCGGCGCTTCACCTCGGAGATCCTGTCGTTCATCGGACCTGACGTGGACATTCCCGCCCCCGATATGGGTACCGACGCCCAGACCATGGCCTGGATTATGGACACATACTCGATGGGCAAGGGGCGGACGGTGCCGGCATGCGTCACGGGGAAGCCCGTGTCCATCGGCGGTTCGCTGGGCAGGGCCGACGCAACGGGCCGCGGCATTGTCTTCATAACGCGTGAAGCGCTGGCCGAGCGGGGTCGCACACTCGCCGACGCAAGCATCGCGATCATCGGTTTCGGCAACGTGGGCGGTGTCGCTGCGCGCATATTCCATGAGTTGGGGGCTCGCGTCGTCGCCGTGTGCGATGCATATGCCGGCGTGTTCAACTCCCGCGGGCTCGACGTTCCGGCTCTGCTCCGCCATACGGATAGGACCGGCTCGCTTGAGGATGCCCTGGGCGGCGACCCGATCACCCTCGATGAGATTCTTTCGCTCGATGCAGATGTGCTCATCCCTGCCGCCGTCGGAGGCCAGATCCATGCGCGAAACGCCTCGGCTGTCGGCGCGCGCATGGTGGTGGAAGGAGCGAACGCGCCTGTGACACCCGAGGCAGATCGTATCCTTCGCGACCGGCGAGTGTTCCTTGTGCCCGATATCCTCGCGAATGCGGGCGGTGTGGTGGTGTCCTATTTCGAGTGGGTCCAGGGGCTGCAGTACTTCTTCTGGACCGAGGAGAAGGTCAACGCGACGCTCGAAGAGGTGATGGTGAGAACGTACCGGGAGGTGCGCCAGGACGCTCGCAAGACGGACGATGATATGAGGCTCGCGGCCTACTTGATCGCTGTGCGGCGTGTGGCTGAGGCGAAGACGATGCGCGGCATCTATCCCTGACGGTGCGGAGCCTCGTATCTCAGGCGTCCCGCCTGCATTGATGCCGACCTAACGAGCTCCCTCGAGGTCGAGGGCCTTGCGCCGGTCCTCGTCTTCGGCGCAGAGCCATGCCTCCTTTGGGCGCGACGACGCCGGAAGGGCGACCTACTTTGTCGCCGCTTCCCTCTCTGCCAACTTCCGCATGACCTCGCGTTCCCGGTTCATCCGTTGTTCCGCCGCCGCTTGACGCCGGGCATCGGACGGAATCAACGACCATCCCGGCATGTCCTCGCGCGGTCGCTCGGCGAGCATCCGCTTGCCCGCCTCAATGATGGATAGCGCCTCGGCGAACGCGGCCGGATCGCGCTCGGCTAGGCCGGACAGCGCTGGACTCATCGCGGGTCGTGTGAAGCTGATCTGCGATCCCCTGAACTCGCTTGCCACGTCGCCCAGCGGCTTGCCGACCAGTTGACTGAGCCGAGCCAGTTGCGTTCCGTCGAGCGGGACCTGACCGTCTCAGAACTGCGCGCCCTGAGTACCGACGCCCGGCGGCAGACATGTGGCGACATCGTCGAGCCCCTTCATCCGTAGATGTGGGTGGTCAAGTGGCGTTTCTGCGGCCCGACGTTCGACGACTACCTCAACTCGTTCGGTCTCCTCCTCGGCCTATGCCGCGTACACACGCGGTCCCGACGACTTCAGAGTCCGGTGCGGCGGCTCCCTATCGGCGACGCAGCTTGCGGATGCCGTCATCCTGGCCAGCCGCCTCGGGGACGATGCCGGCGACATCGGATTCTGGAGGGGAGGGCTTGACGACAACTGGAGGCGCGGCGACGAGTTCGCCAGGCTGACCGGCTGACCCGCAGAAGAACGATGGAACCGGAGGGCAGATCGCTGCCGTACTTTGTGGCTATGAACGGCACATCGCGGAGCGGGGGAGTACGTATGGCCGCTTATCGCCGACAGCTGCTCATCGCCGCCATGGCGGCTGCCCTCGCGCTGACGCTCCGGACCGGAGCCTCTCCCGCGGCATGGTATTGCGAGGGAAGGGTCTGCAGCGTTGATCAGGCGGCCTGCTGTTGCGTCGCCGACTCGGGCCGCATGCAGGACGACAGCTGTGGCGCCGATCGGCAATCCGGGGCCGATCTCGGCTGCCCCGGACGGTGCGATTGCACTCTCGTCCAGACAACGATCCCTCAGGCCATTCGGGTGCAGGCATCTCCCCTCCCCGATGTCTCGGCCGATTCGCCACTGCCCGAACTGCGGACATCCGCGCCGACCCCTCTCCCTGCACCGTAGCCTCCGAGCGACGCTCGCCTCCGACTGCCTCCGCCAGACGCCTTCCGCCTCATCGTCCGCGGTCCCCCTGCCCCTGACGCTCTCTCGAAGATCGACCGCCGCAGGCTAATCCGCCTGCGGCAGCCTAAGAGAACGTCAGGAGGTTCCCATGCAACGTGTCGTCGCGGTTCTCGGAGCGCTGCTGCCGATTGGCGCAACTGCCCGCGAGCCATCCCAGCTCAGTCTTGATGAAGGGATCAGGCAGGCTCTGAGCCGCAACTCGCGGCTTGCCGTCAGCCGAAACGCCGTCGCTGCCGCCCGCCACGCCGCTCGGGCAGCCGATGCGCCAACCTCGCCGGAGATCGTCATCAGTCCGGCCCTGACGAGCGATGGGTCGGACGAGGAACTGCTTGTCGCCCAGCCTCTCGAGGTCAATGGCGCCCGCAGAGCCAGGGCCAGCGCGGCCCATGCACAGCTCCGAGCATCCGACGCCCGCCTCGATCTTGAGCGGCTCGAGGTCGCCACCGAGGTCCGCAAGGCATACCACGCGCTGGCCCGATCGAGGGAACTGCTGGACGTCGCTCTTGCAGTGGCGGAGGTCGCGAGGGATCTGGATCGGCGCGTCGGCCGGATGATCGACGAAGGCTCTCGGCCAGGGATCGACCGGACCCATACGGCCATCGAGCTCGCCCGAGCCGAAGCGGAGGCCGATCGAGCGAGGGCGGTGGCCGATGTCGCCCAAGCCTCACTAAACACGCTTATGGGCCGATTGCCGCAAGAGGCTATCGGCGACATCGAGCCTCTAGAGACTCTCGCTGGCGCATCGAATGAGCGTCAGCCGGAGGCCGCCGCAACATCTCGACCGGAGATACTAATGGCCGTGGCCGAGCACGCCGCTGCGGTGCAGGAGGCGAGGGCCGCCCGTGCCGAGAGCATCCCAGATATTGCCGTGCAGTTCCGCGCAGGGCGTATCCAGGGAGGGATCACCGAGACGGGCTTCGGAGTCGGAATCACCCTCCCCTTCCTCGACTGGGGAGCTCGGGCTCACCGGGCGCGGCAGACGGTTGCTGCTGCTCGTGCCAGACAGGAGGAGGTCCGCTGGGTCCGGGCCAGGGTCGAGGACGAGCTATACGAGGCCGAGACGCTCGCACGGGTCGCTGCAGCGACTGTCGCCCGATTTCGAGGCGGGATACTGAGCAGCGCCGACCGGCTGCTCCAGGCTGCGAAGGTCGGTTTCGCCGAAGGGAAGGCGGATATCCTCACCGTCCTCGAGGCGCAGCGCACCTACCGATCGGTGCAAACCGACTACATCCATGCCCTCAGCGCCTGCGCCGATGCATCGGCAGCCGTCCTCCGCGCCAGAGGGACGATGCCGCCCGATCCCAATCGGGACGGGGAGGGACCGACGCAGAAGAAGGGAGCGGCTCGATGAAGCCTCTGAGCATCATGGTTGCCATGCTGTGCGCCGTAGGAGGAGCTCTGCTCGGGGCCCGCTTCGGGCCTGGCCTCTTGGGCGGCCCTGCGCCTGCGTCGGCGGCGAAGGCCTCCCATGGCGAGGAGGACGCCCACGGGCATGACGAGCACGAGGGAGAGGAAGGGCACATCGAGCTCACCGCCGAAGCCCGGCGGATTGCCGGCATTCGGGTCGAACCTGCCCGGATGGCAACCATCGCCGAGGAGGTCGAGATCACCGGAACCCTCGAGGCGAATCCTGCAGGGACGGTCCGGATATCGGCGACGGCTCCAGGGCGGATCACCCGGATGATGGCCCGTCTCGGCAGTCCGGTCCGAGCCGGCCAGACCCTGGCGATCCTCGACAGCGCCGAGGTGGCCAAAGCCCACGCCGAAGCCGACGCAGCCCTGGCCGATCGCCGAAAGGCGGAGGCCGCCGTAGAGGAGGCGGCAGCCGATGTCGAGCAGGAGCGGACGGGTATCGCCATCGCCGAAACGGAGCTCGGTCAGGCCCAGGCCCGGGTCAAGAGCGCCGAGAGCGTGCTCGCGCGCCAGAAGGAGCTCGCCGAAGCGGGGGTATTCTCCCAGGCGCCCCTTCAGGCGGCGCAGGCTGAGCTCATCGAGGCGCGAAGCGAACGGCTCAGGGCCGAATCGGAGGCACAGACCAATGCCCTTGCCCTGAAGCGGGCGGAGCGGCTGTTCGCCGAAGACCTGATCTCCCGGGGTGAGCTTGAGAAAGCCAGGCTCGAAGTGCGCCACGACGAGGCTGAGGTCGCTCGAGCACGGGGTCGGGAGGAGCTTGCCGGTCAGGCGGTTGCCCGTGAGAAACGGGTGGCTGACGCATGCCTCCTCGATCGGCAGGCAATTCAGTCCGCCGAGGCCGACCGCCGACAGGCGCTGGCTGAGGTGCGGACCGCAGAGAACCGCCTGGCCAGAGCCAGGCGGACCGTCATCCGATTGGAGAGGGCCTACGATGCTGCCGTGACCGCTCGCCGCGGGGCCGATGCCGCACTTGCCTCGGCAAGGTCCGCCCTGGCGGCGCTGGAGGGGGACGCCCACGTGCCCGGAACTGGGGCCTTCTGGCCATCAAGTCGCCTATCTCCGGGACCATCGCAACCGTTCGGGCAAGCCTTGGCGAGGCAGTCGAGTCTGCAGCGACCCTCTTCGTCGTCGAGAACCTCCAGACGCTCTTCGTTGTGGGCAACATGCCGGAAGCGAAGGTAAGCAGCGTCGGCGTCGGCCGACCGATCAGTGTTATGGTGTCGGCCTATCCGTCCCGACGTTTCAGCGGAGCGATCCAGAGCCTCGCAGGCTCGCTCGACCCGAAGACACGCTCGCTCCCTGTCCGGGCGATCGTAGAGAACCCCGACGGCCTCCTGCGGGCGGAGATGTTCGCCACCATCCGCGTGACCGTGGGACGCGCCGCTGCGGTGCTCAGCGTGCCGGCGGGAGCGGTGGCGAACGATGCCGGCGAGACCTGTGTGTTCGTCGCCGAAGGAGATGGGTTCGTCCGCCGCGAGGTGGAAACGGGCCGCGCCTCGTCATCGCTCATCGAGATCGTCGGGGGCCTGAGGGCGGGCGAACGTGTGGCGTCATCCGGCGTGTTCGTCCTCCGGAGCGAACTCAAGAAGGGGGAGATGAAAGGACACGAGCACTGATGCTGGATCGACTGCTCCACTTCAGCCTGACCCAGCGGTTCCTCGTCATCGTGGGGCTGGCCGTGCTCATCGGCCTCGGGGCGGTGGCTTGGCGCAGCCTACCTCTCGATGCCGTCCCCGACATCACCACGAACCAGGTAATCATCAACACTGAGACTCCCGGCATGGGTCCGGCAGAGGTCGAACGCCTCGTCACCTTCCCGATCGAGACCTCCATCGGTGGCCTCCCCGGAGTCGATGATATCCGGTCCCTCTCCATGTTTGGCCTCTCGCAGGTCATCGTCGTGTTCCATGACAGCGTGGATACCTACTTCGCCCGCCAGCTGGTCAACGAACGGCTCGGCTCGGTGGCCGAACAGCTGCCCGACGGTGTCTCCGCGCCCCAGATGGGTCCGGTCTCCACCGGGCTCGGCGACATCTTCCAGTATGCAGTGGAGAGCGAGACGCGGAGCCCAATGGAGCTCCGAACGCTGCAGGACTGGGTGATCCGGCCCCGGATGCGGACGGTCCCTGGCGTGGTTGAGGTCAACGCAGCAGGAGGCGAGGAGAAGCAGTATGTGGTCGAGGTGGATACTGCGCGGATGCTGGCGCGAGGCATCTCGCTCGCCATGCTGGTTGACGCCCTCAAGGCGAACAACGCCAACGCGGGAGGGGGGTTCATCGAACGGGCGGGGGAACAGCTAATCGTGCGGGGGGTCGGTCTGGCCACGTCGCCGGCAGATATCCGCCACATCGTCGTGGACGCGGAGCATGGCAACCCTATCTACGTGAAGGACGTGGCGAAGGTGACCCTCGGAAGCCAGCCAAGGACCGGTCTCGCGACCAAGGACGGAAAGGAAGCTGTCGTCGCAGTGACCCAGATGCTATAGGGGGCCAACAGCCGCCAGGTCGCCATCGACGTCCGGAAGCGGCTCGACGAGGTGCGGGAGGATCTGCCCCCGGATGTCCGCGTGACGCCGGTCTACGATCGGGCGGAGCTCGTCAACAACACGGTCGCCACAGTGCTGACGAGCCTCCTCGAGGGCGGCCTCCTGGTTGTCGCGGTCCTCTTTATTCTGCTCGGCAACATCCGCGCTGCGCTGGTGGTAGCACTGGTCATCCCTTTCTCGATGCTCTTCGCCGTTCTCGGGATGCAGCGATTCGGCATCTCCGGCAACCTCATGAGCCTCGGAGCCATCGACTTCGGGCTGATCGTGGACGGGGCTGTCGTAATTGTGGAGAACGCAGTCCGGAGGCTTGCCGATGCTCGGAAGCATGCAGGGCGGACCCTCAGCCGCAGCGAGGTCCGGGAGCATGTCGGCTGGGCAGCACAGCAGGTAACGCGTCCTGTGGCGTTCGCCGTCACAATCATCACCGTCGTCTATCTGCCCGTCCTCGCCCTTGAGGGAACCGAGGGGAAGATGTTCAAACCGATGGCGTTCACGGTGGTCTTCGCGCTGCTGGGAGCCCTCATCCTCTCTCTGACGGCCGTCCCTGCGTTGGCCACCCTCGTCCTCTCCGGCGACACGCGCGAGCCCCGCAACGTCGTCATGCAAGCGACCTCCCGGGCCTATCGCCGAACGCTCGACGCGGCCATGCGCCTGCCTGCGATCACCCTCGGCATCTCGGCGGCGCTCGTGGTCGGCGCAGGCCTGCTCTACATGCGGCTCGGATCCGAGTTCATCCCCCAGCTGGACGAAGGCGCGCTTGTGGTGCAGTCGATCCGCCTTCGGTCGGTGAGCGCCGGGGAGACGATCCGGCTTGTCACCGCTGCTGAACGGGCGCTCCTCACAGTGCCGGAGGTGGCGACGGTCTTCTCCCGGAGCGGCACCGCCGAGGTGGCGACCGACCCGATGCCGATGAGCCTCACCGATGCGTTCATCATGCTGAAGCCTCGGCGCGAATGGCGGAGGGGCCTCACCCGCGATGAGCTCGTCCATGAGATGGAGGAGAAGCTGAAGGCTGTCCCGGGCCAGGCCTACTCTTTCTCGCAGCCGATCCAGCTCCGGTTCGCCGAACTCGTGGCCGGAGTCAAGTCCGACGTGGGCGTCAAGGTGTTCGGCGACGACATGGCGACGCTCAAGAAGACCGCAGGGGAGGTAGCAGCTCTGCTGAAGGATGTGAAAGGAGCCGAAGATGTTTCGGTCGAGCAGGTGGATGATATCCCGGCGCTGGAAGTCCGGGTGGACCGCCAGGCTATCGCCCGGGTCGGCATGAACGTGGCCGACGTGCTCCAGTGGGTCGAAACGACCATGGGCGGAAAGCCGCTGGGGCAGATCATCGAAGGGGATCGTCGATTCGATCTGGTCGCCACCCTGCCGGAGCGGCTTCGGGGAGATGTGGAGGCGATCCGCGCGCTCCCGATCGCCACTCCTGCAGGCGGCGTCGTGACGCTCGGGAGCGTGGCCGACATCGCCGTCGTCCAGTCGCCTGCACAGATCAGCCGGGAATCGGGCAGAAGGCGCGTGGTCGTGCAGCTCAACGTCCGCGGTCGGGACCTGGCCGGCTTCGTCGCTGAGGCGCAGACGGCGATCAAGCGCGATCTAAAGCTGCCCGAAGGGGTCTATCTTACCTGGGGCGGCCAGTTCGAGAATCTCCAGCGGGCCCAGTCGCGGCTCATGCTCGTAGCGCCCATGGCCCTCGGCCTGATCTTCGTGCTGCTCTTCATGACCTTTGGTTCGGTGCGTCAGGCAGCGCTAATCTTCACCGGCGTGCCTCTGGCCGTGACCGGTGGCGTTCTCTCCCTTTGGCTCCGCGGGCTCCCATTCTCCATCTCGGCAGGCGTCGGCTTCATCGCGCTGTCGGGCGTGGCCGTCCTGAACGGGGTCGTCATGGTCTCGGCCATTAACGGACTGCGTACGCGGGGGATGGGGGTCCTGGAGGCAGTCCGGGAAGGAGCGGCGATTCGGCTCCGTCCAGTCTTGATGACGGCGCTGGTGGCCGCCTTGGGGTTTGTCCCCATGGCTCTGGCTACGGGACCCGGTTCGACGGTCCAGCGTCCTGTCGCCACCGTCGTCGTCGGTGGGATCGTCACCAGCACCCTCCTATCGCTAATCGTGCTGCCTACCCTCTACGCCAGATTCAGGCGCAGAAAGGCCGAAGAGGCGGAGTAGCGCCGATCGGTAGCCGAGCCCCGGTCGCGGGAAAGGGCTTCGGCGAGAAACGCTGCCTGAGGGCGACGTCGACGCCCATATCACCCTGAAGCCGACCATCGTTGCCATCGTGACGATGGCGATGTGCTGATCCCGGACCTGGGGTTCCGGGATCAGCTCCTCGACCACGACATAGATGATGACTCCGGTAGTGAATGCCAGCGTGCTGGGGAAGAAGTGCATGATGCGGAGCACGAAGGCGGCTCCCGGCACACCAGCGAGGGACTCCACCATTTCCAATGCCTGCCCCGGCAGGAAGCTCCTCTAGCGTCCCATGCCTTCGCTGCGTAGGGCGAGGGACACCGCCGCTCCTGGAATCCGATCCCCAGCGCAAGGGCGAGTGCGCCTCCCACCGTAGCGGCGGGCAGGCCCGCTGCGGCAGATCCAGCGGCCACGCCAACCGCCAGCCCCTCAGGGATGTTGTGGAGCGTGATGGCGATTACGAGGAGCGCGCTCCGCTGCTACGAGACCGTGATCATCTTGGAGCGCTCGATCGCGAATCTTGGATGGAGGTGGGGCAGGGAGACGTCGGTCAACCGCATGCAGATGCCGCCGCCGAGGAACAGGTTGTGGAGAAGGCGAGAGCCACGATCGCAGGACGGTGACCTGGTCAGCATTAACGAGTGGTTCGCGGGGCCGACCGGCATCCAGTACGGTCAGCTCAACGGCGAAGCGCCACCAGGTCCGATCGTTCTCCAAGGCGACTATGATCCCGTCCAGCGGGTTCATCCGGGTCCTCCACCTCGATGCGTTCAGTACGAGAACACGACCGCGCAAGGAACCCCTCGTGGAGCGTTGACAGGACCATGACCCGCGCCTGTGCCGATCGTCTCGCCGGTTCGCAGGTCCACGACCCGGTAGCGGGCCGGCACGTCCTCTGTGCGGCACAGGGCGAGATGGCCTCCATCTGGCAGGTAGATAACCAGCAGCTTGCCGGGCACGATGAGGCCCTGCCGCCCGTAGGTGTGACGATAGTCAGGCTCCATCTCCACGAACGGCAGGCCCTCGAAGACCCTCGTTACAAGGCCCACATATCGCGATCCTTCGAAGTCCAGGGCCTCACGCCATCCCGCCCCTTCGGCGCAGCACCATGCCTCGTGGGGCTCATCGGTGTCGAGACGCCACTGCCAGAGGCTCGCCGCCCCGTAGACGACGCCCATCGTCCCGCCGGAAGTCAGGTTGAGCCAGGCCTCGTGTCCCTGCCACCATCCCGCCGCGCGGCCAGGCTCGCCGATGTTCTCGTAGGTCGGCTCGCCGTTGGCGACTGCCCGCCGCGGGGTGACATTCCACATGACCGCGACCCGCTGGGGAACGTGTTCTCCGTTATGGCCGGTCTGGCACCACTGGAAGTCGAGCCACGGCTTGTCCTGATGCGCCCACGGGCGCTGATGGGGCGCATAATGGATGCCCGTCGGGTGACCATAGGCGTCCCAGCGCTCGATCTCCCAGCCTCCGGCATCAACGCCCGGCGCAAGGCCGTCGCCATCGCCGGAGACGAGCCACATGGCGGGCTGAGCGCCATACCGGGCGACGAGATATCGGCAGTACCGGGCATACTCGTGGGCGGGCAGGACCGGCCCGGCAACGCGCAGGCCTTTCCACCCGTAGCCGTGGAACACGGGCTGCCATACCGGGACGACCTCGTGCTCGACGAGGGTCGCGGTCAGCCGGTCGAGATACTCGAAGTAGGCCGGGTTCAGCACGTTGATATGTCCGTCCGACAGGTCCTCGAAGCCCACGTCGAACCCGTCATGCTCCGTTCGGCTTCGGGGGCCCCGAGCGTCCATGTCAGGCTGGACCGACATGAGGAGCGCTGCGTTGAAGCCCTTCCTCTGTCGGTCGTCGGCATACGTCTTGCACTGCTCGATCGTCGCGCGCCAGGGCAGAGCCCAGGGGGTGTCAGCGGCCATGAGCGCAGGCGTACCGTCGGCATGTCGGAGGTTGCGGCATCCGGTCGGCAACGTCCAGAAGCCATGGCGATGGAAGCGGTTGGTCGGGGTTTGCTCGGGTGGCACAACCTCGACCGACCCTTCCGCGCCGGCCAATCCACGGTCGTTCGGCGCGCTGAAGGTTCTCCATCTCCAACGGCCCGACGGCAGCGGCGACGCAAAGCGAATGCGCCATACAGGGCCGCCATCCCAGAATGCAGGCCGGAAGATCTCCCGACCGTCCTCATGGCGAAACTCGGCCCAGACCTCTATGTCCGTATAGGGGTTCGCGTATTCCCGTTGCGACCGAAGCTCGATCTCGACAGCCTGCCAGGGATGCGCCTGCATCGTATGCGTGTCCTCCGCGGATTGGTCCGTATTGCGACCCATCATACCTGCTGGATCGGAGCAGGCCGACGGCTTGCGTGTCCATCCCGTGATCTGGACGCCCAAAGACGGTGCGGACATGCACAATGTCGCGATCAGGCTCCTGAGCGCCCGGGATGGATGCCCTGCGACTGAAGTCGCGCCTGCGGAAGGCGCCAAGTCCGCCTGCGCGGACTGCAAGAGTGAGTGGTAGTGAACCTGGACGGGGACATTCACGCGTGACGACGTTCACGCGACCAGGGAGATCGGCAGGAACGGAACGTATCCGCATCGAACAAACCGGCAATGCAACAAATGGAGTAACGCCCCATGCCGTCCATCGCCGTGATTGTCGCAATCGCGCTCGTGATCGCCCTGGCCGTGCCGCCTGCAGCCGCGGCGCCGCTTCGGCCGCCCGCCGTTCCGCTGGTCACCCATGACCCCTACTTCTCCATCTGGTCGGCTGCCGACCGGCTCACCGATGCGCCCACAACCCACTGGACCGGCACACCCCACCGTTTGACGGCCATGGTGCGCATTGACGGAACCGCGTTTCGTATCATGGGCAACCTGCCTGAATCCGTTTCGGCTGCACAGCAGTCGGCTCTGGAAGTCCATCCGACGCGCACGGTCTATCGGTTCGTCGCAGGCGGCGTCGCACTGACGTTGACGTTCTTGACGCCCGCGCTGCCCGACGATCTCGATCTGCTTTCGCGCCCGGTGACCTGGGTAACGCTCACGGCCAAATCGGGCGACGGGAAGCCCCATTCGGTCCGCTGGCTGCTGGATGCCTCCGCCGAGATCTCCGTCAATGCCGCTGCGCAGCCGGTCGTCTGGTCACGTGAGCCCATGGGACCGCTGACGGCGCTCAGGGCGGGATCGGACGAACAGCCCGTGCTCGGCAAGAAGGGCGACAACCTGCGGATTGACTGGGGCTACCTGTACCTGGCCGCGCCGACGGCCAGAGGCGTGACGTTCGCAGTCATGCCCGAAAGCGCCCGCGACGGCTTCGTTCACTCGGGATCGCTTCCCGATCAGGACGACACGGCCCAGCCGCGCCCGGCTAGTGACCGCGATCCACTCCTGGCAGTCAGCTTCGACCTCGGCAGCGTCGGGGCACGCAGCGTATCGCGGACAGCGCTGATCGCCTATGACGATCTCTGGAGCATCGAGTACTTCCGGACGAAGCTGCGTCCCTACTGGCGGCGCAACGGCGCTGAAGCCGCGGACATACTGAAGGATGCCCATGCTCGGTTGGCCGAGATACGCCGCCGGTGCGAGCGATTCGATGCCGAAGTCGAGGCGGACTTGCGCAAGCTCGGCGGCGAGGCCTACGTTCGTCTGGGTGTCCTTGCCTATCGCCAGGCTCTTGCCGGCAACAAGCTGGCTGCCGATGCGGCGGGCGCTCC
>JBBIQU010000108.1:0-14311 GCA_037442185.1 Chthonomonadales bacterium | reverse complement strand
GAATACGGCCCGGAACTCGGCCCCACGGCATACGCCCCACGCACACGGCCCCGCAACCACGACTTTCCTCGGGCGTTACCCGAGGCTACCATGCCCCGCGCCCTCGGCGTTCACCCGCGGGAGAGTCACATCCTCCACGGCTCGCGCATGGCGCGGGAACGCAGGCGGTTGGCTTGGTCATCGCCGGCGAACGTCTCCTTGTCCGGGTCCCACTTCAGGCTGCGGCCGAGCTTGAACGCGATGTGCGCGAGATGGCCGACGGAGGCGGTGCGATGGCCGATCTCCTCGTCCGTACTTGTTCGACCGCGCGTCCGGATGCACTCAAGCCAGTTCGAGTGGTGATTGTTGCCGCCTGTGAGCTGACGGTTTGCCATCCCCATCTCTTCGAATATCCCGGGCGGTCCGCCCTCGATGGGCCCTCCGCCGGTCATGGATGTGATCCAGCCGCGCTCACCGACGAAAACGCCGCCGAAGTTGCCGTCAAGCCTCGCGTCAGAAGGAACCGCCTTATAATCGCGTTTAACCTGTCCCCAGTCGTAGACAAGGTGAAGCAGCGTGCCGCTCGCGTAGCGGAACGTAAGCGTGGGATACTGGCCCGTACCCGGATGGATGATCTCCACCGGACCGCTGCGCTCGACCCCGAGGCCGTACTGCACGACGTCGGCGCTGTGAGAGTGATGCCACGTGATGGATGCGACCCCGAAGTCTTCGCAGAACGCCCACGGAACCACGCCCGGGATTGGATTGGAGTGGAACCGCTTGTTGTACGGCCTCCACGGCGCAGGGCCGACCCACATCGGCCAATCGAGCCAATCGGGAACGGGCTCGGCCGGAAGCGCATAGCTGACCGGCGTATCAAGCCCCTCGACCTTCGACCAGAGCGTGAAGGCATGCTTCACTTTGCCGAGGCCGCCCTTACGAACGAAATCGCACACCCGCCGGATCGTCGGCGCCGAACGGTACTGGGTCCCCGTCTGAAAGACGCATCCATACGAGCGGATGATCTCGACCAAGCGCTGCCCTTCGGCGATGTTCATCGTGATGGGCTTCTCGCAATAGACGTCCTTGCCTGCCTTGGCCGCATCTACCGACTGAAGCGCATGCCAGTGATCGGGCGTTGCTATGAGCACGGCGTCAATGTCGTCGCGCGCCAGCATGTCGCGGTAGTCCACATAGGCCGCGCATCCCTTGTACGAGCCGTCTCCGCGCGCGGCGGCGTAGGCCGCATCCGAGTTCCGTTGCCCTTCCTCACGGCGAATCCGGTCAACCTCGCAAACGGCCATCACCTGCACTCTGTTGTCGGCGAGACACCAGCCAAGGTGGCCGCGCCCCATCGCGCCTAGCCCTATCACGCCGACATTGAGACGATCGCTTGGCGGCCGAAAGCCTGCCCGTCCAAGCGCCGAAGCCGGTATGACCATGGGTATCGCCATCGCACTCGCTTTCTTGAACAGCTCGCGCCTGCCGACCCGGTCGCTCATCTGGCTCCTCCAAGCCGCACAATCAGCCCGTCGAAGAAGCGCGCGCACTGCTCCACCTCGTCTATGTTCGCATCGAAGTTGTAGGAGTACTCGAGCCCGATCATCGTGGGCTTGAGCTTTAGCCGATGGATCTCCCGGATCATCTTCTCGACGCCGCCCTTGCCGGTTCCCCAGGGAACGTCGTGTCCCTGAGGCGTCAGCTCATGGAGATCGTGCATCTGGATGGTGAGCAGGCGTTTGCCCAGCTTGCGGATTCCGGCAACCGGGTCCAGCCCGTCGCGCATCCAGTAGCCGACATCCGCAGCCGCGCCGATTCGGGGTCCCCTCCCCTTGCAGACCTTCAGAATGGCATCGGGGCTCCAGTAGTTGGGCGACGCCTTCCGGTCATGGTTGTGCAGAGCTACGTTGATCCCGTACTCGTCGGCGAAGCGTTCGATCACATCCAGCGATTCGAGCTTGGGCTCGGTCATGAAGGTCTCGATGCCCAGCTTGCGGGCAAACTCGAATACCTTGCGGCATCCTGCCTCATCGCCCGGTATCTCCTGATAGTAATAGGTCAGCAGCCGAATACCTTCGGCGTCCAGCTTCATACGGACCTGCTCGATCTCGGCATCGGTCAGGCTGGGATCCAGATTCTTGGCGATGTCGGGGCTCACGCGCTGGAAGCTCAGCCCTCCCACGTAGGCCATGCCGAGCTTGGCGGCCCGCTCGATCGTCTCGAAGAAGCTGACGCGGTGGAATGTGTACGCCTCGACTCCCAGACGGATGCCGAGTTTCTCCTGAGCATTGACGGCCGGCGTGATCCGTGCGCTCGGGACCGTCGGGGCCGGAAGGTCACCCAGGGCGAACTGGAGCGCATCGAGATAGAACGAAAGAAACCTGGGGTCCCAGAACACGCTTGGACTATGGGCGAGCGACGAATAGAAGACGCGCCCTCTTCCGTAGTTGCGCACCCACGCAATGGCATAATCGTCATCGTCGCGGAAGCGCTGGACGCTCTCTTTGCCCTGGAGCTTCGCAGACGCGGCGTTGTCCATGCTCAGGAGAACTCGGACTCGGTTGCGTGAATACGGCTCGCCGAACCTGAAGAACTCGTCGGCGTGCTCAAACGGCTTGCCGCCAAATGCCCTGACAACAGGATGGTTCGGCTCCTCCAGCCGGACAAGCACACGTTCATTGGCGTCGAGATGGGCTGCCCCTCTCGCCCCGAGCATACGACCGAACTCGGGCCAATCTTCGACTGCCCCCGGCCATCGCGTGAATCCCACCGAGGTGCCATGCACGCCCATCAGACCGCCTCCGGCCATGACGAACTCTACGAGGCTTCGACGCAAGTCCGGGTCCTCGAAGCAGTTGCCGACGGTGTTGTTGAGGAACACGGCATCGTATTGCTTCAGGCTGTCGCGAGCGAAAACCGACGGGTCCTTGGAGACCACAGTCTCGAAAGCTCCTGTCTTCTTTCCCATCATCGTGAACGCCGCATTGGCTGTCTGGATAGAGCCGTGGCCAGGGTAGCCGACGTTCAGATCGAAGATCAGGAGCTTGCGCGGCTTGAGCGGCTTCACCTGAGGACGCTTGGGGATGGCGGCTTCGATTCGCTTCAGCTCATCGGGGCTTTGCGCCGTGACTGCACCGATGGCGAACACCGTCAAGGCGGACATGACCGCCAATGCGCCAACGCGCGGATAACTCATGTGGACCTCCTTACGGGGAGCGGCCTGCCGCCCCACGGCCCACTATTCCGCGCTCCGCGCGGTTATCCTTCCTTGCGACGGTTCCAGGGGGCGTGCATCAAATGGTGTGATCTGTGCGCCAACCGA
Source organism: Chthonomonadales bacterium (assembly GCA_037442185.1). Lineage (GTDB taxonomy): Bacteria > Armatimonadota > Chthonomonadetes > Chthonomonadales > CAJBBX01 > JAAYVH01. The sequence continues at coordinate 11,010 of JBBIQU010000108.1, read as the reverse complement.
CCGCTCGAACACACACGTCATCGCGAGCGAAGCGAAGCGATCCCGATCGGCTATGCGCCCCTCCGGCCCCGAACCGACTACCCCTTCATGCCGGTGACCGCGATGCCCTGGATGAACTGGCGCTGAGTGAAGAAGAACAGGACGATGACGGGCGCAACCACGATCGTCGAGGCCGCCATCAGCAGGTGCCACTGAGTGCCGCCATGCTGGCTCTGGTAGAACTGCAAGCCCAGCGACAGAGTGAACGTGCGCTGGTCCATCAGGTAGATCAGGGGGCCAAGGAAGTCGCGCCACGTGTACATGAAGTGGAACAGCGCGACGACGGCAAGGGCAGGCTTGGCAAGCGGCAGGACCACCTGACGGAAGATGCCCCACTCCGAACAGCCGTCAATCTTGGCCGCCTCGGAGAGTTCGAACGGGATCGTCCGGAAGAACTGCCTCAAGAGGAAGATGCTGAACGCATTGCCGAACCATGCCGGCACCCAGAGGGGCTTGAACGTTCCGATCCAGCCCAGCGACCGCCAGAACGCGTAGATTGGCACCATGAGGACCGGGAAGGGGATCATCATCGTCGCAAGCGTGGCGGCGAACAGGATGTCTCTGCCCGGCCACTTGAGCCGCGCAAATGCGTAGGCCACGAGCGAGTTGGATACCACCACGCCCGCGACACCAAGGATGCACAGGAGAAGCGTGTTGCGCCCGTACACCAGGAACGGGATGTAGCCGAGCTTGTCCGACCCGTAGACGAACGCGTCGCGGAAGTTGTGCCACTGGAATGACGACGGGATGATCGTCGGAGGCTGACGCATGGTCTCTTCGATGGGCTTGAGGGCCGTCGAGACCAGCCATACGAGCGGGAACAGGAACGCCGCAGACAGGACAAGCAGGACCAGATGCACCAGCCACTGGTGACGCTGGCGGCGATGGTCAGATTGGCGAGCGGAGGCAGGCTGTCTCATGGTAAGCGTCTCAGGTCGTCCAAGTCCCGAGGTCTTCCCGCTGTTCTCTTGGTGAGCTTTAGATGCTCAAGGCCGATGATGTTCGCCTGTACGCCGGCCAGATCGTCCACGACACGGCAGTTCCATGCCTCGTCGAAGTCGAGACCTTCCACGGCCGTGATGAGGTCAATACGGTTAGGTGGGAAGCCAAGTTGAACCACACGGCCGGCTCGCGTGAAATCCGAGGCCGTAATCTGCAGTGCGCCAAAACCGAAGTCTCGCAATACGTTCAGTATCCGTTGCGCGTTATCGTCGGTGGCGTCCAGAAGGAAGTCAATATCGCCCGTCGCACGAGGAAACGCGTGATATGCGACGGCCCATCCGCCTATCACCAGGTATCTGACCTCATGCTCGTTCAGGAGGCGAACAAAGTCCCGTATGTCTTGGTGTAGGTACCGCATCTTCCTCAGTAGTCCAACGGCTGTTGATCTCGATGAGCATCTGAATCCGCTCGCTCGGGGTCAACGACCAGTAGAAGGCTCGGTCGGCTTCTTCAGCCTCTTCGAACGATCCAAACACGGCAACAACACGCTCCATACCTCTATGGTACCGTGTGGACACCTCTCAACCTCCCTGATAATGCACGTGCTTCTCGGACACTCGGAGCGCGACAAGCGTCAGCACGAGAATGATGAGGAACATGATCCAGCCCATGGCACAGGCGTAGCCCATCTTGTGATAGATGAAGGCGTTGTCGAAGAGATACATGGTGTAGAAGTACGTCGAGCGCGCCGGCGATCCGCCCGGGAACATGACATACGGCTCGGCGAAGATCTGCAGGGTGCCGATGATGCCCATGATGCCGTTGAATAGGATCACGGGCGATAGGAAGGGAAGGGTCACATTGCGCGTCCGCGCCCACCAACCCGCACCGTCGAGCTCGGCTGCCTCGTACATCTCCGTGGGCACATCCTGCAAGCCGGCAAGGTAAATCACCATGGCGTTGCCCGCCCCCCAGAGCGCCATGAGGGCCAGAGCCGGTTTGGACCATGCCGTGTCGCTGAGCCAGTTCGGCGCGGGCATGCCCACCCGCCGAAGCACCTCGTTGAGGATGCCGTGCTCACCGTTGAAGACCCAGAGCCACAGCACCGCCAGCGGGATCGTGGGCACCAGAGAAGGCAGGAAGAAGATGGTGCGGTAGACCGTCATCCCGCGCACTTTCGTGTTCAGCAACAGCGCCAGAGAGATGGCAGTCGCCATGCCGAGGGGCAATGCCATGACTGCGTAGACGCCCGTGTTTTTCAGGCTGAGCCAGAAGACCTCGTCATTGAACAGGTTGCGGAAGTTGAGCGTGCCAATCCACACGGGCGGGCGCAGCACAGAGTAGTCGCACATGCTGTAGTAGAGCGACGCCCCAACCGGATACGCGAGGAACAGAGAGAAGCCGATGAACCACGGCGAGGCGAACAGGAGCGCTGTGCGCGTCTCTCGCTTCATGGCTCATCACCTCGCAGCCGCGAGATCCGAAGGTACTCGTCGAGCTTTGGCTGCATTCTGGCCTGCACCGCGTCGAGCGCCTCCCTGGGCGACTTCTTCAGCAGGGCGACCTGATCGAAAGCGTTGTTGAGCTCGGCTCCATATTCGGGCCATAGAGGCAGCTTGGGCGGCGCAATGGCGTTGGGACTGTAAGCCAGCTCGGCGAACAGCTTCACATACGGGTTGGGGTGGGTCTTCCAGAACCTGTCACTGACCTTGACCAGCGGCGTGTGCTTGCGCTGGCCCATGCACAGGAGCTCCATGCCTTCCTGCGACTGAACATAGGCGATGAAGGCGAATGCCTCCTTCGGGTGTCGCGCGCCGCGCGGGATCACGAGAACGTCTTCGTCCACAAACGTGTTGTTCGCCAGGTCGGGCCTGTCGGCCGGATGAGGGAACGGACACGCTCCCCAGTCCAGCCCGGGAGCATACATGCTGATGAAGTTGTGCATCCAGACGCCCTGCAGTTCCATGGCCACCTGGCTGCTCAGGAAGGCATTCTGGGGCGATGAGAAGTTGCCGAAACCGCTGCGGAACGTCTGGAGGTCGTTAGCGCCGTACTTGCGCGAGTACGACTGTATCCACTCGTATGCGCGAACGTTCTCCGGCGAGTTCGCCGTGATGCGCCCGACTCCGTCCCAGAGCTTGCCGCCGAAGATGCAGCCCCAGCCCCAGTTCCACCAACCGGGCTCAGCCGGCATGAATCCGGCCCGCACGATGCGGTTTCGGTCGCCTCTTCGGGTGATCTTCTCCGAGAAGGCGTCCAGCTCTTCAATGGTGCGCGGCGGCTTGTTCGGATCCAGCCCCGCCTCCTTGAGCATCTTACGGTTGAAGTGGAGAGCCGTTGAGGCCGGCGTCGTGGGCAGCGAGTAGATGCGTCCCCGGTATACGCCGATGTCCCAGTAGCACGGGATGTACTGCGATGCCCGGATGCCGTGTTCGGCGCACAGGTCGTCGAGAGGCTGGATAGCGCGAGCATCCGCGTACTGCGCTACGTTGGGACCGTACAGACCAGCCACGTCGGGGGGATTGCCTCCGGCAACCGCCATCAGCGTCTTGTTCTCGATGCCGCTGACGGTCAGCAGCTTGACGTACACTCGCTTCTGTTTGCGGTTGAAAGCCTCAACCACCGCCCGCATGGCGTCGCCCTCGAAACTGGTCCATTTCTCCCAGTAGGTCACCACAACCGGTCCTGCCGGTTCCACCACACGCACCACCACCTCGCTGTACCATGCGGTCAGCGCCAGGATCAGAACGGCAAGGGGCGTGAGCAGTGATCGGAACATGACTGTGTCTTCGATTATGGCGCATCCATGGCGGATTAGCGACTTCAGTCGCCGGACATCTACCCGGGCTCCTGAGTGAGCTGCATTGGGTCTGTCGCCGATCCGTCCCGTGTAGCTATCGAGTAGGACGTCCTCGATGCGACCCGAAGGCGATGATGACCTCAATGTCGGTCCCGAAAGGAACACGAACGCCCTCGGCGTGTGGCCACTCGGGCGGCTGCGTGAACGTGACGTCCGCGATGCTGGACGAACACTTGCGTCCATCAGCCAGGTCAAGCTCGATCCAGAACCGACGAACGCTGAAGTAGTCGCGGTTGGGGTTGCGGATGACCAGGCGATTCACGTTGGCCAGCGCTGCGACGGCATCCTTCGGCAGTTCGAGGGCCACGTTCTCGGCAAACACGCCCAACGCCTCATCGCCGCCGGCTTCCGGAAGAGAGCCGATGGGTACTCCGTTGAGGATGGCCTCGGACGCGTAGCTTCCGGCGTTCAGCCCCTTGCCGTCGAAGCGCAGGCGGCCCCGCCTGGCGGATCGCACTTCCTCGAGCGTAAGCCCTTCGATCGGGAATGGACCCGGCCTGCGCCGGAACAGGTCCGGGCGCGCGTCGAGCTCTCGCGTCCACTCGGGCCTTAGCGTTTCGATGCGCATGTCGGCCCAGCAGCCCCAGTCGCCTGACGAATCGTCACGTCTGCCCGGGTCGAGAACGAGCCTCAGGCGCACCGTCTTGCCCGCCCATCGCGTCATGTCTGCCTCCATCGGCTCCCAGCGATGCGACCGAACCGTGTGCGTGCCGACCAGTGTCTCGGCTCCGGTCTCATCGAGAACATAGACCTCGTACAGTATCCCGTCGCCCAGGTCGCTGCCGTCAAGCTTGCCGACGGATGCGCGCAACGCCGCGGGAACGCCGGCCGGCAGCGTAACCGGGTCAAAGAGAGCGTATGTGCGCCCGACTGCGCCGCTCAGCCACGGCGGATGCATCTTCAGGCACTGCTTCGCCGCTCCGCCGCACTCTCCAGCGCCCCATGCGACAAACGCTCCCGTCGTTCCGAACCCGGTGGTGTCAGCCTTACCCCGCAGGCCGACGCCTCCGAGAAAGCTGTCCGGCAATGCAGCCACGCGTTTCGGGACCAGCCGGGTCACCATCCCGACCTCTTCGACCCCTGCCGACCGACCGGACTGTATCCGGACACTGAGCAGGTCTATCGCTTCCTCATTCGGCGCTCCAAGCGGCAGCCTCGCCTCGGTCGGCTTTCCGGGCTGTGTCTCGATCCGTCTTGTCACGCCAAACGCCGAAACTTCGGCAACTCGCTTGTTCGGCAGGCGGGAGCTGACCTTCACCACCAGGTCGTGTCCATCCATGGAGAGGCCCACATTGAACGGAGCGACTACCGTGAAGTCCACCCATTCGCCCTCGAGCTGTGACCATATCCGGCTGGCCATAGCCGCATCTTCGGGCACGATGACCCTGTGGGGTTTGCGGCCCTGGACGACCACCGTCTCGCCCGGAGTGACCGCCGTGCGCGCGGCCCGCAGCAAGGTCTGGGGCGCGTCAACCCTGACGCCTCTCAACAGGTAGCTGTATGCGCCCTTGACCGGCATGATGTATGTGAGGCCGCGCGATATGCGCAGCTCAGCCCGACCCAAGGGGTTGCGCTCGCGATCGAGAGCCGTAGCCGACCTGGCGGATACGGCGAAGCCGCACTGCGCACCGTTGAGAGGGATCACCTCCCACTCGCCCGCCTTGATCCGCCGGCAGACTGCAGGACCGTCTGAGGCAGCGTTCGCGAAACGGGTGAACTTGCCGCGCCCGTCAACGAACATGTACTCCGGCGAGATCGAGTAGTCGGCATGTCCGCCGGTCGGAGACTGGTTGGTGACTTCGATCAAGCCGTCCTTGGTCCAACCGCAATAGCCGTTCGGGAGCAGCCTGATCTTCCGGCCATAGGCCGTAACCGCCATGGCGCTCGTCTTGCTTCCGTTGGCCGCGACAACCGTGCCGTCGGCGTAACGCACGACCACCTGCGAACGCCTGTAAGCTCCCGATGCGACGGCCTCGCTCGTGGTGAGAAGGCGGCCCTCGGCATCGGCATAGCGAATGTCGGTTGCGCGAGCGAGGCAGTAACGCGAGTGGAGCTGCTGGAGCATGTAGTAGCTCTTCATTGCGTTGGCCATGCCGCCTTCGGTCACGAGGAAGCCCGGGTGCCCGAAGGCAGCCGTTGCCGCAAGGAAGCGATCGAGCCAGGCGTCACGCTCCTCGCGCGTGGCCTGCGGCTGGGCTACGTTGGCGTAGAACATGTCCGGGGCGCCCATCCCGAAGTTGCACGCAAGGTCATGCATGCGGCGGAGGTCGAAATCAACGAGCCACGGGTTCTCCGCCGGCCGATAGGCCTGATCCTGGCCGTAGTTGCCGTCGGTGAGGCCGCAGTAGAAGGCATGGTAGTTGCCCTCTGAGTAGACCGGCCCATTCCACGCCTTCTTCTGATGGAGCATGATCTCGCCGTATGAGTAGAAAACGGCAGCCATGGCCCCCGCGCCCGGCACGCGCGGATCGTAATCCACACGGTGCCACGGCGCGACCGCCGTATGGACGTCGCAATACGCCGTGCTGAAGCCGAACTTGGCCTGGTTGATCGGTGACAGCCGCTCGCAGTACTCCACGGCGCGGGCAGGCTTGGGTGCATAGCACCGGAACCATGCGTGCTGAAGCTGGTTCTGCGGGTCGCGGGCGATCAGGTCAGGCGACCAGTACTCATTGACCGGCGCGAAATCGGTGAAGTTGTTGTAGGGTCCGTAGACGAACCCGAGCGTATCCTGCATGAAGCGCGAGTACTCGCGCGCCCCCTCGTCGCCACCCTTGCCGGGCGCTGTCCTCGTGCGGAACGTGAAGCTTTCGCCGCCGTCGCGCCACATGGTCTCGTGATCGGTGACCACCATCTCGGTGATGCCGTGGCGCCGTATGTCGCTCCAGAAGCGTTTGTCGGAGGCTCGGTCGCCGGCTCCGTGCGGCCTCCAAACGTGCGTGCCCGTAATTCTCTTCCAGGGCGAAGGGGGATTGGGTATGGACGGCAAGCATTCTTCGAGCAGCGGCGAGACCGTCAGGAAGAACCGCTCGAAGCAATCATTGGTGCGGCCATCGGTCAAAGGGGTGTAGCGTGTGCCCCCGTTGTAGACGACGCCCGTCTCTTCGACGGCATTGGTCGCCCACATGGTGGAGGCGTTCGTCCGACACCAGTCAGTGTTGCCCATCAGAAAGAGGGGACCGCTGGGACCATCAAAGGCCACCGTTGCCGGGCGCCCGCCGTCGGCAGGATAGAACGGATGAGTTGCCAGACGAGGGGACTTCAGGCCTTCGGCGCGTCCGTAGCGGACTTCGGCCACTGCGCCGCCGACCGCAATGACATCTATCACGAGCGACTTGCCCCAGATGCGGTAACGATAGGTGACCTCGGCCGAGACATCCCCGGCATGGGCGCGCCACACAGCAGTAAGAACGCCGTCAGCGAATGTGGCCTTGATGAGCTCGGCTCGATCGGGCTTGGCCGCGCCGGTCGGAGTGCGCAGATAGACGCCGCCGTCAACGCACGGCCTGAAGCGGGTCGGCGGTCCGCTCGGATTGGCCCTCCACACGACCTCGATGTCGGTCCACAGTCCCGTCCGGGGAGTCACCCGGCACTCCAGGATGCCTGTTCGGTCGGTTGCCGCGAATCGCGCCCCAGTGTCTTCGGCCTTCGCGCTGAGCTTCAGGCGGGGATCGCTCACCGGGGGCAGAATGGTCTTCTCGTTCGTCGGGAACGGGAGCTTGCCGGGACCGGTGTTGGTGCCTGATCCCTGTCCGGGGAACATCGAGACGCCTCGCTGGGGCCGTGGCGCAAACGTCAAGGGTTCGAACTTCTCGGTGAACACTGCGAGGTTGTCGAAGTAGAGGACGCGGTCGTCCTTCTGTCGGCAGCCGGTGATCAGGAGCCCGGCAAACGAGGCCCCTCGGCGCACGCGTTCGATCTGCTCCGGGGTCAGGCGTCGGTGCAGCAAGAACCACTCGGTCCAGATCACGTTATACAGATGAATGCCGAACTCGTTGCCGTCGGCATCGAGGAATAGAGCCATAACGCCCACCTGAGGCGTCTGGGGGTCCGGCGCATAGCCCCAGTTGTTGCCGTAACACCATAGCGTCACTGCGTCGAACGGCTCACCAATGGGAATCGGGTTCGGGGGCACGACGCGCACTTCGTTGGGTGCGGGACCGTCGGCCCGATACACGAGCTTGCCCACGTAGCGGCCCCATATCTGCTGCTCGCGGCTTCGCGCAAACGTCGCTGCCGCGTTTCGCGTCGCCACCGTCCAGCCGGTCAGGTCCTCGAAGTCAATAAGTGGCGGATGGTCGTCGCGTGTGCGGCCTGCCCAGTCCAACTCGTAGGGCCGCTTGCCGACTTCGGAGCCGTCATCGCGGTCGGCCGTCTGCGCTCCGAAGGCAACCGAGACAGCGACCAGCGGTACACAAGCAACCGCAATCCACAGGCCGATGATGTCCGTGATCTTCATCGTATCCCTCCCCGCCAGAACGGGATTATGGCCTCCCTAAGCCCCAGGCCGCTCTCACGCAGTCCGCGCAGGCGGACTTGGTGCCGTCCACAGGCGCGACTTCAGTCGCCGGGCATCTACCCCACACCGCGGCCTTCGGTAGACCGGATCGCCCTTGCGCATGACGTCGCCGCACGGATTCACCAAAGCGGCCGGCCAATCCTGCGTCGCCTCGCGACGCCGAAAAGGGTGCGGATACTTGCGCGCGGTCGTATGGTAACCTTGAACATCACCGAGGCAGCGCCCGGGAACTCCGGAAAGGTACCGTACATGTCCGCACCGACCGCCAAGCGACCGCGCACTTTCGCGGCGAGAAGCCGTCAAGCCTTCACGCTGATCGAGCTGCTCGTCGTCATCGCCATCATCGCCATACTCGCCGCGATCCTCTTTCCGGTTTTCGCACAGGCTCGCGAGCGCGCGCGACAGGTGGCGTGCCTCTCGAACTCGCGCCAGCTTGCCCTTGCCAACTACATGTATGCGCAGGACTGGAACGACACCTACCTGCCCTCCACCAACTATGCGGCTCCAACGTCGGAGCCAACTCGCATCTGGCCGGGGATGATCGCTCCGTATGTGAAGAACACAGGCGTGTTTCTGTGCCCGAGCGCCTCAAACGCCGGGTACGCCGCCGACTGGTCACTCCGCGGCATTGCGTCCATCGGATACAACACCCGTGCCGGCTATGACCCTGAGGGGCTCGAGGCGCCCACCTCCGTGGTCTCCATGGCGGCAGTGGACGAACCGGCGCGGACCGTGCTGATGGCCGACACGGCCTCCGGACCCAATAGCCTCAAATACCGCGGCTACGTGTTCGATCCCATGAACGGGATCGAGAATGCCACCGACGTGCGGTTGTCCACTCCCCTTGTCGCAGACATAGACCTCGTCGCGGGCAGCCCTCTACGACCTTCGGAGCTCAAGCCCGTATTCTGCCGTCACTTTGCCGACGGCAACAACCGCGGGCTCGCCAGCCTCATATTCGCCGACGGTCACGCCAAGGCATTCTCGGCCGCATCCATCCTGGCCCAAGACCGCGGCGCGAATCTGATCTGGCGCTTCCGTTAGGTTGCGGTGCCGTGTTTCATGTCCCGGGCCTTCGGCCCTACGTCGGGTGAGCGCCGAAGGCGCGGCATATGGTAGCCTCGGGCAACGCCCGAGGACATGAACGTCCATGTGGTTGCGGCCGTATTCCAGGGCCGTTGACCCTGGCTACCATGTCCCGGGCCTTCGGCCCTACGTCGGGTGAGCGCCGAAGGCGCGGCATATGGTAGCCTCGGGCAACGCCCGAGGACATGAACGTCCATGTGGTTGCGGCCGTATTCCAGGGCCGTTGACCCTGGCTACCATGTCCCGGGCCTTCGGCCCTACGTCGGGTGAGCGCCGAAGGCTGCTGCCGCGAACACGTCATACGCCCACATGTCCCACTCAGGCAGAACCCCGATCCCGTGAAGATCCGGGTAGTCCTTGGCGATCAGCGAGCCTTCGAAAAGCTCGATCATGCGCCGGGCCTCGGCCTCGATGCGCGCCCGGTCGCCGGTCGGCAACACTTGCTGGATGTCCACCGGCGCATGGAGGGCCATCCCATGCTGCTTCAGCTTCGCGGCCAGGCGCTCGAGGCCGTAGATCGAGGGCTGATCGAACTGCATGGCGCTGACGCCGCATTCGCCCAGGTCGTCGAGGATATCCCAGACGTAGCCGCATGAGTGCATGATCACATCCATTCCGCGTGAGCGCGCCGCGCCGCACAGGCGCGCGAATATGGGCCGGAACACCTGCCGCCACATGCGCGGGCTGATCAGCAGGCGGTTCTGGACGCCCCAGTCTTCGCAGAAGATGATGCCGTCGGCTCCGGCCTCGGCCCACCGGACGATCATCTCCTCCAGCAGGTCGGTAACCATGCCGTGCAGCCGATCCACGTTGTCGCGCTCCCAGACGAGGTCCTGGAAGTAGACCTCCATCTTCCGCAGGTAACGGCAGATAGCGAACGGGAAGCCGGGCAGTCCGCCCAGCCTGTATCGGTCGGCGATGGAGGCGAAGTGGTCGCGCGCTGGCCGGAACCGCTCGGGATTGGCGAGATCGGGCATACGGTAACGATCAAGCTTCGCCCAATCGTCGAGAGCGGGGGTGTGGATCTCTCCTCCGCGGGACATGCCGACAAGGCGATGCCACACATTGCCCCATTCATCGTTGTAGTACTCGACATTGCCTTCGGTCCAACGCCTGGGCTCCCATCCCGCAACCGGCCCAAGCCCGGCGCCGGCCATGTCGTTCATCCGGCCTCCGGAGAAGTTTATCCCAATCCGTTCGGGCGACGCGCCGTTCAGGTTGCCGCGCACAACCTCGCGTGGTGTCATGGGGCCTCATTCGCTCCGCAAACCGGCGTGTCCTTCCGGGCCAGACGCGAGTAGCCTCCCCTTCATCCATGACAACCCCAGACTCCGAGACGTGTTTCCAGCCAGCCTGCCGATGGTTTGACGCGCAGCGTGTAGCCGTCGCTTCTCGCGACGCCAAGCGTGTGCGCTGTGACGCCTCGGGTGTTCGTCGAAAGAGCCGAGGTCGGGCATCATGACCGGAAGATGCGCGGGGAGAACCCGCGGCTACACGGCCTGCGGCCGTAACGACACAAGACCCGCGACGCGTGCCATTCGGCCGTAACGACACAAGACCCGCG
>JBBIQU010000107.1:2683-14435 GCA_037442185.1 Chthonomonadales bacterium | reverse complement strand
GCGACTTGGTGGCGTCCGGAGGCGCGACTTCAATCGCCGGGCATCTACCCCGGGCCTAACCCGAGCCGCGCTGACTACAGGGCCTCGACCCGCTCGACGACATAGCGCTTCACGTCGGGCGCGCCCGCTGCCATCGCGCCAAGCTGCTCAAGGAAACGCTGCGTGTGGGGCTGGGCGAGGTGAGCATCGAGGTCGCCCCTCGTCTCCCACTGCTCGAAGATGCGCATCAGCGTCGGGTTCTCAAGGTCGAGGCTGAAGTCGTAGCTCAGGCATCCCTTTTCGCCTCGGGTTGCCCGGCAAACGACGTCGGCGGCCTCGCGCAGGGCATCCAACTGGTCCGGCTTGATGGGCACGCTTCCGGCAACGACGATCATGTGATTCCTCCTTGGGTTCGTTCCGGTCGTGTGTACCCTATCGCCAGAAGTAATGCCACGAGTACCCGAGTTCGACGGACTTGCCGGTCGGCACGTTGACATTCCAGGTGAACCGGCCAAGGCCGTTGACTCTCCTCCACCAATCCGGCCAGGTGACCCAGAATCGCCACGGATCGGTTGCGGCGAGGCCTTCGTCGCCGTAAAGGTCAAGGTTCTCAGCTTTGCCGCCGGAGTCGGCCTTGTCCACATGGCCGACTACGTAACGCCGAACCTCGATGGCCGCGTCCTTCTCGCCGTAGTTGGTGAGCGCCAACTTGCCTGTCATGTCCGTCCGTCCGTAGTCGGTCGTGCTAACCTTGAGGGCGTTCGGCGTTCGTGATGCTTCGGCGTCCGCCCTTTTGACCTTGATGTCCACGGCGGTGGTCAGCGTCAGGTCGGTGACGGCTTTGATCGCCGTATAGGTCATCATCCCCTGCGCCAGCACACGTCCATCCCGGAGGATCAGGGCCGGCGCCGTCGTGAGAGGATACTCGCTCGTGTTGGTCATGCGCAGCTTATGCGACACCTTCGGGGCCGCAAGCGCTCGAGCGATCTCGGCTTCGGCCGAATCGTTGCCGAGCCCTCGGGCCTCAGGCGGCAGCGCATAGGGTATGTCGAGGGTGTAGACGTCCTTGTACGGCAGCGCGAACTCAGTCACGGGCAGTACCATGCGCGCGCCCTTCTTGAGCGTGACGTGCGAGACCCTGAACACGAACAGGTCCTCCGACTTGCCCTGTCCCTCGATTTCCGGAATCCCGCCGGGCACATCGGCCCGACCGGCGTCGCGAACCTCGCCCATCCGGGCGGTCTGGCTCATGACCGCGTTGGAGAGGACCTGGCCTCCCAATGACGACCGCTCGAAGTAGCGCGACAGCTGGGCGAATGTCTCCTGAAGCGACATGGGGTCAGGCGTTCGCTCGAAAGCGAAGGTCGGAACGCCGATCACCAGGTGCACCGTCGCGTCCTTGAGGTCGAGCATTTCATTCACCAGCGTGGCCTGCATGCGGATGCGCGCGGTCCCCTTGCCGTCGAGGGCAACCTGATACGACGGTATCCATCGAATGCCCTTCTGGACGTACATCAACCCGACGGTGGCCTGCGCGCCGCCCGCTCCCTGCCCCCTGTCCATCGCGAGGGTCAGCAGATTACGGAACTCCTCATCGGTGATCTTGGCCTTGGGCTGCTCCTTGAAGGTCACCTGATCCACCTGATCGAGATTGACCGTGACGATCCCCGCATGCGTCTGGAGCAGCAGGAGCTTGGAACGCTCAGGAAGGCGCGGCTCCGAGTTGGGCGGGTCGTAGGCCTCCAGTTCATCGGCCGTGCGCATCGGGATGGCGGCGATCTTGCCCTCATGCTTCTGCCCCGACCTGTCGCGAATCGTGACTTCGGCGCCGATATTGGATTCGATCAGCTCGGTGACGGTCAGCGCGGTGCGCTCCACCTGAACCCTTCTACGGCTGACTGTGGCCTTCTTGATGGGCGCGGCGCCCTCGGCGAGGTACGACCAGAATGTCCCCAGGATGGGTGTGGGCAAATAGTCCAGCCGGATCTCGCCGTCCGCATCTACCGGGGCTTTGCCTTCGTGTATCACATAGGCGTGACCGTCCTTGAAGACCGTGACTTCCTTGACCGGCAGCCTCGCCAGCGCATTGAGCGGCGCGGCCTGCGACTGTGCGCGGGCATGCCCGCACACGACAAGCGCCGTCACTGCAACAAGGCCCAACCTTGCACTCGCCATCGAAGCCCCTCCTTGAGCGACCGGTGGGCATGATCCGGCTCATCGGTGCCGATAATCTCCCACGCATGGTTAGACGGCCTGATGTCCGTTCGGTGTTACCGCCAGCCGACCGACTTGGATGCGCGAACGGGCAGGAGACGACCATCGGATGGGCGAAAAGGGTCGTATCATGATTGCGAACATGACACTCATCATTGCGATGGGCGCACAGCCCGCCGTATCGGGTCCGCCTCAGGCGAAGGCGGCGATTTTCACGCCCGAGGAGAGGGCAGCGATCGTCGCCTACTGGACGAAACCCGGTCGCTACGAGGTCGGCGCGCCGCCCGAGGCGGCGACGAAAGGCCCGTGGACGGTGCGACTGACTCCCGACGCGTCACGCTGGTTCTGGGCCTATCAGCGCGCGGTCGCCGGGCCGGGCAAACCGCCGCCGAACGCCGATGTCAAGGCTGCCCCTCCGTGGGAGAGCTGGGTTCAGGCCAAACTCGACTTCGACCGCGCCTCCGCTCAGCGCGCCGCCGATGCCGCGAATCGCGCCCTGATCCCCGCACTGGCTCCGGCGACAATACCCGAGACTCCCGCGCCCGGTCCGATTCCGGCTGACCTTCTCGATGCGGTCGGCAACCCTCCGCCGTTTGCCGCCGTGGCCGCGCCGAAGCGGTACACGGTCGTCTTCGACGACGGCGACACCTATGCGTTCACCGATCACGCCGTCATGCGAGCTCGCTATGCCTACTATCGGTGGGATGCCGGCGTCATGGACGTCGGGACCCCGGTGCGCAACATGAGCGCCTCCGAGCTCGATGCCATATTCGCAGCCGCCGGGATGACGGCATCGGAAGCTCGCGCCTGCAAGGCCGTGTCGCGCCTCGAAGGCGGCTTCGACGCGGTCAACACCTACGACACCGGCTGGGTCTCGATCGGGTTCATTCAGTGCATCACGGGCGAGAACGGCACCGGCTCTTTGATGGGCGTCCTCGCCCGCGAGAAGGAGGACTCGCCCGAAGCGTTCCTCCGGGATTTCCGCCGACTGGGCATTGACGTCAACCCGCAGGGCGTGCTGACCGTTGTGGACCCGGCCACTGGAGCCGAGCTTGTCGGCAACGATGCCGTCCGCAAAGTCATTGAAGACAAGCGGCTGACTGCGTGCTTCCAGAAGGCCGGCAGGCGCAGCCTGGAGTTCCGGACGGCCCAGGTGAAGGTTGCCAAGTCTCACTACTGGCCCGCCGATGACCGAGTCAAGATCACCGTGGACGGCCGGTCGCTGGAGTTCGCCGTCAAGGACGTGATCCGCTCGGAGGCAGGCATGGCGACGCTCTTCGATCGTAAGGTGAACCGGGGCAACATCACTCCGTTCGGTGATGTCGTCGCTCGTGTTATGAAGGAGCGGAACTGTGCCACCATTGCAGACGCAGCGCGATACGAACGTGAGATCGTGGCTGCGCTCAAGTACCGCGCCGACTTTCTGGCCGACAACACCCTGAGCCAGCCGAAGGATGATCGCCAAAGATGAGCGTCCATCGTCAAGCGCCAGGATCACCGCGCGCCTCCCCGGCATCGCCCAGCCGGGTCTCGACAGCGCGGTCCGCCAACGCATTGTCCCCTCGTACCGTTTGCGGGGAGAGGATCAGGGCGAGGGGCATCATTCACGTTCACCTCGTCGCTATCGCCGCCGTCGGGGCGGCGGCGCTGCTGACCCTGATAGCCTTCGCGTGGCCTCAGGCTACGCCTCCGCTGGTCAACGTCGCGCTGACCGCCAACGGAACGCGCGTAGTGGCGGACACCCAGTATGGCGACCACGTTTCGGGCGCCAATGCCGCCGACGGACAGATCGGCCATGGCACGGTGTGCTGGTTCTCACGCGACTGGACCAAGCTCCCGTGCGCCCTGACCTTCGAGTTCGTTCAGCCGGAAAGGCTGCGCAGGGCAGTGCTCCATCAGGCGCAATGGTCCGGCAGCATGTACCACACGCGCGACTTCGCCCTGGAAGTCTCGCCGGATGGCCGGACGTGGACACGCGTCGGCACGGGCTCGCTCGCCGACGACAATCTGGCGAACGCCGCCCTCGACCTGAACGTGGAGACGAAGTGGTTTCGTGTGGTCATCCTCACCTCCTACGTCCCGTTCCAGACCTGCGGGTTGGCGGAGGTTGAGCTTCTGGCCGAGCGTCCGGGCGCGGTCGGCTCGCCGACGCTCACTCTGAACGGATCCCCGGCCACGGTCAGTGAGGACACCGGCTATGCGGTCCTTGCCCATGCCGGGACAGGTCCTCAGGTCCTGGTGGGCGCCGGCAGCAACGAGCTGGTTGCCGATCTGCGCAGCGGCGAGAGTCTCGTGCTTACTGCGCCGGTTTCGCTGCTGGACGTCCCGGGGTCCGTTTCGGCGACTGTCCGGTTGATTGGCGGGACGGACGCCTCCGTCGAGATGGAATGCGACGGCAAGACCGCTTCGGTCGTTCTGCAGGCGCCGGGCTCTGCGCCGGTTGAGATCGGAAGCGTTGGGCCGGGCGAACGCGAGGCCAAGCTCACCGTTACGACGGTGGGAGGCGCGCAGGTCCGCGTTGGTCCGATCGGACTTTCCGTTGCCGGCAGGGCATTCCGGTCGAAACTGACGCTCGCACCCACGGATTACGGATCGGGAGCGCCGCCCGTCACGCCGCAGCTCAGACCCGCCATCGAACGGGAGCTCATCCGGCTCGACTGGCAAGCGCAGGACGGCGTCGGAACCCCGCGCGAGCCGATCGAGCTGTCGGAAGCGATCCATCGCGTGCGCAGACGCGGCGAAGCTCTCGCATCGAGAGTCCGCCCCGACGACGGGCCGCGCCGCGCAGCCATAGCGGAGTGGCGCCGCGCCGTTGCCGCGCTCCCTTCCGGCTCCGCAGCCAATGGCGAAGAAAGCCTGAGAGATGCCTACCTGAGGCTTCGCGAGGCGAAGCGCGCATTGCTGCTCGCGCAGGCCCGGGAATCGCTGAAACCCATCGTGTTCGCGAAACGGGTGCCGAGCGCGTTCAGCCACCAGCTGACCCAGTACTATGGGCGCTATGCCAGACCGGGCGGCGGCATCTACCTTCTGGAAGAGCCGGGCAAGTCCATGGGCGTCCGAAGGATCGTGGATGTCCACACGCCGAGCGGCCTGCCGCTCGGAAGCTGCATGCATCCCGAGGTCGCGTGGGACGGCAAGACCATCCTGTTCGCCCACAGTCCTGCCGACCGGACCCCCGAGGACACCATCCAGGGCGCAAGGGGGCGCTATTACAGCCTCTACTCCGTGCGGCCCGATGGGACGGGACTGAAGCGGCTGACTGACGGCCCATACGATGATTTCGCGCCCAGATACCTGCCCGACGGCGGAATCGTCTTCATCTCGACCCGCAGAGGCGGATGGCACAGGTGCGGCACTCCCGGGTGCGAGAACTACGTCCTGACCGTCGCACGAGCCGACGGCAAGGACCCCCGCCCAATCTCGTTCCACGAGACACAGGAGTGGGACCCGGCAGTCCTGCCGGACGGCCGCATCGTCTACACCCGCTGGGACTACGTGGACCGCCATCCGGTGTTCTATGAGCACCTCTGGACCACGGCCCCGGACGGGACGCGCGCGGCGGCGCTGTTCGGCAACAACACGTTCAACCCCGTGGGCATTTGGGAAGCGCGGCCGGTCCCGGGCACGCGCAAGCTCATCGCAACGGCCGCGGCCCACCACGCCATGACCGCCGGTTCCATCATCCTGCTGGATCCTTCGCGCGGAGTGGATGGCCTGAAACCGATCACACGGCTGACGCCCGACGCGCCCTTCCCTGAAAGCGAGACGACGGTGCCCGGAAGCTGGTATGCCCCGATGCCGGGCACGGAGCCCTACGACACCGAGGAGAATCGGCGGTGGCCGGGGCACTGCTACCGGAGTCCCTATCCGCTCGGAAACGGCCTGTTCCTGGCAGCCTACAGCTTCCGGCAGCTCATTGGGGAACCGCGGGGCAATCCGGCCAACATGTTCGGCATCTATCTGTGCGATTCCGACGGCAACAAGGAGCTCCTCTACAGGGACCCGTCCATCGCATCCCTGTGGCCGGCGCCCCTGACCGCTCGCCCTCGTCCGCCTGTCGTGGCGTCGTCGCTGCGCCGTGAGCTCGGAGACACGGGCGTGTTCGTCCTGCAAAACGTCTATGCGGCCAAGCCCGGTCTGCCCCGAGGGTCAGTCAAAGCCCTGCGCATCGTCCAGGTACTTCCGAAATCAACCCCGGGCAAGGATATGCCGCCCATCGGCATCCCGTCTGGCGCGCCCGGCAAGCAGGTGCTCGGCACCGTGCCGGTGGAGGCCGACGGATCGGCCCATTTCGTTGCTCCGGCGCGCCGCGAACTGGCGTTTCAGGCGCTGGATGGCCGGGGCATGGCCGTGCAGATCATGCGCAGCGGCGTCTACGTGCAGCCCGGCGAGCGGATTACGTGCGTCGGGTGCCATGAGCCGCGCGGAAGCTCGCCGCCGTCGTCCCGCCCGAAGGCTCTCCTGAGGCCGCCGTCGCGCATCGCTCCCGGTCCCGACGGAACGCGACCGTTCAGCTACCCGATCCTCGTGCAGAAGCTGCTCGATCAGCGGTGCGTCTCGTGCCACTCGGGACCCAAGGCGCCAAAGGGCATCGTCCTCACCGGTGAGCCGGAAGGGCACTACTCACGATCCTACAACGCCCTGGCTCCGCGTGTGCCCTTCTCCGATATGGGCAACGGCGAGGCGATCAGCAAGCCGGGCCGGTATGGAGCCCACGGTTCGCCCCTGATGAAGATGCTGCTCCAGGGGCATCAGGGAGTCAAACTCTCGCAGACGGAGATCGAGCGCCTGGCCACGTGGATGGACGTGAGCGTTCTCTTCTACGGCACGTTTGACCCGGCGGAACAGGAACGTCAGCGTCGGGGCGAACGCATCGCCTGCCCGAAGCTTGAGTGACAGGCGCGTTGCCGAGGGTGACATGCGTCTCAGGAGGTGGGAGCCCGACATGGAATCAGACTCAGCCGCCAATGCGCGCAGGCGTGAAGTGCGTTGGGAGCGCATGTTCCCGGACGAACTGGAAGCGGCATTCGCCGCCTGTCCCGTCGTCTATTTCCCTTACGGCCTCTGCGAGCCGCATGGTCCGCAATGCGCAGTCGGATTGGATGCGCTCAAAGCCCACGCCATCGCGTGCCGCGCCGCCCAGGAGCACGGGGGGATCGTTGCGCCGCCCGATTTCTGGCACATACACGAGATCGGCGGCTACGCGATCTGGGCGCACGCCCACGTCGGCCAGGTGGAGCGCACATGGTTGACGGCAATGCCGCCGGTCCAGCACTTCCGCAACGTGTGCTACCACGTCCGGCAGGCCGACGCCCTGGGCTTCAAGGCGGCGATCTTCCTCACCGGGCACTACGGTCCGAACTGGCAGGACCTGGTTGACCTGCTTGGCCTCATCCAGCCGCATGTCGGCACGCGGCTGTACGGTCTGCCTGACTTCGAGGCCAACACGCCCGGGTTCGACAACGACGGCAGGAGCGGGGGCGACCACGCCGGCAAGGTGGAGACTTCGCTCCTGTGGGCGCTCATGCCCGAGTGCGTGGATGTGTCGCGCATGCCGCCGGAAGGCACGCCGGGAGAGCATCTGGCCATGGGACCGAACGCTCGCGAGGCGAACCGGCTCATCGGAGAGCGGATGGTGGCCGACGAAGTGCGCTACCTCGGGGCGAAGGCAGTGGAGCTTCTGACAGAGTACGATCGGGTTCAGCCGCAGACGCGGTTGCGAACGTTCGGCGACGTTGAGCGCGTCTGGGCGGAGGTGGTTGCGCCCGCGCTGCCGCAGTTCCGCACGCTGCAGCGTTCGTGGTTCGATGCCGATCCGGTGCCCGAGGATTCCTGCTGGTATGCGAATAGCGCGGTGACGTGAAGGCCCGTGACCTGGCCCGGTGGACCAGGCTACCATGTGCCGCCCTTTCAGGGCTGGGGTGAGAGGGGCGGCGCAGCCGGTGATTGCGCGACGGCGCGGTGTTCGGTTCGGGCGAGGACGTCTTCCTGGACGGCGCGATCGAGGCGGGTGAAGTAGGCGGAGAAGCCGGAGACGCGCACGACGAGGTCGGGGTAGCGCTCGGGATGCTCCATGGCCTCCATGAGCAGTTCGCGGCTGACGGTGTTGAACTGGAGTTGGACGCCGCCCAGGCTGAAGCAGGTTCTGATCAGGGCGGCGATGGCGTCGAGCCCACGGTCGCCTTCGACTGAACCGGGGTTCAGCTTCATGTTGACCACGTTGCCGCCGGGGGCCAGTCCGTAATCGAGTCTGGCTACGGAGCGCACCGCCGCCGTAGGGCCGTTGCGGTCCCGTCCGAACGATGGCGACGCCGCATCGCTGACCGGCTCGCCGGATCGGCGGCCGTCGGGCGTGGCTCCGACCTCGCGGCCCGCCGCAACGTTCTGCACGTTGGCCGCCATTAGGCCCCAGAACCTTCCGCCCGAAGGAGTTCGGTGCCGAAGCACTTCGCTACAGAAGACCTCGGCCGCGTCGGCGGCGATGCCGTCCACTTCGCCGTCGTCGTTGCCGTATTTGGGCGCGCACGTCAGCAGCCGCATGCGCTCTCGCTCGAATCCCGCGAAATCGCGATCGAGCATGTCCATCATATGCGCCGGCGTGAACTCGCCGGTCTCATAAACCATGCGCTTCATTGCGGCAAGCGCATCCGCGGTGGAGCCGATGCCCATGCCTGCGATTCCGTGGTTGGACGCATAGCGAGCGCCGCCGGCGTTGACGTCGAGGCCGCGTGCGATGCAATCGCTGGTGAGTGCGCTCAGCAGCGGGCTGGTCATGTCGTTGGCCCGGGCGTCGGCCTCCCGCTCGATGGAGCAGATGTGCTCGACATGGGCGTTTACGCCGGCCTCGACCTGTTTGCAGAACGCGGCCCAGAGGCTCTGCCACGTGTCCGGAAACGGCGTGCGCGGGCCAATGACACGGCCGGTCAGCCCATCGCGTCCCTGACGCAGAGCGAGGTCCACGCACCGGAGGAGGTTGAAACGGCTGTCTGCCCACGGGGCTTGCTTCCCGGGAATGAATGCCTCGATGCAGCCGACGAAGCAGTAGTCACGGGCGTCCTCGACGGCATAGCCCTGCTCCACCAGCGCCGGGACTTCGATGTCGTCGTTGTAGACAGCCGGGAAGCCGCTGCCGCCGCGCATGCAGTCGGCGCAGGCACGGAGGAAGGCGTGGCTTGTGCCGCTGTGGATCCGGGCCGTGAGATTGCCTCCGGGCCGGGCGATCCGCTTGACGGCCTCGACGCACAGGAAGCTCAGGTCGTTGGTCGCGTCGTCGCCGTCGCGCGTGAGCCCTCCGACGCACACGTTCTGGATGTCGCCACGGTCGGCCAGCTTGGCAAACAGGTTCTCAAGCAGAGCCAGGGCGCCATCGCGGGTCAGCCGACCGTCCCGAATGTCCCGCTCGTAGAATGGGAAGAGCCACTGGTCGAGCCGCCCGAGCGCCATGGCGTACCGGCTGTCCATGCGGAACACCATATGGACCATGAAGGCGAGCTGCAGAGCCTCGTGGAAGGTCTGCGGGGCTCGCGTGGCCAGGGCACGTAGCCGGGCGGCCCCATCTGTGTCGCCCATGTCCCGGGCTTCCGCAGCCCACCGTTCGAGATGGGCGGCAACGCCGTCGAGGGCAACGATAACGGATGCAAGGAAGTCGCGCCGCTCCGTATCGTCAGGGTTGAACGATGCCTGCGCGCGCTTGGCCCTGGCCGCGAGGCCCGGCAGCCCCTCAGAAACGAGCGTCCCATAGTCGGGGGCGGCGTGGTCTGCATGGGTGACGAAAGATCGGTCACCGATGGACTGGAGTGCGGCCGACGCCCTGGCAATCGCTTCGGCGTCTCCCTCGGTCGCCCAGCGCCCGTGGCTGGAGCCGTACAGCAGGTCGCCGGCAAAGGTCAGAAGCTCGCATCGTTCGAGGACGGCATTGAGGGCATGGGCGCGCCGCATCGTCATCGGCAGGCCGGCGGTTTCCTCAAAGGACCCGGCCTTCCAGACCATCCAGATCGGCACAGCGCGCCGATCCTGCTCGGCAAGGTGAAGCCTCGCAAGTTCGGGAGCGTCCGTCGGAGTCATCGCGGTCATGCCCGCATGTTACCCTCTGCCGACTCGCAGTTCCGCATCCGACGATCCGTTGGTGGCATTCGAAGTCGCGGGTTCGTCTTCAGCCGATTCTCCAACAGGGCGCACCAGCAGCTCGTCATTCGCAGGCGCGCGGGGCTCGGACGGCTCAACAGCGTATCAACGGGAGCATCGGCAGGACGGAGAAGCGTCGCGGCCTCGCGATCGCGCTTGGCTCGCGCGCGCAGTGCATCGCCGCATCTGCGGGCAGCCCGGGCAACTTCGCCGGGAAACCAATGGGCCTCTGGCGTGCGCTCATACTGCGCGACGGCCTTGATGAACTCGGTGCGTTCGCAGCGTGCAATGGCGTCGAAGAGCGCAGGCAACAGCGCGCCGTCGGCCGGACGCAGCTTGCCGGGAACCGAATACGCGGCGAGAACCTGACTGACCGGTTCACGCATCATGGACGCGTGCGCTTCCCACCACTCGGAAGTGATGGCGGCAAGGTGCGCGGCCACATTGCGCTCGAATCGAGACCGACAATGCGCCATCGGAAGCCCTGCGGCAGCTTCGAGAAGCGCGGCCGCCTTCCAAGGGCGCGGGTCATCGGCGGCGGCATCGGCCAGCATGTTCTCGAAGTGCCGGCCGCCGAACCAGCCCAGCAGCCCGAAGCCCAACACTGCCGTCATCACGTGCGGAATGGCCGCGAGCGGTCCGAGGTCGCCTTTCGCCAGTGCCATTGCGACGCTGACAACGGTCAGGACACCAAACGCCACCCCCAGACCGATGGCCGGGGCTTGAGCGATGTGACGAGCCACATGGAGTCGCTTGACGCTCTCCGTCCAACGCCGAACCGAGACGCTTGACGGCTCGTCCGAGCAATCATCCGCCTGAGACGCAATGCCATCCATCGCAACTACTACGCATACGCCACAGCGAGGATGTCATCGAATCGGTTGCCGCCTGTCCGACGCATTGGCGCCTGAGCTGGCCACGACGCTCTCGATCTCCATGTGGAGCGCACGGGATCGTGTGCGCGATCCTTGCGATGTGTTCCGTGTTCCTCGCGTGTGTACTTGTGGTCGGATTGTGGGTCAGGGATTGGGGGCTCGAGGGCGAGGCGCATGAGACGAAGTCCCCCCTCCCCCTTGCCCCCGCCCGCCCAAGGGGGGCGGGGGAATGTCGGTCGCGCCCTGCGTTTGCCGTAACCGTCGCCCGCCCAGGGGGTGGGGGAATGCCGGTCGCGCCGTTACCCCCGCCCCCCTCTGGGTGGGCGGGGGCAAGGGGGAGGGGGGAATACCGGATCGCCACTGCATCCCGATCCCGGGCCACTACAGCATCACGGCATCGTCTCCAGGCGAGCGTCGGATGAGCCTGTATATGCGCCGGTTGGGGATGTATCGCTCGAAGAACTCTTCGTCATGGCCGTTGAGCCATCTGGAGAGCGCGGCGGCGATGCCGGTCGCGCCGTTACCCCCGCCCCCCTCTGGGTGGGCGGGGGCAAGGGGGA
>JBBIQU010000107.1:0-2583 GCA_037442185.1 Chthonomonadales bacterium | reverse complement strand
CGAAGAACTCTTCGTCATGGCCGTTGAGCCATCTGGAGAGCGCGGCGGCGATGCCCGACGAGCGAGAAATGCCTGCCTCGCACTGGGTCACGATCAGATCCGCGTGCGACAGGTGCTCCCGAACGAACCGCACGATCTCGTCGGCATGGTCCTGCGACGGTGCGAGCGGGTGGTCGTCGAGATCGTCCAGGTCGTAGAACGCCAATCGCAGTAGCCCCATGCGCAGGGGATTCTCGGCAATGTCGGCTTCCGGCCTGTCCGGATCGGTGACCGAAATGACGATGTAAGGCACGTTGGGCATGACCCTCGCCACCCGTGCTCGGTTGAGCACAAGCAGACGCATGGCCGGTCCGCCGAGCACGTCCGGCTCGAGCGGCCCGGAACCCCGATCCGAGAAGGCCATGACGTTCCTACTTCCTGAGGCTCAGCCGGTCCCAGACTTTTCCGCTCGCGTCTCGGCACTCCATCTCGAGCGTCTTGCCGCGGATACGGAACGCATGGTACAGAGGCGGACCGGGCTCGAGGGCGAGCGCTGAGTGGGGCGGCACGGCGTCAACCGTCTTGCCCTGCCCGACCGCGACCGAGATGAGGTAGATGGGCGCGCGCTTGCCCGGCGGCGCCGGCTTGCCACCGATGAGCGGGTGGGTCCGCTGGAGGTGATGTACGTGACCGCACAGCACAAAATCCACGCCGAAACGCTCGAACAAGGGAACCCACTCGCGCTCGATCTCCGGATAGTCCTGGCTCAGCGCATAGGGCGGGAAGTGGAACAGGGCGAACTTCCATGTTGCCTTGCTGTTGCGCAGCGTCCGCTCGAGCCAGGGCGTCTGCGCTTCGATGGAATCGGTGCAGTCGAGAACGATGAACAGGGCGTCGCCATAGGTTAAGTGATACGAGCGCTCGGGCGCTAAGCCGGGTGCGCCGTTGCGCGGCAAAGCGAAATGCGCGAGGTAGAGACCGGCTCCGAGGCCGTCAATGGTGTCGTGGTTGCCGATTGTCGGAACAAGAGGCCGATTGCGCGCAAAGGGTCCAACATGCGTGAAGAACTGGTCCCAATCGTCGCGGTGCTGACCGGTACCGACCAGGTCGCCCGTGACGGTGCAGAATGCGGCGTCCGGATGCGTCTGCAGGGCGCGTTCGAGCAGCGGTTTCGTGTCCGGTCGGTTGTGCGTGTCCGTCAGCCATATGAGCGAAAACGGGGCGGGTCCGTTCGGCGCTGTCGTGAACCTGGCCGGCCGGGTCCACGAGCCCCCCGGCGAGCCGACCGAGTACTCGTAGGCAGTTGCCGGTTTCAGCCCGACGATGGAAGCGTTGAAGCGGCGGACGGTGGGGTCATTGAGGATCCGCGCGTCGCGAAGGTCCTCGTGCGTCGCAAGGACCGTGCGCCACGTCTTGCCGCCTATCGGTCGCCATCGGACAACGCCCGGGCGCACCTTGGGCGACGTTCGCCACTGGATGCCGATCGAGGTTTGGGGATCGCCGCTCCATGTTAGCGCAACGAGGTCGGGCATACCTGACGACGGGAATGGCGTGGTCCTGAACCCGCCGATCAGGTGTGCCTCGCGAGCGCGTCCCCGGATCGTCGGCAGCAGGATGCCGCCCCGGAGCGACTCCGGGACTTCGGTCAGTACCAGATCGGGCCAGTCGTGATAGATTGTTGAGCCTGGACGCATGAAGAGCTGCTGCTGCCCCGGCGGATCGAAGCCGGTCAGGTTGAGTTTCGCGCCGGGCTCGGTCGGCTGGACGCTGACGAAATAGTGCGGCCTGTGGCGGTCGAACCCGTTGATCCCGAGACCGATCGGTCCGGCCGGGAAGTCCTTCTGCCAGACCTCGTACTCGTACTCCTCGTTGCGCACGCGCATGTCCGTCTTGGCGAAGCCCTGCGAGGCCAGCCAGAACGGCGGTACCGTCTGGTCCGTATGGCGCATCACCGAGACGCGGCACGGGACGTCGGATCGAAACCTCCAGTAGCGCGTTGCCAGCACGTCACGGTCAGCATCGGTGACGTATCTCTCCACGGTGGCTGCATCGGCGGCGATCAGTTCATCCTGTTTGAGGTCGGTCCGCATACGCGCCACGATGCCCTCGACCACATCCGCGATCGGCTTCGGCGGGGCTGCTGCGCCGCAACGTGGAAGGGCGCAGAGCACGCACGTTGCCATCGCCACCAGCAAGCCTTCGCGTCTCAACCATCCGAGCATGCGCGTTTCGCTCCTTTCTCACTTGTTCCGGAAATGGTTGCACATATGGGCTCAGGAATCCACGGCCATACGCGGGGGCATGCCCGCCACCACTGCGTTCGCGCCAGTTACACGGCCCGGCGCATCAACCATCACACATCTCAGCCATACGACGCGCAGTGTCGCCCCCGCTTCTTGCGACGCAGAACGTGTAACGTGTGCATCGAGGGACCGCAGGCGGGCGTCGTGACGTGGCCACGGATGCGCGCTCCAGTTCCCCCGCCCCCTGGGTGGGCGGGGGCAAGGGGGCATACGCGTTAAAATACCAGTCCGATGACGCGCAAGTGGCAGGTATACTGGGCGCATGAGCGAACAGGACCTGGTCACCGGACCGGATTGGGCG
>JBBIQU010000106.1:0-14476 GCA_037442185.1 Chthonomonadales bacterium | reverse complement strand
GTTGGTGTAGACGGCAGGCACTTCCTGATTGCTTCCGGCATACTGTGTGGTATCGCTGCGGGCGTTGGTGAGGCGCGCTCGATAGGTGAATGCGGGTCTGCTCTCGTCGAGCGTGATCCAGGTCTCCATAACGCATTCGCCCGGGTCATTGTTCATTGGCCACAGCATCGGGACCGTCTTCACGTAGAGCTCGCCGTCCCGAACACGGTGTTCGAGCACCTTCGAGCCGTTGTGGAAGGCGTCGCCCGTTTGGATGGGGTTCCATGGAAACGATGCCCAGTGCGCGCTCTTCTCCTTGCCCTCACGCTGATAGTTGGGTGGACCCGAGTAGTAGGACTGCTGTATCTGCCTGCCGAGGTCATAGGAGTTGATGATGTTTGGACCGTCGGGTGTCGAGACGTGCGTAATGGCGCCTCCCCACTTGAGGTTCACGCCGACGCGAATGTGTCGGTTCTCGACGAACGTATCAGCCGTCTGTCCCACGCACCCGACGGCAACGGTCAGGAGCACGGCGCAGGCGATCAGGACTGTTGTTGGCATGGATGATCCTCCGGGCCCGATCTGGGCGGCGCTTCGGCATTGACGATCTCCTTCATTCGCGGGGCGTCAGGAGCCCCAGGCGGCAAGCCCTGTGCGCCGGATGCCGAGCGCCCTCTCATGCGCTTCCGCGCGTCCTGTCCCCGATCCCCATCAGCAGAGCGGGTACGGAGATGTCTTCGTCAAGCTCTTCCCAGTGGAGACCCGTTCCGCCGCCGCTAAGCGTGAACCTGGACCTCTCTGCGGGCGTTGCGCGGAGCAGACGGGGAAAGTACGCAAGCGGCACCCCAAGCCGGCGGCCATCGGCAAGCTCGACCCACATGGTATCGCTATCGAACCGCACGCGTTGCGCCACGGGTTCAGTCACCAAAGTGCTCATTCCAGTACCTCTCGATCTCCCCCACACGGCCGGCTGCCACCTCCAACAACTCACTCAACTCGTGTGCCGCCAGACCATAGGACTCGGCAACCTGCGGCGTTGGTCTCAGCCAGAACTTGGCTACCGCCCCACCCTTCCGCACGTGGACGTGCAACGGCTCCCGCAGGTCGCCCTCATTCGAGTAGAAAAAGAACCGGTACCCTCGGTACCTGAACACTACCGGCATCGAGAGACGCGGCTCCTCACCGTCTCGATATTACCTCTCATCCGCAGCGACGAACCGGCTGGCCGCTGCGCGGCGTCCATCCTGTCCATCACCGTCCATCACCGTCCATCCCGCCCATCTACCCCTTCAACCACCGCTCCAGCCACGCCAGGTTCCGCTTCAGTCGGTCTTCGCGGAGGTCGGGTGGGCCGTTGCGGCTGAGGCCGTGGCTGCTCTCGGCAGGGTAGCGGGCGAACTCGACTTCCTTGCGCTGCCACCTTAGCGCGGCGAAAAGCTGCTCGGCCTGCTCGATGGGGCAGCGGAGGTCGCCGTCGGAGTGGATCAGAAGCAGGGGCGTCTTGATGTTGCCGGCGTACTTGAGGGGCGAGCAGCGCCAAAGTTCGCTCGGGTCGTCCCACGCGTTCCCGCCGAACTCCTTGCCGTGCTCCCACGGGAAGTCGCACGTGCCGCTCATGCTGTGCATGTTGCCCACGAGCCGGTCGGCGATGGCGCACCGGAAGCGGTCGGTGTGGCCGATGGCCCAGACGGTCATGAAGCCGCCGTAGGAGCCGCCCATGATGGCCATGCGGTCCGGGTCCACGCAGGGCAGTGAGGCCGCATAGTCGGCCACGGTCATGATATCGGCGAAGTCCCTGTTGCCCCAATCGCCGTGGATGGCGCGGGTATGGTCCTCGCTGTAGCCCTTGCTGCCGCGCGGGTTGGAGAAGACGACGACGAAGCCGTTGGCTGCGAGCCACTGAAGCTCATGGAATGGAGCCGCCCGCCCGCCGTACTGGAGCGCCGGGCCTCCGTGGACATAGAGCACGCAGGGATAACGCTTGTCCTCCTCGCAATCGGCGGGCTTGAGCACCCACGTATGCACGATGCCGCCGTCGCCGTTGGGCAGCTCGATCGCGTCGGGCATCTGCAGGTCAACATCGGACAGGACCTCGCAGTTGATCTCGCTGACCGTCCGCGGCTTGCTCGGCTCGGCGGGGCTGTCCAGCGCTGCGACCTCGTGGGGATCGGTCGCCGAGCCGAGCGCAACGGCGATGCGGCTTCCGTCGGCGCTGATGCTGAAACAGCCCATCTCCATGTCGGCAGGCGTCAGGGGCACGATCTCGCCGCCGTCCACCGGAACCGTGCAGAGGCGCGTGTCGCCGTGGGCGCTGACGGGGAAGTAGAGGCGGGCGCCGTCGGGCGACCATCGCACCGCCGGACCGCCTGTATCATGCATGTCCGAGAGCGTCAGATAGCCCACGGCCATATCGGACGCGCCGGTCAGGTCGCGGGCGTCATCAGCCCCTTCGCTCGGAATGACCAGAACCCGCTCGTTGCGTCCGCCCCACGTGTCCTCAACATCGGTATGGCCCACATAGGCGATCCATCGGCCGTCGGGCGAGAACGATGGGTCGCCCTTTGGTCCCTCCGGAGCCGGAATGCGCGCAGCATCGCCGCCCGAGGCGGGAATGCGCCACAGGTCGTCGTACATGGCCTTCAGATCGTTGTCGTCCCGCCGGTTGGCGACGAAGACGAGCGATTGGCCGTCGGGCGCCCATGCCGGCGCGCCATGGTTACAGGGCTCATCGGTGAGCGCCTTGGCCTCGCCCGTAGCCGCATCAGAAACCCACACCTGCCAGTAGCTGTCGTCGTAATAGCCGAAGCCGTCCAGCCGGTAGAACAGCTTGCGATGGACCCGAACGGGCGAGCTGAGCTCCTTCTCCTTGCGCTCCTTCTGGGCCTTGTCGGCTCGCTCCTCGGGCGTCGCCCGGAAGAGGAACGCCAGGCGGGTTCCGTCGGGCGACCACGAGAGCCCGGTCACGCCGCCTTCCGGCAGAGACGTGAGCTTCTCGGCCTCGCCGCCGTCGGCCGGGATCACGTAGATCTGCGAGCCCGGCTTGTCGCGGTCGCTGACAAACGCGATACGTGAGCCGTCCGGCGACCACCGGGGCTCGCCGTCAGAGTGGCCGTCTCCGGTGAACTGCCGGGCCGTCTCTGCAGCCACGTCGGCCATCCAGAGCGCGGTGAAGTACTTGTTCTTCTCGCGATCCGTCCTTCGGACCGTGAATGCAACACGCTTGCCGTCGGGCGATATCTGCGTATCGCCGACCAGGCGGAAGCGGAAGAGATCGTCGAGGGCTATGGAGCGCATGGGGCTACCTCCAGATGGGATTGCATGTCAGGCTACATTACGTCGTTTCTGTTCGAGCATCCTCCAGTTCGCTGGAGAGGCCGTCTCATGCCCGTCCCACCACTCCATTACGCTCCGGCTTCGCTCCGATGGCGCGCGGGGATGAGCCGCGCCGCGTGCAGCGAAAGCAGCACGACTCCGATGCCGATCCAGAAGGGAATGCGGAAATCGCCCACGGTTTTCCAGAGCACTCCGCCCGTGACGGGAACGATCACCGCGGCGATGTGGTTCATGGTGGTCCCCATGGTCAGGCTCGGCGTCATCTCGTTGGGCCGAACGATGCCGTTGAGGTACGTCGTGATCCCGATGGCGAACGCAAAGAGCAGGTTGTCCACCATGTAGAAGGCGTACAGGACCGAAACGCTCGGAATGAACGCGTAGCCGGCAAAGACCGCGACCAGCGCGACATAGTAGAACGTTAGCATGGCCCGCTCGCCCAGACGGTCTATGAATCGGCCGATCACGGGAGCTGCGAACGTCGAGACGGCGGCATTGATCAGGGCCAGCGTCAGCATCGTCTCGACCTTTGCCCCGTAGACCACGATGAGCACGAATGGCGCGAACGTTCCGAATATCTGCCGACGGCAGCCCTCGAGGAAGGTCAGCCAGTAGAAAAGGGTGTACTCCTTGCGCAGGAGCAGCCGGGGTCTGTCCGTAAGTTGCTTCTTCCGCGACAGGAACCATGCACAGACGCCGGCAACGAAGATGAGCAGGCCTGCCGCTACAAACAGGTAGCGATAGTCCACGAACGGCTTGACCACCCGCGTGACCGCTAGCCCGACCAGAACGGCGACCGCGCCGATGCCTGCCATGCGGCCAAGGTGCCGTCCCCCCTCCTTGCCTTCCGCCAGGGCCAACGTGATCGCCGGTGACAGCGAGAACCAGAGGTGCATGCCGATGGACCAGAAAACCGTGATGGCCACAAGGGGCCAGTAGGCCGTCGCATAACCGGTGGCGGCAATGCCCGCTGCCGATATCAGCAAAGCCAGACTGCCCACGCGGGTCTCGGCCACAAGGGCCAGGGTTCCCGCCGTGAACGCCGTGAGCAGCCCCGGCACCTCTCGGAGGGACTCCAGTATCCCGAGCTGGCCGGGACCGCCGTGCAGGACTTCCCGGAAGAAGTTCTGAAATAAGCCGTTGTAGACAGCGAAGCCGAATGCATAGCAGAATGTGGCTGCGCCGAACAGACGCCAATCGCGCTGGTTGGTGGACAAGCGGCGGAGACTCCTTTGAAGCGAACCGTGAGACAGCCTGTGAAGCATCATACCCCTGCAACAGGGCTCGCCCGGCGAACCTGCGCATTTGCCGGTCCGGTCCTTGTCGGCGCAGCCCTCCTTGGCGCGGTCCCGTCACGAAGCCAGATCGCTCGCCCTGCACCCGATCCGACGCCTGCCATTGCCCGCATCGCCGGCATTAGGGTCGGCGTGGACACGTTCAAGGCGCTGAAGGCCCGGCTGGGCTCCGGCTCGCCCATGAAGGGTTCGCGCGGGTACGCGTGGACCTGGCGGGCGGCTCGGTGCGTGATCAGGGCGACCTTCGCAAGCGTGCCGGATGCGCCGGAAGCTCCGGTGTTCGATGCCGACATCGTGCAGGCGGTTTCGCTTGAGTGCATGCCGCCGGGAAGCTCGGGCGATCCGAACTGCCCTGAAGTGCACGGTTATGTGCGCGAGCTGGGATGGATGGGCGCTGTCATCCCCGGCATGCCCCGTTCCAAACTCGATGCTGCGGTTCGGCGCCTTCCCAGGTGCGAACAACACGGTGAAGAACTGATCTGGAGGGCAAGCAGCCCCGCCCCCCACGGCCAACGATGGGCAGCGGTGGTTCGCATCAAGGACGGCAAGGTGGCGTCCGTGCGGGTCGCAACCCCGTGAACCGAGGCGGCAACGGATCCGAGGCTTCGCCGCGCACCCCGCCGTCGCGAGCGGGCGTCACCGTCAGGGCCGTTCTGCTGGGCATCGTGCTGACCGCCGTTGCCAATCTCTGGCTCCACTGGGCCGAGCTGGTCCTGGGTGGTCGCGGGCATACCGCCCTGGCCGGGACGAGCATCCCCATCGGCGCATTCAACATCCTCTTCCTTCTGGTCATCGTAAACATCGCCCTGACGCGATTCCTGCGGCCGCTGGCGTTCAGCCGTGTCGAGCTGCTTGTCATCTACGTCATGCTCACCGTCTCGACGGTCATCTCCTCGTCGGGCGGCATGCACTTCATCGTGCCCACCATCACGGCGGCATTCTACTACGCCAACGAGAGCAACGCGTGGGCCACGCTGTTCCACGCCCACATCAAGGACTGGATCGCTCAGAAGGACAAGGCAGCCCTCTACGGCTTCTACGTTGGCAATGCATCGGTTCCGTGGGCCGCCTGGCGCAGCCAGATGATCGCCTGGACTGTGTTCATGGTGCTGGTCGCGCTGGCGACACTGTGCATCATCGCCATCCTGCGTCGGCAGTGGATGGACCGTGAGCGCCTCACATTCCCGACGGTCGCCGTTCCCGTCGAGATGATCCGCGAGCAGGCCGGATTCTTCACCAACCGTCTGCTGTGGCTCGGGTTCGCAATCCCGTTCTGCATAGACGTGATGAACACGATCCACCTCAACGCCCCTGCCGTGCCCTACATCCCGACCCGCACGGCCGATCAGCCCGACCTGGGCCAGATACTCAATGCGCCGCCGTGGAACGCCATCGGCTACACGCCGATTTCCTTCTATCCCTTCGTCATCGGCATCGCCTATCTGCTCTCGGTGGACATGACCTTCAGCTGCTGGTTCTTCTGGCTGGTCACCAAGGCCGAGGCGGTCTTCGGCTCGGCAAGCGGCATATCGGCGGGCGCTACGGCCGGCGGACAGAGCGCCTGGCCCTTCATCGGGCATCAGGGCGCAGGGGCTTTCCTCGCGCTCACCATATTCGGACTGTGGCTTTCGCGGCATTATCTCGTCGAGGTCTGGCGCATCGCCTGGGGGCGCCGCAAGCCGGGCACCGTTCGCGACGATGCCGATGAGCCCATGTCCTATCGCGCGGCATTCGTGGGCCTGATTCTGTGCCTGGCGGCGCTGGTGGGCTGGTGCGTGGCGGCGGGCATGCGCCCCGGCGTGGCCGTGGCGGCGCTGGGGCTCTCGTTCCTCTACATGATTGCCGCGGCCCGAATCCGCGCCGAGACGGGCAATGCATGGCTCTTTGGGCCCGACGTGGATGCCTACCGGCTCATGACCACGACGTTCGGAACCACGGTCTACACTCCGGCCGACCTTACGGTGCTTGCCTATCTCCGAAGCGCCATCGCGAGCTTCGACTTGCGCTGCCTGTCCATGCCGAACCAGTCCGATGCCTACAAGATGGCCGATTCGCTGGGCGCATCCAGGCGCAAGCTCACCTGGGCGCTTCTGGTAGCAATCGTCCTGGGCGTAGCCATCTCGTTCGCCATTGCGCTCATGATCTGGTACCAGTACGGCGCGGGCGCCAAGACGGACAGCTGGCGGACCTACATGGGCCGACAGCCGTTCGATCAGCTTCGCGATGCTCTCTCGACGCCGGTCAAGACCGATCTGCCGGGAACGCTTGCAGCGGGAGCGGGCTTCGCCGTCACCACGGCCCTGCTGCTCCTGCGCGCCCAGTTCACCTGGTGGGTATTCCACCCGGTCGGCTACGCCATCGCCAACACCCCCACCATGAACCAGATATGGCTTCCGTTCTTCATCGCATGGATCGCCAAGATCGTCGTGCTGCGCTATGGCGGGATCCGGCTCTATCGCCAGTCGCTCCCGTTCTTCTTTGGCATCATCGTCGGGGACTTCGTCGCCGGAGGGCTCACCACTGCCGTCGGATGCTTCACCGGCATCAGCGCGTATCCGATCAACTGGTGACGGAACAGGTTCAGGTGGAACCGGACATATGGCACAGACACTCTATCTCCTCTTCGCCCTTGGGTTGGCGCAGTCGCCCACCCTGAAGGAGTCCGAACGCGCCATGGAGCGCGCCGTTCGTTTCTTCCGAACGCAGGTCGCGGCTCACGGCGGCTACCTGTGGCGCTACAGCGCCGATCTGACCAAGCGCGAAGGCGAAGGCAAGGCAGACCCCGATACCGTGTGGGTTCAGCCGCCCGGCACTCCGGCAATCGGCATGGTGTATCTGAGGGCTTACGAGCGCACCCGATTGCCATACCTGCTCGACGCAGCCCGCGACGCGGGCGAATGCCTCGTGCGCGGGCAGCTCAGCAGCGGCGGATGGGCGGCCGAGATACGCTTCGACCCAGCCGAGAGACGCCGATGGGCCTACCGGGTGGACGAGAGCGGCCCGAACCGGCGCAACGTGAGCTCACTGGACGATGACATGACGCAGTCGGCCATACGCTTTCTCGTCAGGCTCGATCGCGCCCTCGCGGGCAAAGACAGGCGCATCCGGGAAGCCGCCGACTGCGCTGTCGAGGCGCTCATCGGCGCGCAGCATCCTAACGGCGCGTGGCCCCAGGGCTTCACGGGACGCAACCGCGACTCGGGCAGGCCCGTCAGGTCGGCGTCCTTCCCGGCAACCTGGTCGCGCCTCTACACGGGCAAGCAGTACTGGGATCAATACACCCTCAACGACAACGTCATGGGCACCGTGATCTCGACGCTCCTCGAAGTCGCCGAGGTCAGGGGAGACCGCCGGTGTCTCGATGCCGCCAGACGAGGCGGCGACTTCCTGATTCGAGCCCAGCTTCCCGAGCCGCAGCCGGGGTGGGCGCAGCAGTACAACGCCGACATGGAACCCACATGGGCGCGCAAGTTCGAGCCTCCCGCCATCACCGGCGGAGAGTCGCAGCAGGTCATGCGCACGCTGATCCGTCTGGCCGAGAGAACCGGCGAAGCGCGATTCCTTGAGCCGATCCCGCGCGCCCTTGCCTACTATCGCAAGCTGCTCCTTCCCGGCGGCCGTCTGGCGCGGTTCTACGAGATCGGCACCGACAGACCCCTCTACTTCAACCGACGCTATGAGCTCACCTACGACGACTCGGACATGCCCACCCACTATGCGTTCAAGGTGACCTCGGGTCTCGATGCCATCGAAGCCGCCTACAAGCGCGTGGCTGCGAAGCTGAACGCCGGCAACGGCACGTCGGCGGCAGCGTCGTCCCGAGAAAGCCCGCCCGACTCGGATGCCGTGCGTCAGGCCATCGCCGCGCTTGACGACAGGGGCGCGTGGGTCGAGGATGGCCGCCTCCGGTACCACGGTGACGCCGATGACACGACGAGGATCATTGACTGCGAGACGTTCATCCGCAATCTCGACATCCTCTCGCGCTACATCGCCGACAGGCGACGCAAAGGCCCCTAACGCGAGCCCTCGTCCATCAAGCGCATGACACCCGACACGGGCAGGCCCTGGATGCCCTCGATGTGCCTTCCGTCAGGCGTGTACATGAGGAAATGGTCGTTCACGGGTCCGGCGCCGCGGCCGGTCGCATCAACGATCAGATACCCGCTGTCGAAATAGCGCAGCGAGTTCGGGTTCAACGGCTCGACGCCGACCCATCTGCCGTCGAGCCACACCTCGACCCAACCGTGCGACGCCATGACGTCCTTGATCTCGCCGTCTCCGGCTCCGAGGCGGATGCCGTGGGCCACGAGCGCCGGCACGCCCAGCGCGCGGCACATGGCGACCATCAGATTGCTCTGATGGTGGCATACGCCTTTGCCCGTCTTGATGATCGTCTCAAGATCATCGGGACCGCCGTTGACGTATGGCACGTTGGCCGCCAGCCAGTCGAGGACCGCCTGAACCCTCTCGCCGGGCGTCCCCTTCCGCAGCGAGTTGACAATCGGCGTCAGGACCGGATCGGCAGGATCGTAGTCAATCCGATTCCGAAACGGTCCCAGCACGAGCGAAGCGTCAGGCGGCATCCGACCCTGGCGGGCATTGGCGGCGAAGCGGGCGCCCCGGACCTCCGGCTTGTGGATCACGCGCGCGCGAAGCACGATTTCGGCGGCTTCTCCCGGGTCGGCGAAGAGCACGTCGCGGCCGCCGACCGACTCGATGCGCCATGAGCGCGCGCCGTCAACCGCAATCTCCGCCTTCTGCCACAGATGCTCGCGGTAGGGGACGTTGATGACCAGCTCGCCGCGCTGAAGCTTGTAGTCGGAGGTCCGGATGATCCATCGCAGGTCATACTGAGTGGAGTTCGTGGCAGCCCTGAAGGCCTTGCGCTCGGCATCGAGGCTCCGATTGCGGGCTGACGCCGGTAGCCGTTCCTCCTCCTCGAGCGCGCGGCGGGCAAGGGCCACATCGCCGGCGGCCATGGCGGACTCATAGAGCTGTTCGAGCGACCAGCTTGTCTTGCCGTTCCGGCGCACATTGGCTCGCGCCGTTGCGAGCGACTCTCGCCACCTGCCGCGGTGCATCTGTGCCCAGGCAAGGCTCCGCCAGACGTATTCGTCGCCGGGTCCAAGCCGGAGCGCCCGGGTCAGCGCATCCTCCATCGCGGCCCAGTCGCCGCGCGCCTTGGCATCCCATGCCGTCTGAAGTTCGACCTGATAGGTTGCCTGATGGCTGCCCCCGAAAGCGGGCGTCTCCAACAAGCCAAGCGACAGCATAGCCAGCGCCGGCACCACGTGCAGGATCACCGTCTCACCTCACATTGATGCGCATTACAGCCAAGCGCATCCGATTCTCTCGTTTCATGGGAACTTACCGGACCGGAGACAGCATACCGTTACATAAGACCCCGCGAACAGAGCCGGGGTTGCGCATCTGGAGGTGCAAAATGCGAAAGATCATTGCTCTGGCAGTGTTGCTGTCCTTTGCTGTGGGCGCTGCATATGCCGGACCGAGCCAGAAGTCCAAGAAGCAGGCCAAGCTCACCGAGGTTACCGTCTGCCCCATGATGGGCAACAAGGTTGTCGGCAAGGGCGGTGGGACGGCAACGTTCAAGAACTACCGAGTCCATTTCTGCTGTGGAGGCTGTAAGCCGGCATTCGAGACCCTCTCGGCAGCCGAGAAGGAGAAGAAGATTCAGATCGCGCTCAAGAAGCAGAAGAAAGGCTGAGCGACCGTCGCCCGTATCGCCGGATAGACACAGCCGCAGGCACGGTGTATAATCGCAGGCGCACGTGCCGGAGTGGTGGAATGGCAGACACGGGTGACTCAAAATCACTTGCGGGCAACCGCGTGGGGGTTCGAATCCCTTCTCCGGCATAGATGAACGAAAAGGGGCGGCCAGATTGGCCGCCCTTCGAGTTGTGTTGCAGTTTCGAGCCCGCGATTACGATCGGTCCCTTGCCGCAGCTTTCTCCCGCGCGCGGCGGAACTTCCGGATCGCCGCCTTGAGCTCACGCCGCTTACGATCGCTGGGCTTCTCGTAGCGCTCGTGCATGCGCGCTTCCTTCGTGATCCCGCTGTTCATCACGGTCTTCTTGAACCGCTTCAGGGCCACGTCAATCGGTTCGCCGGGTTTGACGATAACCTGCACCAAGCTCGAACTCACCTCATTTCGGAGCATGATTGTCCGTCTGGACTGCGGGCGATATTATACTGCGCCGTGCCCGCGCGTGTCTATGTTCGCACCGTCAATCCTGTGAGCCTCCAAGCTTCTGCGCCCGCTCCTTGATCTGCGCGTCCGTGGACTTGCGGACGATCTCGTTCAAGGCCGACGCGACAGCCGATCCCGTAACTGCGGGAAGATCACGGTTGTTGCGTTTCTGAGGGGCGGCAAGGTCCAGGACCGCCTCGGCAGCCTCGGTTCCCAGGTCGGCGTCGCCGAGGTAGTTCGCGAGCAGGGCTACCGCGGACTCTATGCGGCAATCCCTGAGCGCTCCGAATGCCTGACGCTTCTCATCCGGTCTCGAAGCTGCCTCGAGGGCCAGTCGGAGGGCGTTCACCTTCGCATCGGCGGGCATGCCGCCGTCCTGACCGACCAGGCGGATATAGCCGCGCAGGGCGATCACCCGCACCGCCGGCGCGCTGTCGTTCTTCGCGATGGAGATCAGGCTCTGCAGAGGCGCCGAGTCGGCCCATGTCTCGGCGAGGCCGCGCACTGCGGCGCGCTTGACTTCCGGGTCCTCGGATGCCGTCGCTTGGGTGAGCTCGGTCAGCGCGCGCTGTCCGCCGATTTCGGCGAGAACGCCCAGCAGAGCGGCAGTCGCTTCCCTGGATGCGCCCGCCAGCGCGGCGATAACGGGTCCGACGGCGCCGTCACGGTCGTCGGAGCGCTGGACGCACGCCACGATTGCGCGCCCCGACGCGTCCCTGACCTCATCGTTCGTCGAGCCTGTCAGCAGCGCGGCAATGGGCGCCACTTCGGTACGCCCTCCGGATGCTCCAAGACCCCGCAGAGCCGCAACGGCCACCGATGCGTCCGCGTCCCGCATTCCGGTGAGGAGCGCGCTCAAGGACGGCGCGCCGGGACGCTCGGCGATGACGGCCATGAGAGTCGCCCGAACCGCTGGCTTGCCTTCCCGGGCCAGCCGCAGAATCTCCCGGGCAGATTCGTCGCCCGGCATCTCCGCCAGCGCTTCACGGGCAAGGCCGGACTCGGCCATAGTGGACGCTGCGACATCGGCCAGCGCAGGAACGGACGCGGCGTCTCCGATTCGTCCCGCAGCCCTGATGGCCGACGCGCGCACATTGGGATCGGCAGACTGGGCCGATGAGGCAGCCGTGCGGGCCGCCAACCGTTCGCGCCGCTCGCCCCATCCGGCAAGCAACGCGACCTGAGCATCAGCCGGAGCGGAGCCGAACGCTGCAACGGCCTTCTTCGTTGTTGCTGCATCGCGGCTCTGCGCGATCAGTGACGCCGCGCTGCGCTGGATGTACGGGTCGGCATCCTTCATGGCAGCCAGTGCCACGTTGAGCCACTGGGCCGATCCAGAAGAGGCGAGGCCTCTAACGGCAGCAACGCGAATGTAACGCGGCTTCCCTTTCCCGGCCAGATCCGCATACGCCTTGTCCAGCCGAACCGACTTGCCGGCCCTGGCCATGGCGGACGCGCACCTGAGCATGGCGCGCATCGCCGCCGCATCGCGCGGCCGGGCGGACTGAAGCGCCGACATGGCCCTGTCCGTGCCGATGCCGCCAAGGGCATCGAGTGCGGCCGACCTCGTCTCGGGATCCGAACCTGACGCGAGCCTGGCCAGCGGTGCGATTGCCGCCGGATCGCGCCGTACGCCGAGGCTGTTGATCACGCCGACACGAACGCGCCCGCTCGACGAGGTCAGCGCGGCGCGCAGGACAGCTCCCGCTTCCGGCCCGGGAATCCGCTCGAGCGCATACCGCGCGGCGTCGGCCTCCTTCGCATCACGCTTGAGCATGGCTGCCAGCGCCGGAACGCTTCGGGCCGTGCCGATGGATGCCAGGAACTTGCACGCTTCCTGCCTGCCGCCGAACGATGCGTTCCGGTCTTTGACCACGTTCAGCAGCTTCGCCTCGATGGGCGCAAGTTTGGCCGGAGCGCCGGATGCGGCAACGATCTCGCGCTGGATGGCGGCAAGGGCAGCCCGATCCTGGAAGTCATACGACCGCAGCTGCGCATACGGATCGCCCTGAGCATAGGCCATGCCGGTAGCCATCGCGACCAGCGCGCATACGGCGGTCGCCCATTTCATCATGGAACTCTCTCTCCTTTCGCTTCCTACAGCCGCCACGGCGCCCGCATGGGCGTTGACAGCATGCGCGACGCGGTCGGGTCATTCAGTATCTGTTCGGTGTCGGGATTCCATCGGATGCGGCGCCCGGTGATCATGGCAATCTGCCCGAGATGGCCGATCGAGGCCGAGCGATGGGCGGTTTCGGCAGGGGTCGTCGTCGGTCGTCGCGACTTGACGCAGTCGAGGAACTCGCGCTGGTGCCCCGGGCTACGGAAGAGCCGGATCGCATCGGGACCGATGCGCTCGCGCAGCAGGCTCTTGGGATTGGCGTCAATGCCGCCACGATCCACCCACACCCAGCGGCCATCTTCGCCGATCCACTTGGTGCCGCCGCCGATGTTCTTGTTCCCGCCGTTGGCGACGTGCATCTCGACGCCGCCCCGGTACTTCGCCACGAAATAGTATCGGGTGGCCGCATCCCAGATGCCCGAAGTCGGGAACTCGCCAGAGCCTTCGATCTCGATGGGGCCAGTCTGATCCCAACCCATTCCCCAGTGCGCGATATCGCCGTGGTGCCCGATCCAGTCCATGAGCTGCCCGCCGCCGAAATCGAGCTGCCAGCGCCAGTGCCAGTGCGTCCGATTGTCGCAATACGGGACCCAGCGCGACGGTCCGATCCAGAAGTCGTAGTCCAGTTCCGGCGGAGGGTCTTTGAAGGTAACCGGCTGCGCCGGACTGCCGGTCGGGAGACCCACTTCGATCTTGACCACCTTGCCGATTCGGCCGTTGCGCACCAGCTCGCATGCGAAGCGGAAATGCCCCTGAGAGCGCTGCCAGCTCCCGGTCTGCCACACGCGCGCGTTGCGCTTCTGGGCGTCGGCCATCGCGCGGCCTTCCATGAGGCAATGGGAGATGGGCTTCTCGCCATACACGTCGAGGCCCGCATCCATGGCCATCACTGCCGGCACCGCGTGCCAGTGGTCGGGCGTCGCCAGCGAAAGGACATCGAGATCGCCTCGCGCGAGGAGCTCTCGGAAGTCCTTGTATGCCGCGCAGTCCTGATTGCCGTAGTGGCGATTGACGGCGTTGCGCGCGCCATCGAGGTGATTGCGGTCCACGTCGCACACCGCGACGACCTGCGTATCGGGCTGCCCCAGAAACGCGCCGAGGTTCCCGTTGCCCATCCCTCCCATACCCACGCACCCGATGGTGATCCTGTTGCTCGGAGCCGGTCGCCCTGCCCTGCCCGGGGCGGATGCGGGAATGATGGTGAACGATCCGATGCCGGCGCTGATCGCGGCTGCCCTCTTCAGGAACGTCCTGCGATTCGTTCGACCGTCGTCTTGCATGTGCCTGCCTCCATTCCGCGGCCCATCGCCGCGCCATCCGCCGACACACATTCGCCGCCGCATCGGCGCATCCCTTCCCTTCCTCATCGCTCCGACCGAGGCGCGTCTCACATCCTGTGAACTGGGCTTCCAG
This sequence comes from Chthonomonadales bacterium, assembly GCA_037442185.1. GTDB lineage: Bacteria > Armatimonadota > Chthonomonadetes > Chthonomonadales > CAJBBX01 > JAAYVH01. The sequence goes on along the minus strand of JBBIQU010000106.1, from coordinate 126 downwards.
GGGTCGGACGAAGCCTGTTGCCATTGGACGGGCATCGTGTAGCCGTCGCTTCGTGCGACGCGTTGCGATAGGACGCGCAGCGTGTAGCCGTCGCTTCTTGCGACGTGTTGCAGTTCGACGCGCAGC